>DASSQW010000071.1:0-4272 GCA_035702165.1 Candidatus Nanopelagicales bacterium
CACGAGGTCGCGTAGTTCTCCAAACATGATCATGTTCGGAGAACTACGCGTCGGGGGCTCGCTGGGCGCGCTGTGGCGGTGGTCGTGCACCGAGGCCACGCCGCCGGCGGCCGGGTCAGCGGCAGGCGGCGCAGCGGCCGAAGATCTCGAGGGTGTGGCTGACCTCGTCGTAGCCGTGCTCGGCCGCGACCTTCTCCGCCCAGCGCTCGACGGTCGGCCCCTCGACCTCCACGGTCGCACCGCACGAGCGGCACACGAGGTGGTGGTGGTGGGCGGCGCCCGAGCAGCGACGGTAGACCGCCTCGCCGTCGTCGCGCAGCAGGCTGTCGACCTCGCCGTCGGTCGCGAGCGCGGCCAGGCTGCGATAGACGGTGCTCAGGCCGACGGCGTCGCCGCGACGCCCGAGCTCGTAGTGGATCTGCTGCGCGCTGCGGAAGGAGTCGAGGTCGTCGAGCACCGCGAGCACCGCCGCGCGCTGGCGCGTGTTCCGGCGTACCGGCTCGGTCGCGTTCATGCGAAGGACGCCACGACGTACATGAACGCGACGCCGCCGAGCGTCATGAGCAAGGTGATGCGCGACGGGTGGTGCGCGTGCGCCTCGGGCAGGATCTCGGCGGTCGCGAGGTAGGTGAGCAGGCCGGCGAACGCGCCGAGGTAGAGCGCGAGCGCGGTGCCGGGCGGCGAGAGCAGGAGCGCGACGAGGACGCCGACGAGCGGTGCGATCGCGTCCAGCCCGAGCGCGATCGCCTGCCGCCGCTGGGTGTGGCCGGCCCGGCGCATGAGCGTCACGGTGTTGAGGCCGTCGGCGAAGTCGTGCGCGAGGACCGCGATCGCGACCGCCCAGCCGACCTCGGTGCTCACCTGGAACGCGAGCCCGATGCCGAGGCCGTCGAGGAACGAGTGGCCGATCAGGCCGGCGGTGCCGATGGTGCCGGACAGCCTGTGGTGGTGCTCGCCGTACTCGGAGTCGGCCGGCTCGTGCACGCCGGACGCGCGCTCGAGGACGTGCAGCACGAGGAAGCCGAGGACGAAGGCGACCATGAAGCCCGGCACCCCCTCCGGCACTCCGCCGAGGCGGAACACCTCGGGGAGCAGGTCGAACGCCACGAGGCCGAGCAGGATCCCGGCGCTCGCGCCCAGCACGAGGTGCATCCGGTCGCGGGCGCGCAGCGCGACGACCCCGCCGATCATGGTCGACACGACCGTGAGGAGGGCGAGGGCGACGGGCATGCGCCCACTCTGCGTCTAGATAGGAATGATTGTCAATCCCATCAACCGGCACCTGCCCACGTCCTGGCCCTGTCCGCCGCCGGATTCGCGCGGGAAAGGGCCAGAAGGTGGGCAGAGGGTGGCGCGAGGGTCAGAAGACGCCCCTGAGGCGGGCGACCGTCGCGGCGAGCAGCGCGAGCACGGTGAGGACGCGCAGCACCTTGCCGAGGGCGCTCGTGCGCGGCCAGGACAGCGCGGCGAGCCAGGCGAGGAAGAGCATCGGCACGAGCAGCAGGAGGCCGGCCCAGCGTGCCGGGATCGCGAGGCCAGCGACGAGGAAGACGGCGAGCAGACCCGGCACGAGCCACGACGGCTGACGCGACAGGATCAGCAGCGGTACGCCGCTCCAGCTCTCCAGCCAGCCGCGGAAGCCCGTCGCCGTCACCGGCGGCGCAGAGGTCGCGGCCGGGTTGCGGTGCGGCGCGCGCGCCGGACGGCGCTGCGGGCGGCGCGCCGGGTGGCGCTTGCTCTGGGGCACGACGGACTCCTCGACGGCGGGACCCACCCATCGTCGCACCTCCGCCGCGCGCTCTACGGTGGGGGCGTGCTGGCCGTCACCCGTCACCGCCTGCCGCTGCCGGGCTACGCCGACGTGCCTGCGGCCCTCGACGCGGCGCGCGACGTGCTCGCGGTGCTCGCCGAGCAGCCGGGCTACCTCCGCGGCTGGCTCGCACGCGCGGTCGACGACCCCGACGTGCTGGTGCTGGCCCACGAGTGGGCCGACGTCGGCTCCTACCGCCGCGCGCTCTCGGCGTACGACGTGAAGCTGCGCTGGCCGTTCCTCCTCACCGCCGCCGATGAGGCGACGGCGTTCGAGGTCCTCGTGTCGCGCACGCCCGACGGCGTGGTCGAGCGCGACTCCGCGCGCGGCGAGGACGCAGGCACCGTCGGCCTCGGGCACGCGGCCGCACCGAAGGTCTCGCCCGGCGACTTCGCGATCGGCGGGCTCGACCCGCAGGACCGCTCGTGACGTTCGTCGACCTCGCCGACGGCGGCCGGCAGCTCGCCGCGCTGCTCTCCCCGGACGTCCGCGGCGACGCGCTGCTCGTGTGCATCGGCGCCGGCGGCCAGGTCACCGGACGCGCGGTGGCCGAGGCGCTCGGTGCCGAGGTCGTGCCCGTCCCGACCGCCCGCGACGACAGCGGGGTGCGCGTCGACCTCTCGGCTCTGCAGATCGCAGGGCGCGACGTGGTCGTGATCGACGACGGCGTCGAGAGCGGGACGGCCGCGATCGCTGCAGGCGCAGCGATCAGGGGCGCGGGTGCGACGCGCGTCGTCCTCGCTGTGCCCGTCTGCCCCCGCGACGCCGAGCCCGCGCTGCGCAGGGAGTACGACGACGTGATCGCCGTCACCAAGCCGCTCGAGCGGATATCCCTGCACGAGCACTACGACACGTTCGCGTAGCCTGGGGCGCCCGACACGCACCGCACCAACTCGCCGACACACCAGCCGGACGGAGCCCCACATGGCACTCGATCGCGTCGACGCCGTCGTCAACCTCAGCAAGCGGCGCGGGTTCGTCTACCCGTGCAGCGAGATCTACGGCGGTACGCGGTCCGCGTGGGACTACGGCCCTCTCGGCGTGGAGCTCAAGGAGAACATCCGCCGGCAGTGGTGGCGCCACATGGTGCAGGGCCGCGACGACGTCGTCGGTCTCGACAGCGCCGTGATCCTCGCGCCTCAGGTCTGGGCGGCGTCCGGACACCTCGACACGTTCACCGACCCGCTCACCGAGTGCCTGTCGTGCCACAAGCGGTTCCGCGAGGACCAGCTCATCGAGGCGTACGAGAACAAGCACGGCAAGGCGCCCGAGGGCGGCCTGGCCGGCATCAACTGCCCGAACTGCGGCAACAAGGGCCAGTTCACAGAGCCGCGCAACTTCAGCGGCATGCTCTCGACGAGCCTGGGCCCGGTGCAGGACGACGCGTCGATCCACTACCTGCGTCCTGAGACCGCGCAGGGCATCTTCGTCAACTACGCCAACGTCGCCGGCACCGCTCGCAAGAAGCCGCCGTTCGGCATCGGGCAGGTCGGCAAGTCGTTCCGCAACGAGATCACGCCGGGCAACTTCATCTTCCGCACCCGCGAGTTCGAGCAGATGGAGATGGAGTTCTTCGTCAAGCCCGGCACCGACGAGGAGTGGCACCAGTACTGGATCGACAACCGGCTGGCCTGGTACCTCGACCTCGGGCTCACGTCGGACAACCTGCGCCTGTTCGAGCACCCGAAGGAGAAGCTGTCGCACTACTCGAAGCGCACCGTCGACATCGAGTACCGCTTCAACTTCGGCGGCGCCGAGTTCGCCGAGCTCGAGGGCATCGCGAACCGCACGGACTTCGATCTCAAGGCGCACAGCGAGGCCTCCGGCGTCGACCTGTCGTACTTCGACCAGGAGACCAACGAGCGCTGGTTCCCGTACGTGATCGAGCCGGCCGCAGGTCTCACCCGCGCCATGCTCGCGTTCCTGCTCGAGGCCTACGACGAGGACCAGGCTCCCAACGCCAAGGGCGGCGTCGACACGCGCACGGTGATGCGCTTCGACAAGCGGCTCGCGCCGGTGAAGGTCGCCGTGCTCCCGCTGTCGCGCAACGCCGACCTCACGCCCAAGGCGAAGGACCTCGCGACCGAGCTGCGGAAGTCGTGGAACGTCGAGTTCGACGACGCCGGCGCGATCGGCCGCCGCTATCGCCGGCAGGACGAGATCGGCACGCCGTACTGCGTGACGGTCGACTTCGACACCCTCGACGACCAGGCCGTGACCGTCCGCGACCGCGACACCATGGCGCAGGAGCGCATCGGCCTCGACGCGCTGCCCGGCTGGCTCGCCCAGCGCCTCCCCGGCTGCTGACGGCCGGCCGGTCCGGTGGTGCCGGGGTGAGGACGGCGGTGCGGCTGCGGCCGGTCGAGGACGGCGACCTCGAGAAGCTGTACGCCATCCAGGCCGACCCGGCGTGGTCGGAGCTGGTCGGCATGGCGGCCCGCTCGCACGAGGAGTTCCTGGCG
>DASSQW010000072.1:0-19424 GCA_035702165.1 Candidatus Nanopelagicales bacterium
CGTCGCCGGTGCGGACGGCGTCGACCGCGGCGTTGGCCGAGGGCAGGGCGCGGAGGTCGGCGCCCCGGCTCACCGGCATGGAGAGCAGCGCCTCCTCGGTGAAGGTGCCGCGCGGGCCGAGGTAGGCGATCGAGGTCACGACGACGCCCCGCGCAGCGCGAAGGTGATCGCCTGCTGCTCCTCGGGCGAGAGCGAGGCGTCGCTCTGCCCCGCCTTCACGCCCTTGATGTAGGACCGCGTCTCGCTGCGGCCGTGGATGGCGGTGAGCACCAGGCCGTCGCCGCCGTCGTCGAGCATCGCCGCGGAGAAGGACAGGCGCCCGCCCATGTCGCCGAAGGCGTCGTAGCGCACGACGCTCACGTGGCGCAGCGCGTCGGCGAGCTCGGTGCGCGTGCGCGCGAGCAGCGCCGAGAGGTCGTCGACCTCGCCGCGCAGCGCGCGGACCTGCTCGGTCTGGCGACCGACCGCCTGCACGAACGACGGTGCGTCTCCGTCGGACTCGAGCAGGGTCAGGTCGCGCCGCATCCGGCGCAACGAGACCTGGGACGCGACGGCGACGACCACGGCGAGCACGGCGACGGCCACCGCCACGACGAGCAGCACGTCGCGGGTGGCGGGATCGAGGGACACGGCGCAAGGGTAGTCGGGGCTCCCGCGCGGCCCGGCGTCGGTTCGCGCCGACGCCCGCCGCGGGCGAGGCCCTAGGGTCTGTGCGTGACGGCGTACGACGGGAGGTGGGGGCCGTGGCGACGCTCGGCGCGGTCCTGAGCTTCGTCGTCGGTCTCGCGATCGTGCTCGCGGTCGGCTCGTCGCTGCTGCGCACGCTCGTCGTCCCGCGCGGCGTGCGGAGCAAGCTGTCCTCGGCCGTCCTGTCGGCGACCCTCGCGGTGTTCCGGTCGGTCGCGCACCGCACGTCGACGTACGAGCAGCGCGACGCCGTCCTGGCCTACGCCGCGCCCGTGTCGCTCATCGTCACGCTGCTGACCTGGCTGGCGCTGCTGTTCGTGGGCTTCGCGCTCCTGCTCTTCTCCTTCTCGCCGCTGGACATCGCGGCGTCGTTCCGGGAGGCCGGCTCGAGCCTGTTCACCCTCGGGTTCGCGAGCACCGACCGCGCGCAGCTGACGCTCGTCGACTTCCTCGCCGCGGCGACCGGGCCGATCGTGGTCGGCCTCCTGATCGGCTACCTGCCCAGCCTGTACGCGTCGTACAACCGGCGCGAGGTCGAGGTCGCGCTGCTCCACTCGCGCAGCGGAGAACCCAACTGGGGGCCCGAGATCCTGCTGCGGCACGCCATCGTCAACAGCTCCGACGAGCTGATCACGCTGTGGCGCGACTGGGAGCACTGGGCGGCCGACGTCGCCGAGAGCCACGTGAACTACCCCGTGCTGATCCACGTCCGGTCGGCGCAGCCGATGCGCACCTGGCTCATCGCGCTGCTGTCGGTGATGGACGCCGCAGCGCTGCAGCTCTCGCTGAACCCGCAGCTGCAGCAGGGGCCGGCTCGTGTGGCGCTGCGGCAGGGCTTCGTGGCCGTGCGCGACATCGCGCGCGCCGAGGGCATCGCTGTCGACGACGACCCCGATCCCGACTCCGGCGTCTCGCTCACCTTCGACGAGTTCGCCGATGCCTACGAGCAGCTCGTGGCGTCGGGGTACGAGATGGCGCGCACCGCCGAGCAGGCGTGGCCGCACTTCCGCGGCTGGTGGGTCAACTACGAGTCCGCGGCGTACCGGCTGGCCGAGCGCATCGACGCCGTACCTGCCCGCTGGAGCGGTGTGCGCACGCCGCCGCTCCCCGTCATCGCGCCCGAGCGCCCCACCAACCGCATGCCCGGTGGTCGCACGGGTCGGCCCGAGATCGGCGAGTGACCGCGTGACCTGGACCCTCGACCTCGCGGTTCTGGTCGCGACCTTCCTCGTGATCTTCCCGGCGGAGCTGCCCGACAAGTCCTTCATCGCCACCCTCGTCCTCGCGACCCGCTTCCCGAAGCTGTGGGTCTGGATCGGGGCGTCGCTCGCGTTCGGCATCCAGATGGTGATCGCGGTCGCCGCCGGGCAGCTGCTCTCGCTGCTGCCCGAGAACCTCGTGCTGGGCGTGACCGCCGTGCTCTTCGCGGTCGGCGCCGTGCTGCTCGTGCGCGCGGGCCTGCGTGCACGCAGTGCCGAGGAGGACGAGGAGGCCGAGGAGGCTGCCGAGGTCGACCGCGTCGCCCGTGAGCGCGGCGGCAGCGGTGCGTTCGCCGCGTTCGCCACGACGTTCGCGATCATCTTCACCGCCGAGTGGGGCGATCTCACCCAGCTCATCACCGCGGGCCAGGCCGCCCGCACAGGGGCGCCGCTCTCGGTCTTCCTCGGCTCGTGGCTCGCGCTCACCGCGGTCGCCGGGTTCGGCGTCCTGGTGGGCGACTGGCTGCAGAAGCGCGTGCCGCTGTGGCGCATCGGCATCATCGGCGGCGTGGTGCTCGCGATCCTCGCGGTCGTGACGCTCGTGGAGCTGGTCCGGCCCTAGGACGCCGAACGGCCCACCCGTCGGACGGATGGGCCGTGCGTCTGCGGATCGCGGTCCGCGGTCGTCTCGCGACGACCGGGTCGGGCGACACCCCCGCGGACTCCCGACCGTCGACGGGATACCCCGTCGTCGGCCACGGGACACGATGCCACGGGAACCGCACCTGTGACCTCCCCCACGGGGAGGATTTGTTCACCACCGGACGCCTGGCACATGCGCAGCGGCGTCACGGGATCGGGGCCCGGACAAGAAGACGATCGGACGCCACCGACGGGGGATGCAGCGGCGTCCGATCTGCTCCCGACCGTACGGCCAAAGCCCGGCAACCTCAACCCGGAGTGACGGCCTGGAGCACGTTCTTGGCAATTCCTTGACCATTCGCGGAGCCGCGAACAGGGGCAATTCGGTCTAGACCGTTGGTTCGTGAACCCTGTGTCACGAGACGCCCACGGAAGGGATCGTCACCGCAGCGTCACCTGGCGGTTGGCCAGGCCCGCGCGGGCCCGCCGGCTCGGCTCGTCGAGGTCGCCGGACTCGGCGAGGGCCACCGCGAGGCGGTCGGCGAACGCCGTCGCGGGATCCTCGACCTCGGCCGCCTCGGCGCCCGGGACGAGGTCCCACACCGGCACGAGCAGGCCGTCCGCGCGGAAGGTGCCGATGAGCCGCGTGCCGGCGCCGAGGGTGTCCTCGCCGCGCGCGTGCAGGCGCGCGAGCGCGGTGAGCAGCGCCTCCTCGTCGTGGGGCAGCACCCAGCGCAGGTGCTCCTTGGAGCCGATCCGGCACCAGTACGCCGACTCGACGCCGTCGAGGCGCACGGTCGGCACGACTGCGGCGTTCGCCCGTTCCATCGAGGCCGCGACGTCGTCGGTGATCTCGGCGCCGGTCCCTTCGATCCAGAAGTCGAAGCCCTCGTGCACGGTGACGTCGAAGGGCGCGCCGGGGTCGAGCACGTCCTGCAGGCGCGGTCCGGGGCCGGGCCGCCCTGGGGCCACGGGCTGGCCGGGCGCGGTGTCGATCGCGCGCAGCAGCGCGTCGGCGACGTCGCGGGACGCGTCGCCGGTGCCGGTCGTGGTCTGCAGGCCCAGCACGATCGAGCCGTCCTGGCGCACGAGCGCGGGCCACGCCAGGGGCAGCACGGTCGCCACCGTCACGCGGCGGTCGCCGAGCGCCTCGGCGTACTCGCCGGCCAGGGTCAGCGACGCCGTCGCCGACGGGACGATCTCCCGCATCGCGATCCAGTCGCCCTCGCCGCGGAGCCCCTCGAACGGGCGGCGCACGAGGGCGACGCCGGCGGCGGCGAGCTCCTTGCCGTGGCAGGCCTTGTAGCGACGGCCGCTGCCGCAGGGGCAGGGCTCGCGGGGCCCCACGACGGGGATCTCGGCATCGGACACCACAGGGCGCGCGGAGCGCTGCTTGTTGGCCACGGTCCGCGAGCGTAGCCCGCGCGCTCAGCCGACGGTGCGGCCGAGGTGGTCGAGCACCGCGCGCGGTCTGTTGGTGATGACGGCGTCGACGCCGGCGCGCACGCACACGTCGACGTCGTCGAGCTCGTCGACGGTCCAGACGTGGACGGCGTTGCCGGAGTCGTGCAGGCGCTGCACGTAGCGCGGGTAGGCGCGCACGATCTCGACCGAGGGGCCGGCGATCCGCGTGCCGAAGGGCAGCGACCCGTCGCGGAAGCGCAGCGGCACCCGCTCCATGAGGAACACGGTGGGCAGGCCGGGAGCGAGCGCCCGCACGCGCCGCGCGGACAGCTGCGAGAACGACATGATCCGGATGCGCGAGTCCTGCTCGCTGCGCGGCCGGGCCAGGCCGAAGCGGCGCAGCATCTCGACGGTGCGCTCCTCGACGAGGCCGGCGTAGCGCGTGGGGTGCTTGGTCTCGATGGCCAGACCCACCTCGCGCTCGGAGTCGACGACCAGCTCGAGCAGCCGCTCGAGGGTGAGCACCCCGTGGCGCTCCTCGTCGACCACCACGGGCTCGTCGTCCTGCACCGCCTCGCGCAGCTCGCGACGTCCGAGCAGCTCGCGACGTCCGAGCAGGTCGCGGCCGGCGATGCGCACCCGCCGGGCGAGGTCCTCGGCCTGGGCCGCCGCCTGCTGCACGGCCAGCTGCGCGGTGAACGAGGCCAGCTCCGCGGGCCGCAGGGAACGGCGCAGGGCCGCGTCGGCGTCGGCCCGCTCGCGGGCCTCGCGCTGCTCGGCGTACCACGCCCCGAAGTCGAGCCCGTCGAGGTCGGAGAGGGTCATCGTGGAGACGATGCCGCGGCCGTCGCTCGTGCGGTCGATGCGGCGGTCGTGCACGCACACGAGGTGGCCGTCGGCCGTGAGCCGCACGTCGCACTCGAGAGCGTCGGCACCGTCGGTCACCGCCTGCTCGTAGGCCGCGAGGGTGTGCTCGGGTACGTCGGCGCTCGAGCCCCGGTGCGCGACGACCTCGGTCACGGCGCCCATCGTTCCATCGCCCTCCGGCCAGCGCCGCTCCGACACGTGGCCGGCCGGTGAACGAGCGGGGCCCCCTCGGCGGTGCTCAGACGAGGAGGGCACCGGGGTTGAACAGGCCCCGGGGGTCGAGCGCGTTCTTCACCGCGCGCATGGCGGCGATCTCGGCGGCCGAGCGCGTGTAGTGCAGGTACGGCGCCTTGGCCCGTCCTACTCCGTGCTCCGCGGAGATCGAGCCGCCGTGGTCGGCGACGCAGCGCAGCACGATCTCGTCGACTCGGTCGTCGTCGGCCGCCGGGCCGATCACCTCGAAGTGGATGTTGCCGTCGGCGAGGTGGCCGAAGGAGAAGACGTGCGCGACGTCGTCGACCACCTCGAGGCGCTGCGTCGCATCGGCGACGAACGCGTCCCACTCGCCGTGCGGCACGGTGACGTCGAAGCGGTGCGTGATCCCGAACGCGGTGACGGCCTCGCCGGCGCGGTCGCGGTAGTCCCAGAAGCGCGCGCGGTCCGCGGAGTCGACCGCCACCACGACGTCGAGGTCATCAGGGAGATCGAGCGCGACCTCACCGGGCTCGGAGCTCTCGGTCTCGATCACCATCACGTGCGAGGGTCGCGTGGGCAGCGGCCAGGGCAGCGATGCGTGGTCGCAGATCACTTGCAGCAGAGCGGCATCCACGATCTCGGCGGCGAGCAGACGCGATCCGGCGGGCACGGCCCCGGCCACGATCTCCAGCGCGTGCGTCGCGTCGCGCACCCCGACCAGCGCGACGGCCGAGGCCCGCGGCGGCCGGTGCAGCGCGAGGCGCGCGGCGGTCACGACGCCGAGCGTCCCCTCGCTCCCGACCATGAGGCCGGCGAGGTCGTAGCCGGTGTTGTCCTTGAGCAGGCCGCCGAGGTGCGACACGACGCTCCCGTCCGGGAGCACCGCCTCGACGCCGACGACCTGACGGCGCGTCATCCCGTAGCAGCACACGCGGATGCCGCCGGCGTTCGTGCCGATGGTGCCGCCGACCGTGCAGCTGTCGCGGGCGGCGAGGTCGACGCCGTACATCCAGCCGGCCGCGCGCGCGTGCTGGTGCAGCGCGGCGATCGTGACGCCGGCCCCCGCGGTCACCTGTCCTGCGCCCTCGTCGACGGGGTCGAGGCGCTGCAGCCGCACGGTCGAGAGCACCACCATGGGCGGGTCGCCCGCGCCCGGGACCGAGCCGCCCACCAGGCCTGTGCGGCCACCCTGCGGCAGCACCGGCAGCCCGGCCTCTCCGCAGACCCGCACGATCGCCGCGACCTCGTCGGTCGACGCCGGCCGCACGACCGCGAGCACCGGGCCGGCGAACCGTCCCGACCAGTCCTCGCCGTACGGCGTCGTCACGTCGGGGTCGGTCAGGACGTGCGCCGCACCGACGACATCGACCAGCGCCGCCCGCACGCCACCCTCGAGCTCCCTCACCCCCGCAGTGTCCCGGATCCCCCGAACCGCGGTGAAGGCGGCTACTTGAGGAACTTGCTGGTCCTGCGGTCGGCGAGCGGCTTGCCGTCGGTCTGGCACGTGGGGCAGTACTGCAGCGACGAGTCGGCGAACGACACCTCGCGCACGGTGTCGCCGCACACAGGGCACGGCTGACCGGCGCGCCCGTGCACGCGCATGCCGAGCTTCTTCTCGGCCTTGAGGTCGGCGGCGCCGAGGCCCTGCGAGCGGGTCACCGCGTCGGTGAGCACGTCATGGATCGCCTGGTGAAGGGTCGCGATCTCGCCCGCGTCGAGCTTGTTCGCGGCCTTGTACGGCGAGAGGCGCGCGGCGTGCAGGATGTCGTCGCTGTAGGCGTTGCCGATGCCCGCGATGGTCCCCTGCTCGCGCAGCACCCCCTTGATCTGCTTGCCGCCCGCCTCGCGCAGGATGCCGGCGAGGACGTCGACGGTGAAGGCGCCGTCGAGCGGCTCCGGGCCCAGTCGCGCGATGCCCTCGAGCGTCGACGGGTCGCGCGTCACGTAGACCGCGAGACCCTTCTTCGTCCCCGCCTCGGTGAGGTCGAAGCCGCCCGCGGGCACTCCGTCGTCGTCGACGAGGACGACGCGGAACGCCAACGGGCCCTTGCCGGGGCGCGGGGGCGCGTCGCTCATCTCCTTGCGCCAGTGCAGCCATCCCGCGCGTGCGAGGTGTGTGACGAGGTGCAGCACCTCGCCGTCCTCGTCGACGAGGACGACGTCGAGGAACTTGCCGCGGCGCGACGCATCGACGATCCGTGCGCCGACGAGGTCGGTCACCGGCGGGTCGAACGTCTTGAGCGCGCTGATCGCGGCGAGCTCCACGCGCGCCACGCGCAGGCCCGTCGCGGTGGCGCGCAGGTACGCCGCGAGGGACTCGACCTCGGGAAGCTCGGGCACGGGATCGAGCCTGCCACGTTCCACCGTGCGGAGGGTGCTGTCGCGCCGGAGCAGGGGTGAGCCACACTGAGCGGGTGAGCCACGACCCCACCGTCGACGCCGTCCTGCCTGGACGCATCGGGCTGCTGGTCCGCATCCCCGTCGTGCCCGGGATGCGCGCAGCCGCGCTCGACGTGCTCAACCGCTACGTCGACGACCTCGACCAGGAGCCCGGCACGGAGGCGTTCATGGTCTGCATCGACCCGAGCGACGACGACGTCGTGTGGCTCTACGAGTGGTTCCGCGACGAGGACGCGCTCACCGCGCACCGCGAGTCGCCGCTGTTCCACCGTCTGATCGGCGAGCTGCCCGAGCTGGTCACCGACAGCCCCGGCCTCATGCGGCTCGACCCGCTGCGGCTGCGGATGACCGCAGGGCTCACGGCCGAGTCGCGCTAGGCGGCGGCGCTGCGGCGGGTGCGCCGGAGGAAGAGCAGACCCCACACCGGCAGCACGAGCGGCACGAGCAGGTAGTCGCGGCCGTACCAGAACCACACGCTCGACTTCGGGAACGCCGACGCGTCCAGCGCGCTCCACGTGCCGACCACGAGGACGCCGACGAGCTCGGCCACCATGCACACCGTCGCCACCCGGCGCCAGGTGGGCGTGTCCTTCACCAGCGCCACCGTGATGACGACGTAGACGACGGCAGCGACTGCGGAGAGCGCGTAGGGCAGTGGTGCCTCGGAGAACTTCGTCGCGATCTCGAAGAGCACGCGCGACGTCGCGCCGATGGCGAGGATCGCGTAGACGACGACGAGCGCACGACCGGCGCCGTGCCGGGTCGAGGACGCGGCCGGCTGCTCGGCGGGGAGACCGGCGTCAGGCACGACCGGTCCAGACCTGCTGCAGGCGCACGACGAGCACGGGGACGACGAGGGCGGCGACCGCGACGACGCCCGGGCCCCAGCGGCTCGGCTCGCCGGTGCCCCACCAGTACGTCGCCGGCCCGGCGGCGAGGCAGACGAGCAGGTAGGCGAGGAACACCGCGGGCTCGAGCGGAGCCGAGCCGCCCGCCCACGCGACGATGCACTGCACGGCCATGACCAGCAGAGCGACCTCGACGATGGCGATGAGGCCCAGCAGCCAGCGGGTCAGCCGCTTGTTCATCAGCGCCAGGGCGCCGGCCACGACGGCCAGCACGAGCGAGAGCACGATGACAGCGGTCGACGCCGCCTGGGCGGGCCAGTCCGGTCCGGTCGCGGTCGTGGCGGTGAGCACGCCGCGATTCTGCCCGCCCTCCGAGCGGCGGCCGGAGCGGGGTCGGCCGGGGCATGAACGCGGGCCGGCCGCGTCAGGCCGGGACCGCGAGCAGCACCGCCGCCACGAGCGCGGTGACCATGCCGATCTTCTGCGTAGGGCGCAGCCGCTCGGCCAGCACGTAGCGCGCGAGCAGCACCGTGGCAGCGGGATAGAGCGACCCGAGCACCGCCACGACCGAGAGCAGCCCGGTCTGCACCGCGAGCACGTAGACCGCGTTGGCCCACGCGTCGAACCCGCCGGCTGCGACCGACTGCCAGCGCACGGAGGAAGCCGGCGGCAGCAGCGGCGTACGCCGACGGAGGGCGACGATCACCGCGAGGCCGCCCAGGACGACGGTGGAGGTCGTGCGCGCGAAGACCACCGGCCAGAGGCCCGCGTCCGACGGTGCGAACGAGACGAAGGTGAAGAACAGGCCGATGCCGATGCCGGCGCCGACGGCGAGCAGCAGCGCACGGGGGGTCACCCGCTGGTGGGTGCTGTCGTCGGTGGGCGACGCCGGCTCGAGGCCGACGGTGATGATCGCGACGACGGCGAGCGCCATGCCGAGGTAGGCCCAGGTGCCCGGCCGCTCACCTCGCAGCAAGCCCGCCAGCACGGGGATCGCGGCGCCGAGCACGGCCGACACCGGCGAGACCACGCCCATCGGTCCGATGCTCAAGGCGGCGTAGAGCAGCAGGATGCCGATCGAGCCGACGCAGCCGGCCGCGATCCCGGGGACGGCGCTGCCCGCGGCCGAGCCCGGGACGAGGAACGCGAACGGGAGCACCAGGAGCAGCCCGGCCGGGGTCGTGATCAGCAGGGTCTGGAGCGGGGTCGAGCGGCGCGAGGCGAGCCCGCCGAGGAAGTCGCCGACGCCCCACAGGGCGGCGGAGAGCAGCGCGAGGACGGCAGGCACGGTCGCCAGTCCAGCACAGCCGGCGGCAGACCGGCGGTCTGGGCCGACCGGGCCGTTCGGTGACGCAGCGTGGCGGCCTCCACGCGGTGCGTCGACCTCCGACTCCACCGAACGGTTGATCAGTGCGCCAGGGGGGTGACGCGGCTTGGATGCGCTGCGTCACCACCCGCACAATCGACGAGCCCCCGGCGACACACGCGGACCCGACGACCCTCGGACCCGCGAGCCCGCTGCGTCGGCGGCCGCACGACTCAGGGCTCACGTCGGGGGACGCGGCCCTGATCGCGTCCGGACTCGGGAGGTACGGACGTAGGTCCCACCGGGACGGGGGTCGCCGTCCTGGTGGGGCCGCCCCCGCTCCGGCTCGCCGCGACTCCGCCGGATCCGCGCGAGCACCATGAGGCCGTGGCCGGAGGCCCGGGGGAGACGCTGCACCGCCTGACGACAGCGTGGCGGGACTACCCGAGCGCGGCCGAGCTCTCCCGTCTCACCCCTGCCGGTCGCGACCGCGTCGTCGACCTGGTGCGCGGCGGGTCCCTGGTCGTCGTCGTCTTCGGGCACTCCTTCATGGCGGCCGTGCGCTTCACCGACGAGGACGGCCTGGTCCCGTCCAACACGCTCGCCGAGACGCCGTCGCTGCAGCTGCTCACCTGGCTCCTGCAGGTGATGCCGCTCTTCTTCGCCGCCGGCGCCTGGGCCAACGCGCTGTCCTACCGGCACGCGACGTCGTACCCGGTGTGGTTGTCGGGACGGGTCCGCCGGCTGCTGCGCCCGGTCCTGCTCTACGTCGTCTTCTGGGTGCTGGCGATCCCGTTCATCGCGATCGCCGCGCACAACGTCTCGCTGCCGCTGCTCGGGATCAGCACGCAGCTGCTGTGGTTCCTCGGCGCCTACCTGCTCATCATCGCGATCACCCCCGTGCTCGTCCGGTTCTCCTCGCGCCCCGC
Organism: Candidatus Nanopelagicales bacterium; assembly: GCA_035702165.1. GTDB lineage: Bacteria > Actinomycetota > Actinomycetes > S36-B12 > CAIYMF01 > Longivirga. Next base: position 10,478 of record DASSQW010000072.1, read on the forward strand.
GTTCTCCATCTTCTGGTGGCTGGTCGCTGCGGCGCTGCTCGACGTCGTCGGGCTCTACGTCGGCCCGGACTGGCTGCGGCTGCTGAACTTCGTCGTCGTGTGGGCGCTCGCCGGCCAGACCGGTCTGCTCGTCTTCTCCTCGCACCGTCCGCCCCCGGCGCAGGCCCTGCGCTTCGGGCTGCTGACCTTCTCGCTCAGCGTCGCGTTCGTCGCGCTCGGTCCGTGGCCGCGCTCGCTCGTCGGCATGCCCGACGCCCCCATGTCGAACATGGCTCCGCCGTCGGTGGTGCTCGCGCTGCACGCCGTCACGATCGCCATGGTGGTGGCGGCTGCGTACGGGTGGCTCACCGACGTCGCGCACCGTGAGCCCGTCTGGCGTGCGACGTGCGTCGTGAACGCGGCGGCGATGAGCATCTACCTCTGGCACATCGCGGCGCTGATCCTCGCGCTGCTCACGCTGCAGTGGTTCGGGCTCAACCTCGTCGGCTTCTCCACGGACGGCTGGCTGCTCCCCCGCCTGGCGTTCTGGATGTGCTTCGCGACGTACACCACCGGGCTGGTCTGGCTGACCCGGCCGTGGGAGCACCTGCACCTGCCCTGGTGGGACTCGGTGCCCGTGCACTCGCCGACCCGCACCTTCCCGTACCGCGCGCGCACGCTGGTGTCGGTCGCGGGGATGCTCGTGGTGGCGACGGGCATCCTCGCCCTGTCGATCACCGGTCTGGTCGGCTTCCCGTACAACTCCTCGATGAGCTACCACGGGGTCGATGTGACATCGGGGATCGCCTGCGGCGCAGCCCTTCTCGGGATGGCGGTGGTGCGAGCCTCCGCCGTGGGCGACGGCCGCCGCAGACCGTCCTTCTCGCGTCCCGAGCGCTCGACCGTCCGCGACGTCGACGCGACCTAGCTCGAGTACGCCGACAGCAGGCGGTCGCGCAGAGCATCCATCCGCCAGACCGGGGCGGTGGCGTCGGGGCGCAGGCCGTCGCGCCAACCCCAGCCGTCGACCGCGGCGAGGACAGCGGGATCTGACGACAGCAGCGTGACCGGGACCTCGTGGCTCGCGCCCGCACCGGACACGATCGACGCCGGCTGATGATCACCGAGCATCAGCACGACGAGGTCCTTCGACGGCCGCATCTCCAGGAAGGACTCGACGACACCGAGCGAGTAGGAGATCGACGCCTCGTACGCCGAGCGCACCTTCACGGGGTCCGGCCACACCTCGGTCGCCGCCGGCCCGGTCATCGTCCGGAAGACCGAACCGTCGCCCACCGACCGCCAGGGCACCGGGCGGGGGAGCGGTGTCCACGGCGCGTGGCTCGAGGCGAGGTCGATCTCTGCCATCACGGGCGCGTGCCCGGCGCCGAGCTCGAGGCGGCGGAACGCGTCGAGCGTGTACTGGTCGGGCATCGCATAGCCGAACCGCGGACCGGCGTACCCGACCGTGCGCTCGTCGTAGACCTGCGTGTAGCCGTAGAACGCCTGGCCCTCGGGCCACGGCTCCTCGTTGGCCGGTACGTCGTCCACCGTGCGCCACCCGGCGTTCGCGAACGCGGACGCGAGGGTGAGGCGGTGCGTGGCGAGCAGCGCGTCGTAGCGGCGCTGGGTGTCGACCCAGGTCCCCGACTGCAACGTCGCGTGGGCCAGCCAGCTGATGCCGGCGAACGTCGGCGACGTGAGCCACGCGCTGCGCCCGGCGACGCCCGCGCGCCCGAGCCGAGCGGTACCGGCGTCGAGCTGCGCGCGCAGCGCCGCGGAGCCGGGCAGGTCCTCGAGAGCGGCACGGCCGTAGCTCTCGACGAAGACGACCAGAACGTCCTTGCCGCGCAGCGCCGACAGCAGCCGGTCGGAGGGCACGCGTGCCCAGGGGTCGTCGGCCGCCGCGGCGACGAAATCGCGCTCGTCCGACAGCGCCTGCACGGTCTGGTCGACGTCGCGCGCGACCACGGACGCGGACCGCGCCGACGCCACCGACGCAGGACCGACCTGCAGCCCGGTCACGGAGGCGAGCACCCACGCCAGCCCGAGCGCCGTCGCGGTCACCAGCGTCGGACGCCGGTGGCGCTGCGCGACGCCGGCGAGGTGGTACGCCGAGGTCGGCAGCATCAGGAGCACACCGACCGCGAGGACGACCGCCGCGACCACCAGCAGCTGCGCCCTGACCGGCCCGGTGCTGTCGGCCACGAGCGCCGGCACGGAGCCCAGGTAGGGCCAGTCCGAGAGCGGCTGGAACGGCCGGCCGAGAGCGGCGACGAACCCGAGGTCGAGCGCCTTGACCAGCACCACGACACCGAGGCCGGCACCGGCGACCGCCGCCAGCACGCGACCCGTGCGCGGGCCGGCCACGCCGACCACGGCCGCGAGCACGACGCCCTCGAGGGGGATCGCGAGCCAGACCGACGCCGACAGGCCGCCGACCTCGTCGGGCACGAGCAGGGCCACCCACACCAGCAGCAGGGCGACGCCCGTGGTCGCCACGCTCCGGCGCCGACGGCGCCGAGCATCGACCGGCGCCGGCGTGCGGCCGTCGCGGTGCCGCACGTGCCACACGATGTCGCGGCCGAAGGACTCCACGAGAAGCGCCAGCGCGATCGCCGTGACGAGGACTGCGAGAGGCGCGGGCAGCGCGCCGGTCGAGACGACCGCCAGCACCACGCCCTGGACGACCGCCACGACCTTGCACCAGTAGCGGGGCGGGCTCGGGGCCGTCAGCCACGGCCACACCCAGGACGCGGCCACGAACACGTAGCGCGCCGCGCCGATCAGGAGCACCCACGGCCCGAGCATCGCCGCGACCGCCGCGCTCAGGACCAGGATGAGGAAGGCGTCGGTCTCCATGTCGAACCGCGCACCGAGCTCCGACGTCGTCCCGGTGCGCCGGGCGACGCGGCCATCGACACCGTCGAGCACGATCGCGAGGAGCGACACCACGGCGACCGCCGCGCCCGACGTCGTCGCGGTCAGCAGCCGCTCGACGACGAGAGCCGTCACCAGGCCCGCCAGGACGACCCGGGCCAGTGTGACGACGTCCGCGGGGCCGAGGAGCGTGCCGCGCCGGCGTACCGCTCTCACCAGCAGGATTCCGGCGACGACCGGCACGGCAGCACCGGCGAGCGCCGCGGGAGCGCCCACCGTCCCGAGCGCGAGCGCCGCCACCACCAGCACCGCGGTCATGACCGCCGCGCCCACGGCGGAGTGAACCGGTCGCACGGTGCCTCCGTTCATGAGATACCTGGGAGAACGGTCGCCAGGGACGAGGGGTTCATTCGGAAGAGGTGGGCGAGGTGGACGCGCGCGCCTTCTGGATCACCGGACCCGGCACCGGCGACATCCGCGACGTCGCGCTCGCCGACCCCGGGGCCGACGACGTCGTCGTGCGCACCTTGTTCACCGGCATCAGCCGCGGCACCGAGCGCCTCGTCTCGACCGGCAGGGTGCCCGAGAGCCAGCGCGAGGTGATGCGGGCGCCGTTCCAGGACGGCGACTTCCCGTGGCCGGTGAAGTACGGCTACCTCAATGTCGGTCTGGTCGAGAGCGGGCCGGCCCGGCTGGTCGACCGGGCTGTGTTCTCGCTGTACCCGCACCAGACGCGCTACGTCGTGCCCGCCACGGCCGTCACACCGCTGCCCGACGGCCTGCCGCCGGAGCGCGCGGTGCTCGCCGGAACGATGGAGACGGCGATCAACGCCCTGTGGGACGCCGCACCGCTCATCGGCGACGACGTGGCGGTGGTCGGCGCCGGCATGGTGGGCTGCTGCGTCGCCCGACTGCTCTCCCGGATGCCCGGCGTGCGCGTGACCCTGGTCGACACCGACACCTCGAGGCGCGAGGTCGCCGAGGCGCTGGACGCCGAGTTCGCGACACCCGGGACCGCCCGTGGCGCACGGGATCTCGTCGTCCACACCAGTGCCACCTCCGCCGGCCTGCAGACCAGTCTCGCCCTCCTCGCGCCCGACGCCGAGGTGATCGAGCTCAGCTGGTACGGCGACACCGAGGTGACCCTGGCGCTCGGCGGCTCGTTCCACTCCTCGCGGCTCGCGGTGCGCGCCTCGCAGGTCGGTGCCATCGCGCGGAGCCGGCGCGACCGGCGCACGACGGGCCAGCGGTTGGAGCTGGCTCTGAACCTGCTCCGCGACCCCGCGCTCGACGTGCTGCTCACCGGCCGGTCGGACTTCGACGACCTGCCCTCGGTGCTGCCCCAGGTGGTCGACGGCCGGATCCCCGCGCTCTGCCACGTCATCTCCTACGGCGAGGGGTGAGCGCAGTGTTCACCGTGACCGTCCGCGACCACATGATGGTGGCCCACTCCTTCACGGGCGAGACCTTCGGCCCCGCCCAGCGCCTGCACGGCGCGACCTTCGTCGTCGACGCCTCGTTCCGCGCGCCGGCGCTCGACGCCGACGGCGTCGTCGTCGACATCGCGCTCGCCTCGCAGGCGCTGCACGAGATCCTCGCCGGGCTGAACTACCGCAACCTCGACGAGGTCGAAGCGCTCTCGGGCAGCAACACCACGACCGAGGTGCTCGCGCGGTTCGTCGCCGACGCGCTGGCGGACCGGATCGCCTCGGGCAGTTTGGGGGAGTCGGCCCGCGGCATCACGGGAGTCGTGGTCACGCTGCACGAGTCCCACATCGCCTGGGCGAGCTACGAGCGGGAGCTGTGATGCACCTGCACGCGCTGCTCCCCGACCTCGTCGACGACGCGCGCCACCCTTCGGGCGGCAGCCTCTACGACCGTCGCGTGCTGGCGGGTCTCGCCGGCGGCGGCTGGTCGGTGCACGAGCACGTCGTCGTGGGCCCCTGGCCCTGGGCACCTCCGGAGTCGTTGCGCGAGCTGCGGCGTACCGTGGCCGAGATACCGGACGGCGCAACGGTTCTCGTCGATGGGATCATCGCGTCGTCCACGCCCGACATCCTGCTGCCGTCGCGGTTCCGGCTCGTCGTTCTGCTGCACCTCCCGCTGGGCGAGACCTTCCCCAGCAGCGGCGACGTCGCCTCGGTGCGCCGGGCCGAGCAGGCGGTGCTCGGCTCCGCCGCAGCCGTCGTCGTCACGAGCACGTGGACGCGCCGGCGCGTGCTGGCCCGCTACGACCTCGACCCGCAGCGGGTCCATGTCGCGGAGCCCGGCGCCGATCCCGCTCCCGCGACCAGGAGCGAGCACGCGGGCCGTCGTCTCGTGCAGCTCGCGCCGCTCACCGCTCTCAAGGGCCAGGACGTGCTGCTCGACGCGCTCGACCGGCTGCGCGACCTCGACTGGTCGCTCCGCCTGGTCGGTGCGCGCGACCTCGAACCGGAGTACGCCGACGGCCTGCAGGCCGCTCTCGCCTCGTTCGGCGACCGCATCGGGGTGACGGGCGCGCTGGGCCGCGACGGGGTCGCGGCAGAGCTCGCCGGCTGCGACCTGCTGGTCGTCCCGTCGCGCACGGAGACCTACGGGATGGCGGTCACCGAGGCGCTCTCGCGCGCGGTGCCCGTCGTCGCGGCACGCGTCGGGGGGCTCCCCGCGACCCTGGACCGCGGGGGCGAGCTGCCCGGCACTCTCGTGGCGCCCGACGATCCGGCCGCTCTCGCCGCAGTGCTCCGCGGCTGGCTCACCGACGAGACCCTGCGCGCGCGATGGCGTGCGGCCGCCCGCGCCCGTCGACCGCTGCTGCACGGTTGGGACGCGACCGCGTCGGCCGTCGACGCCGCGCTGCGCTCGATCGGCGGCCGGCCCTCGGCGGTGGCGCGATGAACGGCCGCGCGATCCGCATCGCCGCGTCGGTCGTCCTGCTCGGGGGGCTCCTCGCGCGCGTCGGACCCGGACCGGTCCTCGACGGTCTGCGTGCGGTCGACCTGCCCACCGTCCTCGCGGTGCTCGCGCTGGGCGCGGTCTCGACCGTCGCGGCTGCGCGGCGCTGGCGCGAGATCGGGCTCGGCCTCGGGGTCGACGTCCCGATGAGCGCGGCGGTGCCGGCGTACTACCGGTCGCAGCTGCTCAACAGCGTGCTTCCCGGCGGCGTGGCGGGCGACGTCGACCGCGGTCTGCGCCACGGCCGCGACGCCGGCAGCGCACCGTTGGGTCTGCGCGTCGTCGCCTGGGACCGCCTGTCGGGGCAGTCGGTCCAGGTGCTGCTGACCGCCGTGCTCCTCATGGTCCTCTCGCCGCGCCTGCGCCCGGTCGGCGCCGTCATGGCGGCCGCCCTGCTCGCACTGGTGGTCGCGGTCCTCGTATCGCCTCGACCCGTGCAACCGCGGTCGCGGATCGCACGGTCGTGGGCAGTGCTGCGTGACGACGTACGCCGCGGGCTGGTGCCGCGACGCAGCACGCTCACCGTCGTGGCTCTGTCGCTCGTGGTCGTCGCCGGCACCGCGACCACGTTCCTCCTCGCGGCCCGCGCAGCCGGCGCGACCGACCTCGTCGGCCTGGTGCCGGTGGCGCTGCTGGTGCTCGTCGCGATGGCCGTCCCGCTGCACGTGGCCGGGTGGGGGATCCGCGAAGGCGTTGCGGCGTGGGCGTTCACGGCCGTCGGCCTCGGTGCCGACCTCGGCGTCAGGAGCGCGGTCGTCTTCGGCGTCGTGGCCACCGTCGCCACGCTCCCCGGGCTGCTCGTCATCGCAAGCGGTCGTCGCGCTCGGATGCGCGAGGTGGTGCTCGATGGCTGAGCGCCCCTACCCGATCCTGTCCGCCGCGGTGTCGCTGGACGGCTACCTCGACGACGCCACCGCCCAGCGGCTCGTGCTCTCGACCTCGGCCGACCTCGACCGCGTCGACGAGGTGCGCGCGGAGAGCGACGCGATCCTCGTCGGTGCCACGACCGTCCGCCGCGACGACCCGCGCCTGCTCGTGCGCGACGCCTCGCGACGAGCCGCGCGCACCGCGCAGGGCCGGCGCGCGAACCCGCTGAAGGTGACGGTGACCCGCAGCGGTGTGCTGCCGTCGAGCTCGGCGTTCTTCGCCGACGACGGTGCCGAGAAGGTCGTCTACGCCGCGACCGGGTGCGTCGACGCGCTGCGCCGCTCCGTGCCCGACGCGACCGTGGTCGACGTCGGCACCGAGCCGTGCATGTCGCGCGTGGGAGAGGATCTCGCGGCCCGCGGCGTACGGCGCCTGCTCGTGGAAGGGGGCTCGGAGGTGCTCACGCAGTTCCTCCTCGCGGGGCTCGCCGACGAGCTGCACCTGGTGATGGCGCCCTTCCTCGTCGGCGACTCCCACGGCACCCGGTTCGTCGGCGACGGCGCGTTCCCGTGGACGTCGACCCACCGCGCGCACCTGCTCGAGGCCCGCCAGATCGACGATCTCGTCCTCCTCCGCTACGCCCTCACCCGCTGACCCCACCCGTTGATGTGTGTCCAGACCCGTCTCGAGGCTCGCGACAGCACACATCAACGGTGGAGGACGAGGCGGTAGCCGAGGTCGAGGTCGTCGCGGCCGCGCAGGTCGGCGTACCGCTCCTGCCATCGACCCGAGTCGAGGTCCGCGCGCAGCCGCGCCACCGCGCGCTCGACCGGCAGCTGCGGCATGAGGGCCAGAGTGCTCATCGCGGCGCGGGCCCGCGGGTCGAGGTAGACCTCGGGCCGGCGCCAGTACGCCGCGAAGAACCCGTCGCGGCAGTCCCACGGCACCGCAAGCGCCCGGACCTCGCACCCCGGTCCCAGCCCCTCGAGCACCGTCGGCAGCCGCGCCAGGTCGCGCTCGCGCTCGAGGACCTCGGGCAGGTAGTCGCGCGCGAACCAGAACGCGTCGGTGAGCACGTCGAGGTCCCACGTGACCACGACCTGCCGGCCCGCCACACGTCGCAGCTCGTGCAGACCCGCGATCGGATCGGTCCAGTGGTGCAGCGTGAGGACGGCGAGCGCGGCGTCGAAACAGCCGTCGTCGAACGGAAGCTGCTCGGCCACGGCGCGCACGACGGGGGCGGTGCCGGGCGGGCGCTGCGCCACCATCATCGGCGACGGCTCCACCGCCACCACGCGCCGACCGGCCGGTTCGTAGGACCCTGCACCCGCGCCCACGTTCACCACCGACGTCGCGCCCTCGAGCGCGTCGGCGATCGCAACCTCCCACGACGGCTCGGCCTGCCGGCGGCCGGCGTACCCGGCACCGATCTGCTCGTAGGTCTGCCCCTCGCGCACGCCGTCAGCATGCCGCGGAAGCCGCGGCCGCGAGGACCCTCCGACCCGGAGTCGGTCCAGGGCGGTGCGGGGACGTAGTCCTGGTACGGCCCCGCACCGCGGCTTCGGCGGACGAGCGCACGTCCCACGGTCCTCTGCTGCCGCAGGAGTCACCAGGGGTGCGGCTGCACAGGCTCTGTCCGTCACCTGACAGACGACGGCGCTGCGCCGCGAGGTGACGTTCGGAACAGCTGCGCCGTCGCCGTCCGTCGACGCCCCTCCGCGACTAGCGTGGAACGACGGAGGTGGGACCCATGACCGTTGCCCACGTCGCACCGATCACCCGCGCCGACACCCCGTTCCGGTGGACGTTCGTCGCGCTCGAGGCCTTCATCCTCATCGGCGCGCTCTCCGGCTCCGCGCAGCTGTGGACCGGATCCTTCGCGCCCCCGGTGGAGGACCTCGCACCGCTCGGCCTCGACAGCTGGCGGCTGCCCGCCGTGTGGCTCTTCGCGTCGGTCGCCGTGCCGAGTGCCGCCGCCCTCGTCTGCGCCCTGCAGCGTCGACGGCGTACGCCGGACGTCGTGCTGGTCGCGAGCGGACTGCTGCTCGTCGAGGTGCTGGTGCAGATCCCGTTCGTCGGTCCGAGCGTCCTGCAGGCCGTCATGGGCGGCCTCGCGATCCTGCTCGCCGCGCTTGCTGCGTCGGCCCGCAGGAGCGGATGGCGCCGTTGAGGTGTGTCCGCGCGCCGCTGGAGGGTCGCGTGGACACACATCTACGGGGAGGAACGACGAAGGCCCCCTCTCGGGGGCCTGTCGATGGTGCGCGAGGGGGGAGTTGAACCCCCACGC
>DASSQW010000073.1:0-8591 GCA_035702165.1 Candidatus Nanopelagicales bacterium
GACCTCGGGTTGATCGGCGAGGCCGGGGAGTCCGGCGAGGATGCCTCCGGTGCTGACGCGCAGCCCGCCGCGCAGGAGCCCGAACCCGAGCCCGAGCCGGAACCCGAGCCACAGGCAGCACAAGAGCCGGCCCCCGAGCCCGCGAAGTCGGCACCCGCCGCCTCCAGCAGCGTGCCCGCGACCGGCGAGGGCAGCTCGGTGTCGACCTTGTCGGTGGAGATCTCGACGATCGGCTCGTCGGCGGCGACGGTGTCGCCGACCTGCTTGAGCCAGCGGGTCACCGTTCCCTCGGTGACGCTCTCGCCGAGCGCCGGGAGCACGATCGGCGTACCGGCGCCGGTGGGAGCGGCGGCCGGCGCGGGCGCTGGAGCGGCGGCGACGGGCTCAGGGGCCGGCGCCGCGACGGGCTCGGGCGCGGCAGCCGGCGCGGCAGCAGCGGGGGCGGGGGCGGCAGCAGCGGGAGCCGGCGCAGCCGCGTCGCTCGAGTCGCCGATCACGCCGAGCTCGCCGCCGACCGGGACGACGTCGTCCTCGGCGGCAGCGATGGAGAGCAGCACGCCCGAGGCCGGGGCGGGGATCTCGGTGTCGACCTTGTCGGTCGAGACCTCGAGCAGCGGCTCGTCGGCCACCACCGTGTCGCCGACCTGCTTGAGCCAGCGCGTGACCGTGCCCTCGGTGACGCTCTCGCCGAGCTGGGGCATCGTGACGGAGACGGGCATGAACCTGGTCCTTCGGTCGGGCCTACGGGGAGATCGTGTCGCTCGGGGACCGGGCGCGCCAGGGGCGCGTCAGGAGTGGGCGTGCAGGGGCTTGCCGGCGAGGGCGAGGAAGGCTTCGCCGAACGCCTCGTTCTGCGTCGGGTGGGCGTGGACGAGGCTCGCGACGTCCTCGGGGTAGGCCTCCCAGTTCACCACCAGCTGGCCCTCGCCGATGAGCTCGCCGACGCGGGCCCCGACCATGTGGACCCCGACCACCGGGCCGTCCTTGACGCGCACGAGCTTCACGAAGCCCGTCGTGCCGAGGATCTGGCTCTTGCCGTTGCCGCCCAGGTTGTACTCGTAGGTCTCGACGTCGCCGCCGAGGCTCTGCACGCCCTCCTCGAGGCTCTCGATGGCGCCGTCGCCGTACTTCTCCTTGGCCTGGGCCTCGGTCAGGCCGACCGACGCGACCTCCGGGTCGCAGTAGGTGACGCGCGGGATGCCGGCCTCGTCGATGACGCGCGGGTTGAGGCCCGCGACCTCCTCGGCCACGAAGATCCCCTGCTGGAAGCCGCGGTGGGCCAGCTGCAGGCCGGGGACGATGTCGCCGACCGCGAACACCCCCGGGACGTTGGTGCGCAGGCGCTCGTCGGTGAGGACGAAGCCGCGGTCCATCGCGACGCCGACCTCCTCGAAGCCCATCCCGGTCGCGTTCGGGCCGCGGCCCACGGCGACGAGCAGGACGTCGGCCTGCAGGGTCTCGCCGCCCTCGAGCGTGACGGTGACGCCGTTCGCGTCCTGGGTGACGCCCTGGAAGCGCACGCCGGTCTTGGCCTTGATGCCGCGCTTGCGGAAGGCGCGGTCCAGCGCCTTGGAGCAGGCCTCGTCCTCGTTGGGGACCAGGCGCGGCAGCGCCTCGACGATGGTCACCTCGCTGCCGAAGGAGCGCCACACGCTGGCGAACTCGACGCCGATGACACCGCCGCCGAGCACGATCGCCGAGGACGGCACGAAGTCCAGAGACAGCGCCTCGCAGGAGGTGATGACCCGGCCGCCGATCTCCAGGCCGGGCAGCGAGCGGGCGTAGGACCCGGTCGCGAGGATCACCGCCTTGGACGCGGTGTAGGTCTGGTCGCCCACCGCGACGGTGGTGGGGGAGGTCAGTCGGCCGGTGCCCTCGACCAGCTCCACCGAGCGCGACTTCACCAGGCCCTGCAGACCCTTGTACAGCCGGCCCACGACGCCGTCGCGGTAGCCGTAGACGCCCGGCAGGTCCACGCCCTGGAAGGTGGCCTGGATCCCGAACGCGCCGGCGTCCTTCGCCGCGTCCGCGACCTCGGCCGCGTGCAGCAGCGCCTTGGTCGGGATGCAGCCGTAGTGCAGGCACGTGCCGCCCAGCTTGTCCTTCTCGATCAGGGCGACGGACAGACCGAGCTGGGCCCCGCGCAGCGCCGCGGCGTACCCGCCGCTGCCGCCACCGAGGACGACGAGATCGAACGTGGGCACAGGGCGCTCCTCGTGGGTGGGCCGGGTGGGCGTCCCGTGTCGGGACGCGGGCTCCATCCTTCCACCCCCGTGACCCGCGCGTGACCTCGGGTGATCCGCCGGGCGGGACTCCCCGCTCAGGTCCAGACCGACCCCGGGTCGCGGCACCAGGCGATCGGCTCGGGCCAGGGGCCGAAGCCGTCGTCGAGCGCGAAGTGCGCGGCACCCGGCACGAGCACGTGACGGACCCCGAGCGGCTCGGCGTACGCCGCGATGCCCTCGGGGCACCAGGGGTCGGCGTCGCTGCCGACGAGCAGGGTGCTGCGTGCCGCCGCGCGGACCGCCTCCGGGTCGAGGCGGTCGAGCACGAAGCGAGGCAGGTCCTCGGCGGTGCGCGACGGGCCCGGCGGCGCCACGAGCAGCACCCGGCCGACCGGGCGCGGCAGGCCGCGGCCGGCGACGTGCAGCCAGGTGACCGCGCCGAGGCTGTGCCCCACGACCACGACCTCGTCGGCATGCGCGAGCAGGTCGACCTCGGTCTGCACGGCCTCCACCCACGGCTCGAGGTGCGGGTCGTCGGTGTCCGGGAGCGCCGGGTAGACGACGAGCTCGCCCTCCGAGCGCAGCGTCGTCACCAGACGGCGCTGCCAGTGCCCCTCGGGGCGGCGGTTGGTGTACCCGTGCAGGACGAGGAAGGCCCTGCTCATGCCGCCGTCCTGCTCGGGTCAGACCTCGCCGTCGGCGAGGTCCTCGGCCAGCTGGGTCAGGGTGCGGACGGCGAAGCCGGTGCCGCCGCGCGGGGTGTAGCCCCAGGCGCGGTGGGAGTTGTACGCCGGGCCGGCGATGTCGATGTGCGCCCAGCGCTGGCTGTCCTTGACGAACTCGCGCAGGAAGATCGACGCCGAGAGCATGCCGCCCTCGCGACGGCCGACGAGCGGGATGTTGGCGATGTCGGCCACGTGGCTGTCGAGGTGCGCTCGCAGCTCCTCGGGCTGGGGCATCGGCCACGTGGTCTCACCGGCGCGGACCGCGGCGTCGTGGACGGCGTCGCGCAGATCGTCGTCGTTGGCCATGATCCCGGCGGTGCGCGCGCCGAGCGCGATCACCGCAGCACCGGTGAGGGTCGCCAGGTCGATCAGGACGTCGGGCTTGTCCTCCTGGGCGCGGACGAGGGCGTCGGCCATGACCAGGCGGCCCTCCGCGTCGGTGTCGAGGACCTCGACGGTTCGACCGCCGTAGGCGCGGTAGACGTCGCCCGGCTTCTGGGCGCGGCCGCTCGGCATGTTCTCCGCGAGGCAGAGATAGGTCGTGATGGCGACCGGCAGGCCGAGGGTGGCGGCGGCGACGGTGGCGCCGAGCGCGGCGGCGGCGCCGCCCATGTCGCCCTTCATCTCGTGCATGAGCAACGAGGGCTTGATGGAGATGCCGCCCGTGTCGAAGGTGATGCCCTTCCCGACCAGGGCGAGGTGGGCGGTGGCGCCCTCGGGCCGGTAGGCCAGGCGCACGAGCCGCGGCGGGTGCGCCGAGCCCTTGCCCACGGCGAGGATGCCGCCGTACCCGTTCTCCTCGAGGGCGTTCTCGTCGAGCACCTCGATGCCGAGGCCGAGCGCGTCGGCCTGCGCGAGCGCGACGGCGGCGAAGTCGTCGGGCACGAGGTCGTCGGCCGGCGTGTTGACGAGGTCGCGAGCCAGGTTCACCGCGCCGGCGATCGTGCGCCCGCGTGCCACGGCCGCGAGGGTCTCGGGGTCCTTGACGTCGCCGACGTGCAGCGTGATCCGGCCGACCGGGCTGTGCGCGGCCAGGCTGTCGACCCGGTACGTCGTGAAGTCGTAGGCGCCCAGCAGCAGACCCTGGACGACGGCGTCGAGGGAGGCCGGGTCCTCGTGCGGGAGGGCGACGACGGCGCGGCGCGTGCCGTTGAGGGCGCGCGCGGCCTCCCCGGCGGCGCGACGCAGGCGCTCCTCGGTGTAGGGGCCGGCGCCGAGGCCCACCGCGATCACGACCGGCGCGGAGGAGATCCCGGCGCCGGGGAGCTTCACGATCTCGTCGGTCTTGCCCGTGGCGCCGAGGGCGGCGAGGGACTCGGCGAGCCTGCGCGACGCGGCCGCCTTCAGGGTCGGAGCGACGACGACGGCCGCCTTCTTGCGACCCCCGGCCGGGGCGATGGCGACGACGAGGACGTCGGCTGCCTGCGCTGCCGGGTCGGCCGAGGTGAGGGCGATCGTGGTCACGAGTTCTCCTTGCGGGGGTGGTGCGCCGCTGCGCCGGTCTCCCGGCAACCTACAACGCGCCCGCAGGTCCCCGCGCGGTGCTGCGCGGCCACCCGCCGCGCGCGCGAGTAGGTTGCGGCGCATGAGCGACGACGCTGCCCTCCTCTCGCCCCTGCACTCCCGCCACGAGGCTCTCGGCGCCAAGTTCGGAGACTTCGGCGGGTGGTCGATGCCGCTCGAGTACGCCGGTGGCGGGGTCGTCGCCGAGCACACGGCGGTGCGCGAGCACGTCGGCGTCTTCGACGTGTCGCACCTGGGCAAGGCGCGCGTCGTCGGCCCGGGCGCCGCGGCGTACCTGGACTCGGTCCTCACCAACGCTCTCGACCGGATCGCGCCGGGCAAGGCGCAGTACACGCTGCTGTGCGACGACTCCGGCGGCGTCATCGACGACCTCATCGCCTACCTCGTGTCCGACGAGTGGGTGTTCCTGATCCCCAACGCGGCGAACACGACCGAGGTGCTCGAGGTGCTCGCGGACGGCGCGCCCGACGGCGTCGACGTCGTGAACCTGCACCGCGACTTCGCGGTGCTCGCCGTCCAGGGTCCCGACTCGCCGGCGCTGCTCGCCGACCTCGGCCTGCCGACCGACATGGACTACATGGCCTTCCGCCACGTCGAGCACGCCGGGTTCGAGATGACGGTGTGCCGTACCGGTTACACCGGCGAGGTCGGCTTCGAGCTGGTCGTGCCGTGGGACGAGGCCGGCCGCGTGTGGGACGAGCTGCTCTCCGCGGGTGCGGCGTACGGCGTCCGGCCCTGCGGCCTCGGCGCGCGCGACACCCTGCGCACGGAGATGGGCTACCCCCTGCACGGCCAGGACCTCTCGCGCGACATCACTCCCGTGCAGGCGCGCGCCGGGTGGGCGGTGGGCTGGAGCAAGCCGGCGTTCCACGGCCGCGACGCGCTGATCGCCGAGAAGGAGGCGGGTCCCGCGCGGCGCTCGGTCGGCCTGGTGTCGCTGGACCGCGCGATCCCGCGCGCGCACATGGTCGTGACGACCTCGGACGGCGCGCCGATCGGCGAGGTCACCAGCGGCACGTTCTCGCCGACGCGCAAGGTCGGCATCGCGCTGGCCCTGGTCGCGACGGCCGCCGGCCTGTCGGAGGGCGACGAGGTGCTCCTCGACGTCCGCGGCCGACCCGCCCGCTTCGCCATCACCGCACCGCCGTTCGTCCAGACCTCCGTCCGCTGATCCCGCCCCACGTCGCACACGAACAGTCGACGGGGGATCAGCGCGGCGTCTCGGCCGCTCTCCTCACCCGTCGACCTCGCTCCGAGCCGTTCGCGAGCGAGGGCCGGTCACCAGGTGAGGACGAGGTGGGAGAGGTCGAGGTCGGCGCCGATGGCCGTGGTGACCAGCGCCGCGGCGGTGGCGAGCTCGATGATGGCGCCGAGGACGTCGCCGGTGACTCCGCCGAGCAGCCGCTCGGCGCGGCGGCGGACGAACCAGCCGACGGCCAGCGCGACGAGAGCGGCGACGACGAGGGTCCCGCTCATCTGCAGCGTGCCGTCGTCGTCGAAGCGGCCCAGGGCCGCGGCGCCGAGCAGCACCACGACGGTGACGGCCAGCGCGGCCCGGCGGGAGACCGATCCCGAGACGAGAGCGCCGAGGCCCTCGGGCCGCGCCGACGGAACGCCGACGGTGCAGGCCCAGGTGGCGGCGAGCCGCGACGACGTGACGGCGGTGAGCAGCGCGACGGTGCCGTAGTGCGCCACCGAGCACTCGGTCAGCGCGGTGACCTGCAGCAGCACGGTGAGCACCATCGCCGCGACACCGAAGGCGCCGACGGCCGGCTCGCGCATCACGGCGAGGCGGCGCTCGCGCGCGGCGTCGCCCACGCCCTTCACGCCGGTCGCGTCCGCGAGGTCGGCGAGGCCGTCGAGGTGCAGGCCGCGCGTCAGCAGGGCGAGCACCGTGATGCCGAGGACCGCGGCGAGCAGGTCGACCGTGCTCGCGGGCCGTTCGGCCGTGGCGAAGATGCGCACCGCTGCGATGACGACGCCGGCGAGCAGCGCGAGCAGGGTGCCGACGAACGGTGCGAGGAGCATCGCGCGACCCGAGGTACGCCGGTCCACCGTGCGCGGCGCGGGCACGCGGATCGCGGTGAGCGTGCCGAGCGCGAGGCGCAGCGCGTCGGGCATCAGCTGTCCCGGTCGCTGACGCCGGCCTCGTCGAACGTCGCCATCTCGCGCAGCGTCGCGCCGGCGGCCGCGAGGACGGGGAGCGCGACGAGGGCCCCGGTGCCCTCGCCGAGCCGCAGACCGTAGTCGACGACCGGCTCGAGGTCGAGGCGCTCGAGCGCCTGCGCCGCAGCGGGTTCGGTCGACAGGTGACCCGCGAGCCACCAGCGCGGAGCGCGGTAGGCGATGCGCTGCGCGACGAGCGCCGCCGCGCAGGACACGACCCCGTCGAGGAGGACAGGGGTGCGGCGTACCGCGGCCTGCAGGAGGAAGCCGGTCATGGCCGCGATGTCGGCGCCTCCGACGGTGGCGAGCAGCGCGATCGGGTCGCTCTTGTGCGGGCGTCCGCGCCGCATGGCGTCGCGCACCGCCGCGGTCTTGCGCATCCAGGTCGCGTCGTCGATGCCGGTGCCGCGGCCGACGACGAGGGAGGCGTCGCCGCCGTCGAGCAGGCCGACGATCGCCGCGGCCGGCGTGGTGTTGCCGATACCCATGTCACCGGGGATCAGGAGGTCGGTGCCCGCGTCGATCTCCTCGTCGGCGATGGCCATGCCGGCCGCGAACGCCTGCTGCGCCTGCTCGCGGGTGAGCGCGTCCTCGCGATCGATCGAGCCCGAGCTGCGACGCACCTTGTGGCGCAGGACGTCGTCGGGCACGGTCGCGCCGAGCTCGGCGTAGTCGGCGTCGACCGCCATGTCGACGACGCGCACGGTCGCGCCGTTCTGCCGCGCGAGCACGTTGACCGCGGCTCCGCCGGCCAGGAAGTTCAGCACCATCTGCGCGGTGACCTCGGGCGGGTACGCGCTGGTTGCGGCGGTGCGTGCGACGCCGTGGTCGCCGGCGAAGATCACGACCCGCACCCGGTCGAGCGGCCGCGGCGGGCAGGTGCCCTGCACGGCGCACAACCAGAGCGAGAGATCCTCGAGCCGGCCGAGAGCGCCGGCCGGCTTGGTGAGCCGGGCCTGCCGCTCCGCAGCCTCCGCCCTCGCGGTCGCGTCGGGCAGATCGACTCGCGCGGCGAGGTCGTCGAGGTCGAACAGTGCGGTCACGATGCGGACTCCTGATGCTGCTGGTCTCGGTTCACAGTGCGAGCACCCGGCCGGCGACGACGAGGGAGACGTCGTCGCAGACGGCGGCGACGCGGGCGTTCACGGTCCCGAGCAGGTCGCGGTAGAGCCGACCGGAGGCGTGCTCGGGCACGACTCCGCTGCCGACCTCGTTGCTCACGAGCACGATGCGTGCCCGGGTGGCGCGGACCGCGTCGACGAGCGCAGCGATGTCTCGCTCGACGGCCCCGAGCGACTCGGCGTACGCCGACGAGCCGGCGTCGACCTCCCAGGTCCGCGCGCGGTCGAGGACGCCCGCCAGCCACAGCGCGAGGCAGTCGACGAGGACGCTGTCGTCGGGCGTGGCAGCGGTGAGAACGCCTGCGACGTCGAGGGTCTCGACGGTCGACCAGTGCTGCGGTCGCCGGGCACGGTGCGCACGCACGCGCGCGGACCACTCGGCGTCGGCGTCGCGGTCGCCCCCGGTGGCGACGTAGGACACCCGCTCGGCGGACGCGAGCGACCGCTCCGCCTCGCGCGACTTGCCCGACCGTGCGCCGCCCAGCACCAGCCTGCGTCGGGGCGCGGCCGGCGCTGCGTCGGCCTCCGTGTCGACGACGGCGAGATCGGGCAGCGCCCGCGCACCCCATTGCTCGAGCACGCGGGCGACGTCGGCCGGGTTGTGGTGGCTGAGATGGACCGCGAGGACGTGCGTCGCGCCGGTGACCGCGCCTGCTTCGCGCAGGCGACGCAGCTCGACCGGGAACGTCGCGAGGTCGAGATGCCCCGTCCCGTGGTCGGTCCTGTCGCCGAACGTCTCCTCGAGCAGGACGATGTCGTACGCCGCACCCGCGACCGCCCGGACCGTGGCGGCGGGGAGCGCCGCCGTGTCGGTCGCGTAGAGCAGCCGC
>DASSQW010000074.1:0-5210 GCA_035702165.1 Candidatus Nanopelagicales bacterium
AGGGCCGCCAGCTGGCCGTCTCCGCCGATGCGGCGGCGCTGGCCGCAGCCCGCAAGGTCGGCGAGGCCTACGCGCAGCCGACGTGCACCCAGGCCGGCCTCACGGCGATCGGCGCGGACTCCATCGCGCTCGCGGAGGCGACCGCGGTCGAGGCGAGCAACACCCGGTCGGGCTCCGCGGGCGATGCCGTCAGTGCACACGCATCCTGCAGCACCGACGGGACCGCGATCCTCGTCGACGTCACCGCCGCGCGCGACATCGCGACGGGGCTCGCCGGCGTCACCGGGATCACGCAGTCGCACCCCAACGCGAAGGCCACCGGTCGCTGGCAGCGCTCGCTCATCGGCACGATCCGCCCGTGGGCGGTGTGCCAGACGACGATCGCGCAGGCGCAGGGACAGCCCGGCCTGATCGTCGCCGCCCCGCTCGACAACAAGTGGGGCATCTGCGGCTCGAGCTCGAGCGGCAACTGGGGCTCGGTCGACTTCGACGGCGGGGGCAACCCGGCGACCGATCTCGTGAACTGGACGCGCTACGGCTACCCCTACATGCCGCAGATCCCCGGGAACCTGCCGGCCGACCCCGGCATCAGCCGCTCGCAGCTGCCGACGGCCTTCCAGGCCCTCGTGAACACCCCGATCCTCATCCCCGTCGCGTCGAACTACGTCGACGGCTCGAACGGCAACAACGGCACGTTCCAGACCTCGAAGCTCGCGCTGGTGACCGTCTGCGGCGCGTTCTACCAGAACCAGATCTACAACACGACGCTGTCGGGCGCCCCGAGCACCTGCTGGGTGAACCCGTATCCCGCGACGCCGACGTACACCTACACGACGTACCCGGCCACCGGCGGGACCCTCGCGAAGGGCAGCAACGTCCTGACGGTGACGGCTCCGGTGCCGTTCTTCAACGTCCCCGGCTGGGCCGGCAGCCCCGACGTCACGATCACCGTCGTCGGCGCCGATGCCGGCGGCAAGGACCTCACCACGTCGATCACGACCATCACGAACGGGCAGACGGTCGTCCTCGGCGCCTCGGCGAAGACCGCGGTGACCAACGCCGCCGTCACCGTCACCGTCCGCACCCTCGTGCCGCCGACGTACACGCCTCCGGCGCCGCTGGAGAACAACGGCACGCCCTTCAACCAGATCCAGTTCCGGCTCGAGCGGGTCTACGCGAACAGCGCCGACGCCTCGGTGCCGTGCTCGCTGGCCGACACCCTCTGCCGCGGGAACACCGACCTGTTCAAGTGACGTCTCTCGGGTTCCACGTCGTACTTCGAACCTGAGGATGGTTCGACGAGCACCCGCGGGTGACTCGCAGCAGTCAGGCGCGGCCGATCATCTCGGCGACGATCTCGGCCGACATGCCGACGAGCGGCAGCCCGCCGCCGGGATGCGCCGAGCCGCCCACGAGGTAGAGGCCGGGGACCGGCGAGCGGTTGGTCGGGCGCAGGAACGCAGCTCGCGCGCCGTTGCTCGAGGTGCCGTAGATCGCGCCGCCGGGTGCGCGGGTGTCGCGCTCGAGGTCGGCGGGAGTGCGGGTCTCCGCCCAGATCAGGCGGTCGCGCACGTCGAAGCCGCGCTGAGCCATCACGTCGAGGACATGGTCGCGGTAGGAGTCGGCGAGGCCCGGCTCGGTCCAGTCGACGGTGCCGCGCTCGCGGCGCGTGCCGTGCCTCGGCGCGTTGACGAGGACGAACCACGACTCGTGGTCGGCGTCGGGGCGCATCCGGTCGTCGTCGGGTGCGCACACGTAGACCGTCGGGTCGTCGACAGGCCGGGCGCGGTCGCCGAAGATCGCGTCGAACTCCGCGTCGTAGTCCTGCGGGAACCAGACGTTGTGGTGGCGGAGGCCGGGCGTGCGGCCGCGGACCGCGAGCAGCAGTACGAAGCCGGACAGCGACGGTGTCGCCTTCCGCAACGACGCCACGGCCTTCCGCGCACGCGAGTCGTGGACGAGGTCTCGGTAGAGGTGCGTCGCGTCGGCGTTCGCGACCACGACGTCGGCCTCGACCACCTCGCCGTCGGCGAGGCGTACGCCGGTGACCCCCGCCTCGGCGGTGAGGACCTCCACGACGTCGGTGCTGAAGCGGTAGGCCACGCCGCGCTCGAGCGTGCGCGCGTGCAGGGCGTCCGCGAGGCGTCGTACACCGCCACCGACGTGGTAGGCGCCGAAGGTCTGCTCGACGTAGGGGACGGTCGCGAGCGCGGCGGGTGCGCGCCGCGGGTCGGAGCCGGTGTAGGTCGCGTAGCGGTCGACGAGCATGCGCAGGCGCGGGTCGTGCAGGTACTGCGCGGCGAGCGAGCGCAGGCTGGTGAACGGCGCGACCGTGCGGACGTCGGACAGGTTGCGCGCGAGCGGGAGCAGGTCGGACAGCCCGGTCAACGGCGACTCGAGGAAGGGCCGCCGCGTGACCTGCCAGATCTGCGCGGCGCGGCGCATGAAGGCGTTCCAGTCCTCCGCCGCGGTGCCGCCCAGCGCCTCGCCGAGCGCCCGGGCGCAGGCCGAGAAGTCGACGCCGGGCATGTCGACCGTCGTGCCGTCGGGGAACCGGTAGCCGAAGGCCGGCTCGAGGTCGATCAGGTCGATCGACTCCTCGAGCTCGCCGCCGGTCTTGAGGAAGAGGTCGCGGTAGACCGCGGGCAGCGTGACGAGCGACGGTCCGGTGTCGAACACGAAGCCGTCGCGCTCGAACGTCCCGAGCTTCCCGCCGTACGTCGAGGACTGCTCGATCACGGTGACGTCGTGGCGCTTCACCGCCAGCCGTGCGGCGCACGCCATGCCGCCCATGCCCGCACCGACGACGACGACCCTGGCCACGGTCGCCGAGCCTAGGTCGCGGAAGGTTCGGCTCAGCGGAGGGGTGGGTCAGGCGAGGGGGCGGCCGCGCCAGGTGAGCGTGCCCGAGCGCTTGCGGCGCCAGGACTCCGCCACCAGCCAGCCGAAGGCGGCGACCGAGGCGGGGTGCGTCGCGACGTCGGGGAGCAGGTGCTGGCCGGTGCGTCGGGCGACGAGGGTGCGGCCGACGACGCCGGCGGTGTAGCCGGCGGCGCCCCACGCGCGGGCGCGGCGCGTGGGACCGACCACCATCGCGACGGCCGGGACGACGTAGAGCCACGACAGCAGGGCGACGACCGCGGTCGAGCCGGCGGGCGAGCCGAACGCCGACCAGAGCGACTTCGTGTAGCCGTCGACGAGCTCCTGGCCGCTGTCGTACATCCGGCAGGTGGCGACGTGCGTGCCGTCGACCACGACACCGCTGCCGCCCGCCCGCTTGACGGCGCGCAGCAGCGCGACGTCGTCGAGCACCGCGCCGCGCACGGCCTCGTGACCGCCGGCGCGACGGTAGGCAGCGGCGTCGACGACCAGCAGCTGGCCGTTCGCAGCGACCAGCGACTCCCGCGGCGAGTGCTCGGCGGCGCCGAGGGGGAGCGTGGTCATCCACGACCACTGCAGCAGCGGCTGCACGAGCCGAGGCAGCGCGCCGTCGGCCTCCTGGCGCGGGTACGGCGACACCAGGTCGAGCCCGGTCTCGCGCAGCAGCGCGACGCTCGCCGCGATGCCGTGCGGTGCGACCGTGACGTCGGCGTCGACGTAGACCAGCACCGAGCCGGCTGCCTCCTGCGCGAGCCGTGCGCAGGCCCACGGCTTGCCCAGCCAGCCGTCGGGGGGCGCTGAGCCGGTGATCAGCCGGACGCGCTCATCGCGCTCGGCGTACGCGCGGACGATGTCGGCGGTGAGGTCGGTGGACCCGTCGTCGAGCACCAGGATCTCGAGATCGTCGACGCCCTCGGTCGAGATCAGCGCGGCGAGGCACGGACCGATCCGCGCCTGCTCGTCGCGCGCGGGCACCAGGACGCTGACCCGCTCGCGCGCCGGAGGGGGCGAGGGCGGCGGCGTGCGCAGGACCTGCAGGTTGTACGCCGTGTGCGCCGTGCCGATCCAGGCTGCGAGCGCGCCCGAGGCGACGAGCACCTCGGTGCCGCGGCTCAGTCTCGACCGGTCCACAGCGCGTAGGCGTAGGGGATGGCCACCAGGCCCATCACGATCCCGCCCCACACCGCGACGGCGGGGCGGTGCAGGAAGAAGGCGTTGAGGACCACGCTCGAGACGTAGGTCCAGAGGTAGAGCAGCGCAGGGACGCCGTCGCCCTCCGCTCCGTCGGTCCGGCGCCGCGGCAGCAGGCCGAGCACGAGCATCAGCACGAGCGACACCAGCAGCCAGGCCACGAAGTTCTGCACCGGGACGTCGGGGATCCCGATGAGCACCGGCGTGCGGTCCAGCTGCCAGGTCCAGTGCTTCTCACCCACCATCTGCGGGTCGAGGAAGAGGTCCCACGACGCCAGCGCCACCGCCGCGACGATCGCGGTCGAGAGCGTGCCGCGCACGAGGCGCCGGGCGGCGAGCAGTGCGGGGTAGCTCATCATCGCCCAGGCCAGCGGGATGA
Organism: Candidatus Nanopelagicales bacterium; assembly: GCA_035702165.1. GTDB lineage: Bacteria > Actinomycetota > Actinomycetes > S36-B12 > CAIYMF01 > Longivirga. The sequence continues at coordinate 4,451 of DASSQW010000074.1, forward strand.
CGACCGGTACGCCGGCGACGAGGGGCCCGAGGCTCGCGGCGTAGGAGTAGTCGCCGAAGGGGAGACCGGTGCGCGTGCCGAGGACCTCGACACCGAGGCCGATGCCGGCGCTCGCGACGAACCAGCCCAACGTCCACAGCCACCCGCGCGAGATCCAGGCGTGGGTCGCGCTGGCGAGGAAGAACAGGACGACGGCGACCACGGTGACCATGTCGCGGGTCGAGCCGTGGGTGATCGGCCAGAGGATCTGGGCGAGGATCGCGAGCAGCGCCAGCGCCCACGGCAGCGCGCGCAGGAACCCGCCGCCGCCGCCGCGTCGGCGGTCGGCGTGCGGACCGGTGTAGACGCGGACGCTCATGCCGGTGCCGACCCTATGCGCTCCCGCCGCCCGCTCGGGCGGCGGCTCGCCTGCGGCGGACGGAGGACACCGCTGCTCCGGGGGAGTGACCCTGGGGCTCCAGGGCTGTGCGCCGCCGCGGACCGGCCCGATCCTCAGCCCCATGGGCACCCACCAGGCCCGACCCCTCCCGGCGACGCCGCCCTTCCCGGCGTCGGCGACCGTCGCGCCCTCCGCCTCGTACCTGTCCATCCCGCCGAGCGAGCCGCTGCCCCGCCTGCGCAGCTCCGCGACGCCGCTGGAGGCGCCGTCGGGCTCCAGCGGGCTGGTGCCCGTCCGTGGCGGACCCCGTACCGCGGCGCCGTTGGGGGCCTCAGGCGGGTCCGTCCCGACGATCGTCCCGATGACGGCGCCTCCACGGGT
>DASSQW010000075.1:0-10941 GCA_035702165.1 Candidatus Nanopelagicales bacterium
GAGGGACACGCCGAGCCGTGTTTGCCGCGGCTCCAAGCGGCGGGCCTCGCTGCGCTCGGCTGAGCCGCCGCAGCCGCGACCCTGCGGGCCCCGTCTGCGGTGGCTCGCGCCGCGTCGCCGGCGCGCCGCAGACCGGTCGGCTCGGGCCCTGGCGGGCCGTCGCCGGCCGGTGCGGCCTTCGGCTGCCGGCGCGCACCTCCGGTGGCGTGCACCGCGAGGACGTTGCCCTGGTTGCGCAGCGAGGCCCGCCGCATGGAGCCGCCGAGGGCTACGCGTCCAGCGCCTCGAGGATCTCTCCCCTACTGAGCGCTGGCGCGCTCAGCGGGGGCCCAGGCCGACTCGATCCTCGAGGCACCGGACGCTCACGCGTCCAGCGCCTCGAGGATCTCGTCGCTCACGTCGGCGTTGACGTAGACGGTCTGGACGTCGTCGCTGTCCTCGAGGGCGTCGATGAGACGGAACACCTTGCGGGCGGTCTCCTCGTCGACCTCGACCTGCATCGAGGGCAGGAAGGAGGTCTCGGCCGACTCGTAGTCGATCCCGGCGTCCTGCAGGGCCGTGCGCACGGCGACGACGTCGGTGGCCGCGGAGACGACCTCGAAGGCCTCGCCGAGGTCGTTGACCTCGTCGGCGCCGGCCTCCAGGACTGCGAGCAGGACGTCGTCCTCGGTGAGCTCGCCCTTGGGCACGATGACGACACCCTTGCGGGAGAACAGGTAGGCGACCGAGCCAGGGTCGGCCATGGACCCGCCGTTGCGGGTCATGGCCACGCGCACCTCGGACGCGGCACGGTTGCGGTTGTCGGTGAGGCACTCGATGAGCACGGCGACGCCGTTGGGGCCGTAGCCCTCGTACATGATCGTCTGGTAGTCCGCGCCGCCGGCCTCGGCACCGGAGCCGCGCTTGACCGCGCGGTCGATGTTGTCGTTGGGGACCGAGCTCTTCTTGGCCTTGTAGATCGCGTCGTAGAGCGTCGGGTTCGCTGCGGGGTCGCCGCCGCCGGTGCGCGCCGCGACCTCGATGTTCTTGATCAGCTTCGCGAACATCTTGCCGCGCTTGGCGTCGATGACGGCCTTCTTGTGCTTCGTGGTCGCCCACTTGGAGTGGCCGCTCATGCCTGCTCTCTCACCATCTCGACGAAGTACTCGTGAACGCGGACGTCCCCAGTCAGCTCCGGGTGGAAGCTCGTGGCCAGCAGGTGGCCCTGCCGGACGGCGACGATCTTACCGGCGGCCGGACCGGCCGGAACGCTGCCGAGGACCTCGACGGACTCCCCCGCCTGCTCGACCCACGGCGCGCGGATGAACACCGCGTGGACGGGGCGCTCCCCCAGCACCGGGATGTCGATGTCGGCCTCGAAGGAGTCGACCTGGCGGCCGAAGGCGTTGCGCACCACCGTGACGTCGAGCCCGCCGATCGTCTCCTGGTCGGGACGACCGCCGACGATGCGCTCGGCGAGCATGATCATCCCCGCGCACGAGCCGTACGCCGGGAGCCCGGAGCGGACCAGGTCGCGCAGCGGCTCCATGAGCCCCCACCGCAGGGCGAGGTTGCTCATCGTGGTCGACTCGCCGCCCGGGACGACGAGGGCGTCGACGCCCTCGAGGTCGGCAGGCAGCCGCACCTGGCGCGTGCGCGCGCCCGAGTGCTCCAGGGCGCGCTCGTGCTCGCGGACGTCACCCTGCAGCGCGAGGACCCCGACGAGCGGGGCCGCCGTCACCAGCCGCGGTCTTCGAGGCGGTGGTGCACCGGCAGGTCGGCGACATTGATGCCGACCATCGCCTCGCCGAGGCCGCGGCTGACCTTCGCGACGATGTCGGCGTCGCGGAAGTGCGTCGTCGCCTGGACGATCGCGTTCGCGCGCTCGACCGGGTTGCCGCTCTTGAAGATGCCCGAGCCCACGAAGACGCCGTCGGCGCCGAGCTGCATCATCATCGCGGCGTCGGCCGGGGTGGCGATGCCGCCCGCGGTGAACATCACGACGGGGAGGCGGCCCAGGCGCGCGGTCTCGACCACGAGGTCGTACGGCGCCTGGAGCTCCTTGGCCGCGACGTAGAGCTCGTCGTCGGCCATCGACGAGAGGCGGTTGATCTCGGCGCGGATCGTGCGCATGTGCTTGGTGGCGTTCGAGACGTCGCCCGTGCCCGCCTCGCCCTTCGAGCGGATCATCGCCGCGCCCTCGTTGATGCGCCGCAGCGCCTCACCGAGGTTGGTGGCGCCGCAGACGAAGGGGACGGTGAACGCCCACTTGTCGATGTGGTTGGCGTAGTCGGCCGGGGTGAGGACCTCGGACTCGTCGATGTAGTCGACGCCGAGCGACTGGAGCACCTGGGCCTCGACGAAGTGGCCGATCCGGGCCTTGGCCATGACCGGGATCGAGACGGCCTCGATGATGCCGTCGATCATGTCGGGGTCGCTCATGCGCGACACGCCGCCCTGGGCACGGATGTCGGCCGGCACGCGCTCGAGCGCCATGACAGCGACGGCGCCGGCGTCCTCGGCGATCTTCGCCTGCTCGGCCGTGACGACGTCCATGATCACGCCGCCCTTGAGCATCTCGGCCATGCCGCGCTTCACGCGCGCGGTGCCCACCTCGGGACGGCCGGACTCGGTGGTGGAGCTGTCGAAGGACATCGGAGGACCTCGCGTGGTCGGGCGGGACTCGGGGACGCCGGTGCGGCGCGCGCTCAGGATACCCTTCGCGACCTGCTGGGCCCTACGACGGTCCGGAGCACGACCATCGGTGCACGCGCCGACCGGGCCATCCCGGCAGCTGGAGCCGGGTCCCGGCTCAGGCGATCGCGACCTTGCTCCGGCTGTTGACCAGCACCACCCAGACCTGGCCGGGCTTGAAGGCCACGATCTGGCCGGCGGCATCGGTGAACGTGGTCCCGCCCGTGGCGACCGGCCGGCTCCAGGTGACCGGGATGGCACGGCCGTCGCGCAGCACCCAGCCCTTGCCGGTGCCGACCGTCTTGAGCAGGGGGGTGCGTCCGCCGTAGCGGTCGCCGAAGCCGGAGTCGCTCTGGGCGACGTACTGCAGGACCACGGTCGCGGCGTGCTGCGTGCCGCCCTCGGCGGCGCGTGCCGGGCGCTTGTTGAGCCACACGTCGAACAGGCCGAGCTTCGCGTTCCACACGAACTTGGCCTGCGAGTCCGGGTAGGGCGCGATCGCGACCTTCACCGCGCGGCCCCCGGTGGGGACATCGGCGGAGAAGGTGAAGCCGATGTCCTGGGCGACGGACGCCTTGGGCGCGCGCGAGAGCAGCACGGCCGGGCGCCCCATGAAGTTGTACGGCGGCTTGCGGCCGTGGTCGCGGAAGTAGCCCTTGATGCCCTTGTCGCCGGAGACGTCGTAGATCGAGGCCCTGGCCAGGACCGGCATGAGCTTGTGCTGGCTGCCCGAGTACGCGAAGGCGGGCCGACCGAACTGGGCGAGGATGTCGACGTCGGAGATGCGGGCGCTGCGGACCGGTCCGACGAGCTTGGGCAGCGTGGTCGAGAAGACCGCCGCGAGGCGCGTGAGGCCCCACTCCACCTCCTCGACGTAGACGATGTCGGCGTACTTGAGCCCGGCGTGGGGCTGCGCGTAGGTGGTGTTGTCGAACTTCACGACGAGGACCGGCTTGCCGGCCCCTCCGGGTAGGCCGGAGAACGGGGAGGCGTCGGCCGCGACGGTGGGGGTCGGGCTCGCCGTCGGGGTCGGGCTCGCCGACGAGGAAGACGGCGCCGGTGCGGAGCTCGTCGCCGCGGGTGCCGCGGGCGAGCCGGAGGCACACGCCGTCAGCGCGAGGGCCGCCGCGGCGGCGAGGGCGACGGGTACGACTGAGCGCCCCACGGGTCGGGAGGGGTGTGGTCGCAGTCGCACGCTCACAGGGTAAGCGAGGGTGGCTCAGCGACCGTCGAGGCCGGCCGGCACCGTGTCGTCGAAGTCGATCGTCTGCGGCATCCCGGTGTGACCGGCCAGGCCGAACCAGCGGGCGACGCGCTTGCGACGCACGTGGACGCAGCTGCGGACGACGTCGTTGTGGAACCGTCGGGCCAGCTCCACCCGGCGGCACGCGACGGCGAGCTCGGTGACGAGCTGCTCGGCCACGGCGGCGTCGGGCCCTGCGTCCTCGACGATCACCTCGACGTCCTCGCGGTCCGAGAGCAGCGCGGCGAGCGAGCGGGTCAGCTCGCTCTCGGCGAGCGATCGCTCCTCGTCGTCGTCGCCGCTCACCACGAGCGTCTCCTGCGCGGCCGAGGAGAGGACCAGCGCCGACGCCGGGTCGAGGAAGCCCGACGACGCGAGGTCCTGCGCGGCTGCGGCCCGGCGCAGCAGCTGGGCGTCGAGCCCGGCGTGCGCGGTCTCGATCCGGTGGTGCAGCCGGTCGATGCGCCCGGCGAGCGAGGAGAGGTAGACCGCGACCGCTCCGACCAGGACCACGACGACGAGCAGGATCGTCAGCTGCTGCACGGCTACTCGCCCCCGCCCCGTGCGAAGCGCCCGACCAGCTGGCCGCGCATGTCCTCGGTGACCTTCTCGCCCGCGACCGTGACCGCCTCGTAGACCTCGACCACGCGGCGCGCGACCGTCTCCCAGTCGTACTCCTGCGCGCGGAGCAGGCCCTCGGCCGCGAGACGGCGGCGCTCCTCGGCGTCCGACAGCAGCGCGATGGCGACCCGCGCGAGGTCGTCGGGGTCCTCGTTGCTGAAGAGCGCGCCCGCGCGGCCGTCGGCGACGACGCGGCGGAACGCCTCGATGTCGCTGGCCAGGACCGGCGTGCCGCTGGCCATCGCCTCGAGCAGCACGATGCCGAAGCTCTCGCCGCCGGTGTTCGGAGCGACGTAGACGTCGGCGGAGACGAACGCGCGCGCCTTGTCCTTCTCGCTCACCAGACCGAGGTAGACGACCCGCTCGGAGATCGAGGGGTCGAGCTGCTCGCGCATCTCCTCCTCGTCGCCGGGGCCCGCGACGAGCAGGCGCACGCCGGGATGCGCCTCCACGATGGCGGGGAGCGCGGCGAGCAGGACGGGCAGACCCTTGCGCGGCTCGTCGATGCGGCCGATGAAGAACAGCGAGCCCCCCTCGCCCGGCCAACCCGGCAGCTGCTCCGCGTCGCCGAACGCGGAGCAGTCGACACCGTTGGGGATCAGGACCGCGTCGCCCCCCATGTGCTCGACGAGCGTCTGCCGTGCCGCCTCCGACACGGCGATCCGCGCCGACACCTTCTCCAGTGCCGTCTGCCCGATCGCGAAGCCGGCAGAGAGGATGCGCGACCGCTCCATCGACGAGTGCCAGGTCGCGACGATGGGGCCGCGAGCGGCCCAGCAGGACAGGATCGAGACGCTGGGCGACAGCGGTTCGTGCACGTGCAGGACGTCGAACTCCCCGGTGCGCAGCCATCGGCGTACCCGTCGCGCGGTGACCGGGCCGAACTGCACCTTGGCCTTGGACCCGTTGTAGGCCACCGAGACCGGGCGGCCCGAGGAGACGACGAAGGGCGGCAGCTCGACGTCGGCGTCGTCGTCGCACGGCGCGAGGACGCTGACGTCGTGGCCCAGGCGCATCAGCGCGACGGCGAGGTCGCGCACGTGGGCCTGGACGCCGCCCGGCGTCGACCAGTCGTAGGGGCAGACGATGCCGACCTTCACTGCCTCGGCGCCTTGTCCGGGTCGAGGTCGTCGACCCACACGCGCTGCAGCATGTGCCAGTCGCTGGGATGCGCGGCGATGCCCTCTGCGAAGCGGTCGGCCACGAGCTGCGTCGTCGCGAAGATGCGGCGCGAGCGCTGGCCCTCCTGCGGCACGTCGATGGGCGGGTGGAAGCGCACCGCGTTGCGCCCGTCGGCCAGGAACAGCTCCGCGGTCACGAGCGCCGCGCCGGTGTCGACGGCCAGTGCCGCAGGACCGGCAGGCATCTTCGCCTTGGCTCCGAAGAACTGCACCGGTACGCCGCCGCGACCGAGGTCGCGGTCGCCGAGCAGCGCGACGAGCGCGCCGCCCTTCAGCTTCTCCTGGAGATAAGGGAACGGCGGGTCGCCCCCGGTGAGCGGGATGATGTCCATCCCGAGGGAGCGCCGGTAGGCCAGGAACTTCTCGTACAGGTCCTCGGGCTCGAGCCGCTCGGCGACGCTCACGACGGGGCTGTGCGCGAGGGTCGCCCACGCGCCGGCGTGGTCCCAGTTCCCCATGTGCGGCAACGCGACCACGACGCCGTTGCCGGCCGCCAGGGCGTCGCCGAGATGGTGGTCGTCGATCGCGACCATGGAGCTCACGACCTTGTCGCGGCTCCACGAGGGAAGCCGGAACGAGTCGCACCAGTAGCGGAAGTAGGAGCGCATGCCCTGCTTCGACAAGGCGCGGATCTCGTCCTCGGTCGCGTCAGGGCCCACGACGCGGCGGAGGTTGGACTCGAGGCGCAGCACGTCCTTGCCGCGACGCGACCACAGGGTGTCGGCGATGCGGGCGAAGGACGCGTACGCCGCCTTCTCGGGCATCCGCTTCACCAGCTGCCACCCGGCGCCGTACGCGATCGAGACCAGCTGGTCGGTCGCCCCGCTCACGCGCTCTCCCCCGAGGGGGCGACCAGGAGCTGCTTGCGCACGTGCAGCATCCGCTGCCCGACCGTGACCCAGGTGAGCAGGGCCAGCAGCCACAGCGCCGCCGGCAGGACGTACGGCACGCCGAACCCGTACAGGAGGGCCGCCACGCCCGCGATGATCAGACGCTCGGCGCGCTCCGCGATGCCGACGTTGCAGTCGGCGCCCACGGCCTCGGCGCGCGCCTTCGCGTACGAGACCACGGCGCCACCCACCAGGCAGGCGATCGCGACGGCGGTGGTGAGACGGTCGCCCGCCGCGACGAAACCGAGCGCGACGGCGCCGAAGAGGAGCCCGTCCGTGACGCGGTCCATCGTGGCGTCCAGGAACGCGCCCCATGGGCCCTGCCGGCCCGACATCCGTGCCATCGTGCCGTCGAGCAGATCGCTGAAGGCGAAGAGCAGGATCACCAGCGTGCCCGCCGCCCACTGCTGGCGCGGGTAGAACCACAGGCCCGCCGCGCTCGCACCGACCGTCCCCGCGACGGTGACGGCGTCGGGCGAGACGTGCAGGCGGAGGAGGCCGCGGGCCACCGGATCGATCACGTGACCGACGGCGGCGCGGGCCGAGGCGTTGTTCAGCATGTCAGTGACGAGAGTAACGGCGTCCCTGTTCGCCGAAGCGGTTGCCTCGCGAGGGACGCAGGAGAAAGGTGTGACCGACGGACCTCAGCCCGCAACGACGCGGAGGCGATCTACATGGCTGACAAGAACACCGCAGGAGCCGCCGGCAGAGCACCCGAGGTCGACCGGCCGGACAAGATCCGCAACGTCGTGCTGGTCGGCCCTTCCGGTTCCGGGAAGACCACCCTCGTCGAGCAGCTGCTCGTGGCCGCAGGCGCGCTCTCTCGCGCGGGCCGCGTCGAGGAGGGCACCACGGTCTCGGACTTCGACGAGGCCGAGGTCCGTCAGCAGCGCTCCGTCGGCCTGGCGCTCGCGCCCCTCGAGATCGACGGCATCAAGGTCAACCTCGTCGACACCCCCGGGTACGCCGATTTCGTCGGCGACCTGCGCGCGGGCCTGCGCGCCGCGGACGCCGCCCTCTTCGTGATCGGCGCCACCGACGGCGTCGACGGCGCCACCCAGCTGCTCTGGGACGAGTGCGCAGCGGTCGGCATGCCGCGCGCCGTCGTCGTCACCAAGCTCGACAAGGAGCGCGCAGACTTCGACGAGACCGTGGCGGTCTGCCAGCGCGTCTTCGGCAACGGCGTGCTGCCGCTCTACCTGCCGATGCTCAAGGAGGACAGCTCCGTCGGCGGCCTCATCGGGCTGCTGTCGCAGCGCGTCTTCGACTACACCTCCGGCAGCCGCGTCGAGCGGGACCCGGACGCCGAGCACCTGCCGCTCATCGAGGGCACCCGAGGCACGCTGATCGAGGGGATCATCGCCGAGAGCGAGGACGAGACCCTCATGGACCGCTACCTCGGCGGCGAGGACGTCGACGTCGACACCCTCATCAAGGACCTGGAGACCGCGGTCGCGCGCGGCTCCTTCTACCCCGTCCTCGGGTCGGCGACCGCCCCGGCGGGCTTCGGCACCGCCGAGCTGCTCGAGGTCATCGTGCGCGGCTTCCCGTCGCCGCTCGAGCACCCGCTGCCCGCGGTCACCTCCCCCGGAGGCGACCCGCGCGAGCCGCTCGTCTGCGACCCCGCCGGACCGCTGTGCGCTGAGGTCGTGAAGACCACGACCGACCCCTACGTCGGCCGCATCTCGCTCGTGCGCGTGTTCAGCGGCACGCTGCGCCCCGACCAGACCGTGCACGTGTCGGGCCATTTCGCGCCGGACCGCGGACACGAGGACCACGACGTCGACGAGCGCGTCGGCGCGCTGTCGTCGCCGCTGGGCAAGACCCAGCGCACCGCCGGCGTCGCCATCGCCGGCGACATCGTCGCGGTGGCGAAGCTCTCCCGGGCGGAGACCGGCGACACGCTGTCGGAGAAGGAGAACCCGCTGCTCGTCGAACCGTGGATCATGCCCGACCCGCTGCTGCCGGTGGCGATCGTCGCGCACACCAAGGCCGACGACGACAAGCTGGCGCAGGGTCTGGGCCGTCTCGTGGCCGAGGACCCGACCATGCGTCTCGAGCGCAACCCCGAGACCAACCAGCTGGTGCTGTGGTGCATGGGCGAGGCGCACGTCGACGTCCTGCTCGACCGCCTCCGCAACAGGTACGGCGTCGCCGTCGACTCCGTGCCGCTGCGCGTGTCGCTGCGCGAGACGTTCTCCGGACCCGGCAAGGGCCACGGCCGTCTGGTGAAGCAGTCCGGCGGCCACGGCCAGTACGCCGTCTGCGACATCGAGGTCGAGCCGCTGCCGTCGGGCAGCGGGTTCGAGTTCGTCGACAAGGTCGTCGGCGGCGCCATCCCGCGCAACTTCATCCCCAGCGTGGAGAAGGGCGTGCGCGCCCAGATGGAGAGGGGCGTTGCAGCGGGCTACCCCCTCATCGACATCCGCGTCACCCTCGTCGACGGCAAGGCGCACTCGGTCGACTCCTCCGACATGGCCTTCCAGCAGGCCGGCGGGCTCGCGCTCAAGGAGGCGGCCGCGGCGGCGAACGTCTCGCTGCTCGAGCCGGTCGACCGGATCAAGGTCCTCGTGTCCGACGAGTACATGGGTGCCGTCATGAGCGACCTGTCCGGCCGTCGCGGCCGCGTCGTCGGCAGCGAGCCCGTGGGCGCCGGCCGTTCGCAGGTGATCGCCGACGTCCCGCAGCTCGAGCTGACGCGGTACGCCGTCGAGCTGCGTTCGCTGTCGCACGGCACGGCGACCTTCACCCGTTCCTACTCCGGCCACGAGCCGATGCCGGCGCAGCTGGCCAAGAAGCTCCAGGAGGAAGCCGCGACCGCCGGCCACTGACCGGCGCCGCTGCACCGTGAGCAGGAACGCGCTCCCTACGACGCGTTGCGACTCACGGAGCGGCGCGGGTCACAGGGCGCAGGCTGGGGTGCCGCCCGGAAGCCGCTGGCGGTTGGCGGCGATCACCGTGTAGATCGCCTCGGCGGCCCACGACGTCGGGCGCGAGACGGCCAGCACGCCGAGGCCGCGCGACAGGGTGCCCACCACGCCCCGGCGCCGGCGACCGCCGACCCGGAGGAGTGCGCCGACTGCGGCCGCCCCCGAGGACCGCGTCGTGACCGGCGAGGTGACGTCGCCGATCCACTGGACCTTCTCGTCGCACTCGCGCTCGGTCAGGCCGAGTGCGTCGAGGTCGGTCCGCTGGTAGGGCACGGTCGCGAAGGCGCCCGGGAACCGAGCGGCGAGCCAGGTGACGCTCGTGGTGCAGAAACCGCAGTCGCCGTCGAACACGAGCACCGAACCGGTGCGGAGCGCCGTCGTCATGCCTCCACCCTCGCACTCCCCCGGGTCGCTCGCGACGCCGCGGCGACGGGCCACCGGGCTGCCTGCCCGCGCACCGCCACGCGCAGGCGGCTACCAGGCCGCGATGATGAGGTCGCGGGTCTGCTCGAGCAGCTGCGGCATCGTCTTCGTGGCACCGATCACGGGCATGAAGTTGGTGTCGCCGCCCCAGCGCGGCACCACGTGCTGGTGCAGGTGGCCCGCGACCCCGGCACCGCCGGCGGCACCCTGGTTCATCCCGACGTTGAAGCCCTGCGCGCCCGACACCGATCGCAGCACCGTCATCGCCCGCTGGGTGAACAGCCCGAGCTCGGCCACCTCGGCAGCGTCGAGCTCGGTGTAGTCGGCGAGGTGGCGGTAGGGGCACACCATGAGGTGGCCCGCGTTGTACGGGTAGAGGTTGAGGACGGCGTAGACGACGTCGCCGCGCGCGACGACGAGGCTGCTCTCCGGGTCCATCTCCGGCGCGACGCAGAACGGGCACTCGGCGCCTGCGTCGTCGTGGCGCGGCTTGTTCTCACCCTTGAGGTAGGCCATCCGGTGCGGCGACCACAGCCGCTCCCAGGCGTCGGCGCCGCTCACACCTGCACCCGCGCATCGCGCGCGGCGACGATCTCGGCGATCGCCTCGCCGACAGGTACGCCGTTCTTCTGCGAACCGTCGCGATAGCGGAAGGACACCGCGCCGGCGGCGACGTCGTCGTCGCCCGCGATGAGCATGTAGGGCACCTTCTGCTTCTGCGCGTTGCGGATCTTCTTCTGCATCCGGTCGTCGGAGGTGTCGGTCTCGACGCGGATCCCCTGCGCGCGCAGCTGCGCGGCGACGTCGTCGAGGTAGTCGACGTGGCCGTCGGTGATCGGGATGCCGACGACCTGGACCGGCGCGAGCCAGACCGGGAACGCGCCGGCGTAGTGCTCGAGCAGCACCGCGAAGAAGCGCTCGATGGAGCCGAACAGGGCGCGGTGGATCATCACCGGGCGCTGGCGGGAGCCGTCGGCAGC
>DASSQW010000076.1:0-7892 GCA_035702165.1 Candidatus Nanopelagicales bacterium
AGGCCGGCATCGAGCTCGGCGACCGTCGCGATCACCGTCACATGCGGGGCGGCGCCGTGGTGGGTGCCCAGGTCCGCACGCGAAAGTGCCTCGTGGCACAGGTCGCCAAGGCCGACGGCCATCGCGTGGCCCCACCGGTCCTTGCCCGACAGCCCGGCTGCCTGAGACGCGCCGCAGTCGCACCAGCGCCGCTGACCCGACCCCGGCGTCGGCGGTGAGGCGAGCGGGCAGGTGGGGTCGTGGACGACGTCGGCGTCGCGCTCGACGACCCGTTGGGCGTAGCGCCCGACGAGGGTGAGGAATGCGGCGGCGTTCTCGTGGGTGAGCCAGGCCTGGATGCGGGTGAGCGCGCCGACATCGGCGAAACCCAGAGACTGCTCGTCGTACGCCTCCACGACGGCTGTGGCTTCGCCGGCGGAGTCGGCCAGCAGCCGCAGCCGGCCGATCGCCTTCTTCAGATCCGCCGGTGTGCCGGTACGGGCGATCGGCATGAGAACCTCGATCGCCTCCGCGCGCAGCGCCTCCTTCTGCTCGCGCGGCGCCTTCACCAGCGTGAGCACCCCGGTGACTCCGGACGTCAGCTCGCGCACGGCGTCGCCGGTGACCTGTCCCGCCAGCCAGGCCCGCTTCACCGGCTCGGAGTGCTCGGCCAGATCCCGACCCCGGGCGAGCACTGTCTTCGCGGTCGACGGGGCAAGGCCGGCATCGACCTCGAGCCACCGTCGCGGCGACACGAACCGGCCGGCGATGAGCGTGCCGGTCGTGTAGCCGGCGACGGTGGCGATGTGGCCGGCCGTGACGGTGCCCACCGCGGTGAGCCGGTTGGCCACAGCGAAGGAACGTGTCGCGATCTGAGCCGCGAGATCGGGGTGCAGCGCACCGATGTCGAAGGACTCCCAGTCCTGGAACGCGCGGGCGATCAGTGTGGCGTCGGCCTCCATCCGCTCGAGCGCAGCGCACAGCTCGGGAACCGTGACGGTCCCCGAGCCGGGCGGCGTGGTCGAACTCATGATCCAGACCCTAGAGAAGGGGTCTGACAGTCGACTAGCCCGAGATCCCTTGGGGCGCAAGCAGTGTCAGCCGTCAGCGAATCGAGCTATCCCCAGTTGCTGGCGCGTCGGCGCGTCGTCCACAAGGAGGCGACGAGCTGCCCGCGGACGGTGGCGGTCGGCGGTACCCGGCGCCTGCTGTAGCACGCAACGTCACCCGCTCCGCCGAGACGACGGTCCGAGACCCGCCCTCCCGATCTGTCGACGTAGGCCGTCGTCGCGGCGTAACGGGGTTGCTGCGGTTCTGAGGGTCAGTCGCAGGCGTTGTCGCTGCAGAGGTAGTACGGCACCGGCGTGGCCGCGCCGACGTCGTCGAACCCGACCCTGACCTGAGTCCGGAAGGAACAAGCGGGCGGCCCGGACGCCGGTCGCCGCTTCTTCAGCCCGACCGGCCCCATCCACGCCTGCGCTCGCCGTCCGGTGACGGTCAGCGACGGGCGAGACGCCGCGGGGTTGAGAAGGTACGGCGCGACAGCGTCAGCGCAACCGGGCCGGCGGAGCAGCCGGACGCGATAGGGCAGCCGCCGCAGGAGTCATCGGGGCACGCACCGGCCAGCGGTGCGGACTCGACGAGGCGCAGGGCGACGAGCTGGTCGAGCGCGACGCGCACGAGGTCCTTGCCGAGGCCGGTGCGCTCGGCGAGGTCGTCGACCGTGCGGGCCCCTCCGATGAAGGAATCAAGGACCGCGGCGAGGCTCATGAGAGCGCCACCCCGGCCTGGAAGATGGCGACCGCGAGGCACCACGCGACGACGAGCTGGACACCGACGCCGGTGAGCGTCCAGCGCAGCCCGATCTCGCGGCGCTGCGCGGCGAGGGTCGCGACGCACGGGGTGTAGGCGAGCAGGAAGACGAGGAACGCGAGCACCGCGGGCGTCGGGTGGCCGCCCGACGACGAGGCGAAGCTGGCCCTCAGGGCGTCGCCCAGAGCGCCGGGGTCGTCGGCCGACTCCGGCTCGGCGGTCGCGAAGGTCTGCGCCCACGAGGAGATCACGGCCTCCTTCGCGACGAAGCCGACCATGAGCGCGCTCGTCGCCTCCCAGCTGCCGAAGCCCGCGGGGTCGAACACCGGCGCGATCGCCGACGCGGTCGTGGCGTAGACGCTGTCCTGCACCGGGACGTCGCCGAACGAGCCAGCCCTGCCGGGAGCCGGGACAGCACTGAGCGCCCATACGACGACGACGGTCGCGACGATGATCCCGCTCGCAGTCCGCAGGAACCCGCGCAGCCGGCGCCACGTGCTGGTCGCGACGAGGCGGGGGAGCGGCAGCTGGTAGGGCGGCAGGTCGAGCACCAGCGGGTCGTTGCCCAGAGTGCGCAGGAGCGTCGTGCGCAGCAGCAGACCCACGAGCACGACGAGCACGATCGATACGACGTACATCGCGAACACCACCGTGCCCGCGTGCTCGCCGAAGAACGTCGTCGCCACGAGGACGTAGACCGTGAGGCGTGCGCTGCACGAGGTGAACGGCACGAGAAGCGCGGTGAGCAGGCGGTGACGGGCGTCGGGGAGAACGCGGGTGCCGCTGATCGCCGGCACGTTGCAGCCGAAGCCGACGACGAGCGGCAGGAACGCGCGGCCCGGCAGACCGATCGAGCGCATCACGCGGTCGGTGACGACGGCGGCGCGCGCGAGGTAGCCGGAGTCCTCGAGCAGCGAGAGGAACGCGAACATCACGGCCATCAGCGGCACGAAGGTGAGCAGCATGCCCACGCCCGCGATCAGGCCGTCGACCACGAACCCGGCCACCCAGGTGCTGTCCAGGTGCAGTGCGGTGAGCACCTGGGTCGTCAGCGAGGTGACCGGACCCGAGAAGAACGAGTCGAGCGCCTGCTGCAGCGGCGCGGCGATCGTGGTCGTCGCCTGGAAGAGCAGCCACATCACCGCGAGGAAGAGGACGGGTCCGAGGACCGGCGCGGTGGTTAGCCGGTCCAGCCGGTCCGACCACGAGTCGCGGACGTGGCTGCGCTCGGTCGTTGCGGACACCACTCCGGTCACCCACGCGAACCGGCGCTCCGCAGCCGCGAGCGCGTCGTCGTCGACGGTCTCGACGGGCGGAGCAGGCTGCGCGAGCGCGTCGGCGACCGCCTCGGTGAGGTCGTCGTGCCCGTGCCTCCGTCGCGGGTCGACCCCCACCACCGGTCCGCCGGTCGCACTGGCGAGCGCCTCGAGGTCGACGTTCAGCCCGCGGCGCGAGGCGACGTCGAGCATCGTCACCGCGACGAGGGTGCGTACGCCGAGCTCGCGCACCTGGCGGAGCAGGTAGACACCTCGCGCGAGGTGCACCGCCGACGTCACCACGACCACGAGGTCGGGACGCTCGGACTCCGGCTGTTCCACGAGCAGCTCGCGGGTGAGCTCCTCGTCGGGCGACAGCGGGTCGAGGCTCACGGCTCCGGGCAGGTCGACGAGCACGACGTCGCCCACGGTCGGGTGCGTCCAGAGGGTGCGTCCGACCGCGACCGTCGTACCGGGCCAGTTGCCGACGTCGCGGCCGGATCCGGTGAGCCCGTTGAAGAGCGTGGACTTGCCGACGTTGGGGTTCCCGACCAGCGCGACGACCGGCGTGCCCGCCTCGGCCTCGACGCCGACGGCATCGGAGTGGCAGGAGGGGACCTCGCGCGGGCTCATGCCGGCACGACCTCGATCCGCCGCAGCACCGCCCGCGCCAGAGCGACGCGGGTGTGGTCGACACCGACGACGCGGGCGCCGCCGGAGGTGCGGTGCATGGGGGTCACCGTCTGCCCCGCGCGCACGCCGAGCTCGGCGAGGCGACGGGTCAATGCGGGCTCGAGGTCGGCGCCGGTCACGTGCACGGGCGCACCTGTCGGGGCCTGGTCGAGCGTCACGGCTTCACGCTAGCCAGCGGCTCTTAGGTGAGGCTAACCAGCGAGGCGGTCGGTGCTGTCTGCCGCGTCACACCGCGGATCAGGCCTCGAGGACCGCCGTACGACGATCGATGTAGTCGCGCAGCTCCGCGTCGACGCCGTCGTCGATGCCGGGATCCTCGTAGGACTCGAGCAGCTTCTTCCACGCCGCCGTGGCGAGCTCCGGCGTCTCGGGCGCACCGTTCTTCTGCCAGGTCGGGAACGCCTGCGAGCGGAAGAGGGGGCTCATGAACGCGTCGGTGCGGAACCGCTCGAGCGTGTGCTCGTGCGCGAGGAACAGTCCGCCGGGCCCGACCTCGGCGAGCGCGTCGAACGCGAGATGCACGTCGTCGACCGCGATGCCCTCGCGCAGCCGCTCGAACATGCGCAGCGTCTCGAGGTCGAGCGCGAGCTTCTCGTACGACGCCGTGAGGCCGCCCTCCAGCCATCCCGCGCTGTGCAGCACGAGGTCGCAGCCGGCGAGGTAGGTCGCCCACAGCGACATCGTCGTCTCGGTCGCGACCTGCGCGTCGAGCGCGATGCCCGAGCACAGGCCACCACCGCCGCGCAGCGGCAACCGGTAGCGCCGCGCGACCTGTGCACCGGCGAGGGTCGCGAGCACAGACTCGGGGAGCCCGAGCGACGGCCCGCCGCTGCGCATGTCGACGCCGTTGAAGAAGCAGCCGAGGATGCACGGCGTACCCGGTCGGACGATCTGCGCCATCGCGACGCCTGCGAGCGTCTCGGCGACGAGCAGCGAGAGACCTCCGGCGAGGGTGACCGGCGCCGAGGCGCCGGCGAGGAGGAACGGCGTGATGGCGACCGGCTGCGCGGCCTCGGCACAGGCGACGAGGGTCGTCACCATGAGGCCGTCCCACACGAGCGGGCTGTTGGGGTTCACGATGCCGATCGTCATCGGGTCGGCAGCGAGCGCCTCGCGCCCGCCGGCGGCGATGGCTGCGAGCTCGAACGCGTCCCGCGCCTTCTCCCCGCTCGTGCCGTAGACGATGAACGGCTTGTCGCTCCAGCGCAGGATCGAGTAGTCCATCTCGAGGTGGCGCGAGTGGTAGTCGAGGTCCTGCGCCTCGACGGTGCCGCTCTGCAGCACAGGCAGCAGGTCCGCGGCGTGCGCCATCTTCACGAGCTCGACATGGTCGGCCATCGCGCCGTCGCGACGTCCGCGGTCGCGGTCGGAGACGAACGGCGACCCGCCGACGGGTGAGTGCGCGAGCGAGCCGCCGCCGAGCGCGACCTTCCGCGCCGGGTTGCGACCGGTGATGGCGACGGTCTCGGGCGCGAGCGAGAGCTGCGCCATGACGAAGTCGGGGTCCCACCGGACGCGGGTGCCGTCGATGCGCTGACCGGCCTCGCCGAGGCGGCGCAGCATGTCGTCGTCGTGCACCTCCGTGCCGATCTCGGACAGGATCCGCATCGCCTGGGCATGGATGCGGTCGAGCCCGTCGTCGTCGAGCGGCAAGGTGACCAGCGCCCCGGACGTCCCCATGTCCCCGCCTCCCGTCCCGGAACTGGATGCGTCGCGGATGCTGCGCGATCCCGGGAACGCGTGCCACCATAGCCGCCGAGCCCCGATCCTGACTCAGGAGTCAGTACGTGCGTCGCATCGGGCCAGGGCGGGGAGGACCATCAGCGTGAGCCAGTCGTACCGGGTCGTCGTCATCGGCGGTGGGATCACCGGCACCAGCCTGCTGTACCACCTCACGCTCAAAGGCTGGACGGACGTCGCCCTCGTCGAGCGCACCGAGCTCACGGCCGGGTCGAGCTGGCATGCTGCCGGTGGCTTCCACGCGATCAACAACGACGCGCACGTGGCCGCGCTGCAGAGCTACACGATCTCCATGTACCCCAAGGTCGCGGCGGAGAGCGGCGTCGAGATCGGCATGAAGCTCTCCGGCGGCATCGAGCTGGCCTGCTCGGCCGAGCGCATGCAGTGGCTGCGGGCCGAGGTCGCGTGGCACGACATGATGGGACACGAGGGGGTCCGGCTCGTCGATGTCGACGAGATCGTCGACCTGGTCCCGATCGTGAACCCCGACGGCGTCGTCGGCGGCCTCTTCGACCCCGACGAGGGGAACCTCGACCCCAACGGCGCGGTCTACGCCTACGCCGGCGCCGCGAAGAAGCGCGGTGCCACGGTCATCACGCACAACCGCGTCACGTCGATCACGCGTACGCCGGAAGGCTGGCGCCTCGACACCGAGCAGGAGCCGATCTTCTGCGAGCACGTCGTCAACGCGGGCGGTCTGTGGGCGCGCAAGGTCGGGCGGATGGTCGGCCTCGACCACCCTGTCACACCGATCCTGCACGAGTACCTCGTCACCGAGGACATCCCCGAGATCGCCTCGTACGTGGGCGCTATGCCGTCCGTGACGGACCTCGAGGGCTGGACCTACCTGCAGCGCGAGCAGAACGGCGCGCTGCTCGGCGTCTACGAGGCGAACCCCCTGCACTGGAAGCCGGAGGGCGCCGACTGGGACTTCGGCATGTCGCTGCTGCCGCCCGACCTGGACCGGATCTCCGACGAGCTCGAGGTCGGGTTCCGGCGCTTCCCCTCGCTGGAGAAGGCGGGCATCAAGCGCTTCGTCCACGGGGCGTTCACGATCACGCCCGACGGCAACCCGCTCGTCGGTCCGGTGCGCGGCCTACCGGGCTACTGGGCGGCGTGCGGCGTCATGGCCGGCTTCTCGCAGGGTGCGGCTGTCGGCCTCGCGCTGTCGAACTGGATCGTCGACGGCGACCCCGGCGACGACGTCTACGCGATGGACGTCGCTCGGTACGGCGCGTGGGCGAGCAACGACGACTACCTGCTCGCCACCACGCGCCAGTTCTACGCGCGCCGCTTCCTCACGACCTACCCGCACGAGCAGCTGCCCGCCGGCCGCCCGCTCGTCGTGACTCCGGCGTACGGCGAGCTCAAGGCCGTCGGCGCGCACTTCGGGGCGACCTGGGCGCTGGAGGTGCCGCAGTTCTTCACGCCGGGCGAGCCCGACTTCGTGCACGAGCCGTCGCTTCACCGCGACAACGCCTTCCGGTACGTCGCCGCCGAGGTCGAGGCGGTCCGCACGGCGGTCGGCGCCTACGAGACCGGTGTCTACTCGCGTTACGAGGTGAGCGGCCCAGGCGCGCGCGAGTGGCTGGACCACCTGCTGGCGGGCCGGATCCCGCGGGTCGGTCGGATGGGCCTCACCCCGATGCTGCACCCCCAGGGGACGCTCATGGGCGACCTCTCGGTGACGACGTTGGCCGAGGACCGGTTCTGGCTGATCGGGTCCTACTACCTGCAGGAGTGGCACCAGCGCTGGTTCGCCGAGTCGTTGCCGGAGTCGGGCGTCACGATCGAGAACCTGTCGGGCCGCTGGCTCGGGTTCGCGCTGTCCGGTCCGAGCAGCCGCGAGCTCGTGTCGCGCCTCACCTCGGCGGACGTGTCGGCCGAGGCGTTCCCGTTCATGACCGCGCGCATGGTGCCGATGGGCGACGTCGAGGCGCTGCTGGCGCGCGTGTCGCTCGCCGGCGAGCTCGGCTTCGAGATCACGGTGCCGTCGACCCGGCACGAGGCGCTGTGGCGCTCGCTGGCGTCGGCCGGTGCGGACCTCGGGCTGCGGCCGGTGGGCGACCTGGCGATCGACAGCCTGCGCATCGAGAAGGGCTACGGAATCTGGTCGGCCGAGTTCACTCAGGCGTACACCCCCGGGCAGACGGGCCTGGACCGCTTCATCGCGTGGGACAAGGGCGACTTCGTAGGACTGCAGGCGGCGCTCGCCGAGCGAGCAGCGGGCCCGACGCGCCGCCTGGTCACCCTCGACCTCGGCGACATCGACAGCGACGCGCACGGCGACGAGCCGGTGTGGGTCGGCGACCGCGTCGTCGGCCTGGTGACGTCGGGCTCCTACGGCCACCACGTCGGGACGAGCCTCGCGCTGGCCCTGGTCGACACCGAGGTGGTCGAGAGCGGGAGCGA
>DASSQW010000077.1:0-5325 GCA_035702165.1 Candidatus Nanopelagicales bacterium
CGGCCCAACCACGACTTCCTCTTCTACCTCACCGACATCCCGGTGGCGATCGGCATCCTCACGGTCGTGACCGCGATCGCCGGCCTCATCCTGCTGCGGCGCCGCTCGTCGTGGCGCGAGGTGCTGCTGCTCGCGTGGATCATCGTGCCGTTCGTCTTCTTCGAGGTCTGGCCGGTCAAGGGCTTCCCCTACCTGCTGGTGCTGGCGCCCGCCGTCGCGGTGCTCGCTGCTCGCGCCTGCACGGCGCTCATCGACCTGCGCCCCCGGCGCACCTGGTCGCTCGCGACAGGGCTCGGCCTCACCGCGGTCCTCGTGCTCGCGACGTTCGTACCGTCGTTGCGTCTCGTCACCGACCCCGTCGCGTCCCCGACCGCGGGTGCGGGCGGCAGCCCCGGCGGTCGCGAGGCGGGGCTCTGGATCGACGCCCACGTCCCGACGAGCGCGAAGATCATGACCATCGGCCCGACGCTGGCCAACATCGTCCGCTACTACAGCGGCCACACGTCCGACGCGCTCTCGGTCAGCCCGAACCCGTTGCACCGCAACCCGTCGTACGTGCCGATCATCAACCCCGACCACGCGGTCCGGGCGGGCACCTACCGCTACCTGGTGTGGGACGCCTACTCCGCCGCACGCTCGCCCTCGTTCTCCGCACGCCTGCTCGAGCTGGTGCGCAAGTACGACGGCCACGTCGTGCACGCGGAGTCGGCGGTGTTCGACGGAGCGAACCGCGAGGTCGTCGTGATCTACGAGGTGGCCAAGTGAGCCGCGCAACCCGCATCCTCGCCCGAACGTCGACGGCGCTCGTCGTCGTGCTCGCCGCGATCCTGTTCGCCGAGCCGGCGCACGCGGCGAGCCCCAGCGGCGCGCCGGAACCGCGTCGCATCGTGCTGATCACGATCTACGCCGTCGCCGTCGTCGGCGTCGCCGCGGTGGTCGTCTGGGCGGCGCGCAGCCAGTGGGGTCGCCGCGGCGCGGAGACCCCTTCCGACCTCACCGAGGACGAGCGATGAGGGCGCGCACGCGCGTGCGCGCGCTCGCACTCGCCGTCGTCGCGACGCTGGTCGGTGCGACAGCGACCCTCGGTGCCGCTGCATCGGCGTCCCCGTCGTCGGGAACCGTCGTGCTGCGGACTTCTCCCGCCATGGCCGGGGTCCACCTCGTCGTCGGGGGCACGGCGGTGACCACGGGTGCCGACGGCAGCGCCCGGGTGTCCGTCGCCGACCTCAACGGCGTCAAGGACACCGTGCGCCTGTCGTCCTCGGCCGTCGATCCCCGACGATCGGTGGCCATCGCCTTCGTGTCCTCCGCACCGCACACCGCGGCGCACGAGAGCCGGCTCACGGTCGGCCTCGACGTCTCGGCGAAGGTCGCCCTGCGCATCTCCTCGGGCACGACCGGCGTTCCGGCGTCGTCGGTGAGCCGGGTGCGCCTGCACTCGCTCACCGGCCAGATCGTGCAGCTCGACCCGCGCCGCACCACGGTCGTCACCCTGCTCGCCCGCAAGGCGCGCCTCGTCGGCGGCGTCCCCACCCCGCAGGTGGTGACCTGGTCGGTCGACGGTCTGCGCGCCGGAGCCGGCGTCTCGCTCACGACGGCGAAGGCGCGCTTCGATCCGCTCAGCGCCTCGACGTGGACTCTCGTGCTGCGCCCCGTCACCGGCACGGTGCTCATCGACACCGTCCCCCGGGTGGCCGGCGTCTCGGTGCTCGTCGACGGTGCCAGCTTCACCACCGACGCGAACGGCCGTGCCCACGCGGTCGTGGGCGACCTCAACGGGGTGGCCGCACGGGTCTCGCTCGCCTCGACGCTGGCACCCGGCGCCCAGGTGCAGCTGCTGCGCGTCGGCCGCGGGGTGAACCGCGTCGCGCGGCAGCGGCACCTGATCCTGGCCCTCGAGGTGAGCCGGCCGGTCACGCTCACCTTCACCGACCCACGTGGCACGACGATCCCGCCCGAGCGCGTGTCCGAGGTCGTCCTCACCTCCGGCCTGCAGTCGGTGAGCATGACCGGTGCGGCCGCAGCGGAGGGTGTGATGGTCGCGGCGCAGACCACCCGGCAGATCGGCGGCGCCTGGAAGGTGCTGCCCGTCAGCTACTCGGTGAAGAGCGTGGTGGTCGACGGCGGCGACGCCGTGTTCGCCGGCCAGCAGCGCTTCAGCCACGCGCGCTCGACCGTCTGGGACCTCACCCTGTCGGTCTACGACGTGTCGCTGACCGCGCGCGACGTGCTGTTCGGCACGCGCATCGAGTCCGTCGTCGACGTGATGCGCCCGGACGGCTCCAGCGAGCCGGTCACGATCTCGTCCGACGGCGTCACCACGCTGCCGGCCCTGGTTCGCGGGGAGTACGTGCTCACCAACCGGTCCGCGGCGCTCGGTGCTGCCTCGACCATCCGCGTGAGCCGCAGCTCGCAGGTCGACATGCGCGTCGTGACCAAGGCCGATGTCCTCGTGCTCGGTGCTCTGGGCGCCGCACTGTGCGTCGGTCTCGTGCTGGCCGGACAGGCGTGGGCGCGGCGTGCCCGTCGCGGCGGAGGTGCGCCGTGAGCGGGCGGCACCGCACCCGCCGTGCGACGGGGCTGATGATCGGCACCGCCTCCGCCGTCGTGGCCGGGATGCTGCTGATGGCAGGCCTCGCCGCGGTCGCCGGCTCGTCGTTCGCGACGACCACGACCCCGACGACCTCGGCGTCGGCGTCGGCGAACCGGGCCCTCGACCCGACCCGGCCGACCCCGGTCTACGCGTACTTCTACCAGTGGTTCACGGCATCGTCGTGGAACCGGGCCAAGAGCGACCTGCCGCTGCGCGGCCGCTACAGCAGCGACGATCCGGCCGTGCTGCGCGAGCAGGTCCGGCAGGCGCGCGCCGCCGGCATCGACGGCTTCCTCACCTCGTGGAAGTCGACCGTGCCGCTCAACCGCAGGCTCGACCGTCTCGTCTCGGTGGCGGCCGAGGAGAACCTCGACCTCGGGGTCGTCTACGAGGCGCTCGACTTCGAACGCGACCCGCTGCCGATCGCGACGGTCGAGCACGACATGGTCTACCTCGTCCAGCGGTGGGGATCGCGGATCTCGTCGCGCTACTACGGCCGCCCGGTGATCATCTGGACGGGCACCGAGCGCTACAGCACCGCCGACGTGCTGCGGGTGCGCCAGGCCCTCGACCACCGCGCGATCCTTCTCGCCGCCGCGAAGACCGTCGACGGCTACGTCCGCCTCGCCGACATCGTCGACGGCGAGGCCTACTACTGGTCCTCGAGCGACCCGACCTCGTCGGCCACCACCGCGAAGCTGTCGGCGATGAGCGAGGCCGTGCATGCGCACGGTGGCCTGTGGTTCGCCCCTGCGGCACCCGGTTTCGACGGCACGACGCTCGGCGGGACGCGCGTCATCCCGCGCGACGACGGCCGCACCCTGTCGCGCAGCCTCGACAACGCCTTCGCGTCGTCGCCGGATGCGGTCGCCGTGATCAGCTGGAACGAGTGGTCGGAGAACACCTACATCGAGCCCGGCGAGCTCTACGGCGACCGCCAGCTCACGGTGCTCACCGACTACCTCGCCGCGCGCGCGGCACCGCTGCCGCCGTCGACGACGGAGCCCGACTCCAGCACCGACGCCGCCGGCTCCGGCTGGAGCGGCGCGCGCGCCGGCCTCGTGCTGCTGCTCCTCACGGGCGGCGCCGTGGTCTGGCTCGGTCGTCGGGCGCGCCGGCCACGCGACGACGCAGCCAGCGGCACGCACAGCCCTGAGCCGCAGCTCGAGGACTCCTCGGTCTGATCAGCACGGAGCGCCCCCGTCCCTGGTGGACGGGGGCGCTCCGTGCCGTGCGGCACCGTTCCTGGTGGAGTGCGCGGGAGGTCAGGCGACGATGCCGAACCCGCCGACCCAGGAGACCTTCTCGGCCGCGGCGAGGGTGATCTGCAGGAAGCCGACCGCCTCGAGCTCGCGGGCGCGCGCCAGCGGGCCCGCGTCGACGGCCTTGAGGCCGCCCGCGGCGACGACGTCGGCCAGGGTCTTCTTGGCGTCGGCGTCGTCGCCGGCGATGAGGACCGTCGTGGCGAGGTCGCCGAGAGTGCCGGCGGCCAGGGTGCCCGCGAAGTTGGTGTTGAACGCCTTGACCACCGACGACTGCGGGAGGGCCTCGGCCAGCTCGGCGGCGGCCGAGGAGTGCGCGGGGACGACGAGGGAGTCGAACGTCTCGAAGTTCACCGGGTTGGTGATGTCGACGACGATCTTGCCGGCGAGCTGCTGGCCGCGAGCCGCGACGATGTGCTCGAGCGCGCCGTAGGGGACGGCGAGCACGACGATGTCGCCGGTGACCGCGACGTCGTCCTGACCCTGGTCGACGACCTGCGGGGTGATGCCGGCGGCGGTGGCGATGGAGGCGATGGCGCCGCCCATGTTGCCCTTGCCGATGATCGAGATGGTGGTCATGGGAGCTCCTCGACGATTGGTTGTTGTATCAACTAAGAGCACCGTAACCCGCAGAGGTTGTTGTGTCAACTATCTGCGCTAGACTCGGTCCATGACGTCCCCGAGGTGGCTCGACGACCGCGAGCGCGAGGCCTGGGTGCGGCTCGGCTCGCTGATCCAGCTGCTGCCCGCCGCGCTCGACACGCAGCTGCGCCGCGACTCCGACATCACGCACTTCGAGTACTGGGTCCTCGCGATGCTGTCCGAGGCGCCTGAGCGAACCCTGCGGATGACCGCCCTGGCAGAGCGCACGAGCTCGACGCTGTCGCGGCTCTCCCACGTGGTCTCGCGCATGGAGGACCGGGGCCTGGTCGAGCGCCGGCCGTGCCCGGCCGACCGCCGCGCCACGAACGCCACGCTCACCGACGGCGGCTGGCAGAAGCTCGTCGCGACGGCGCCGGGCCATGTCGAGGCGGTGCGCGAGTACGTCTTCGATGCTCTCACCGACGACCAGGTCGCCCAGCTCACCGAGATCACCGAGGCGCTGCTGCAGCGGGTCGACCCCGACGGCACCCGCACCGGGCACGTCCGGCGTACCTGAGGGCATGACGACGGGGGCGGCCGCGAGCAGCAGCCGCCCCCGTCGTCGTCAGCGGGTCAGCCGCCGATGTTCCAGGCCCGGCCGTCCATCGGGCCGGTGGGCGTGATGCCCAAGGTGCGCAGGATCGTCGGCATGATGTCGACGGTGCGCATCGGTGCATCGGTCACGCGCTGGGGCTGCAGGCTCTTCGACCAGAACACGATCGGGATCCGCTGCACGGACTCCTGCGTGCCGCCGTGGTCGCCGTAGACGCCGTACGACGTGTTGTCGTGCAGCAGGCCGAGGACGTCGGGACCGTTGGCCACGGCCAT
>DASSQW010000078.1:0-4066 GCA_035702165.1 Candidatus Nanopelagicales bacterium
GAGCGGCGCGGCCAGCACCGAGCCGACGGCGTCGTGCAGGGAGGTCTCGACGACGGGGAGCGCACGCCCGGCCTCGCGCGCCGCGCGACGGGCGCGACCGAAGGGGAGCTGCTCACCGGGCACGTCGGCATCCTCCCGCACGCGCGGTCGACGTCCGCTGCTGCGACGCGCACGCGGGACGGCGACGGCCATCGTCGGGCCTCGATGCGGGCCGGGGCACGCCCGCGTGCGCGAAGGACCCGTGCGCTCCGAGCGACGACGGCGCCCTGCCAGCCCCCACGGCACAGGGATATTGACGCGGGTATCAAGTTGACTCTAGCGTCAAGTCTGTCGTCGGGAGGTCGGGTGCGGATCGCGAGCCGGGTCGACGTGCGGGCGGCGGCGTACGCCGAGAACCGCGCGGCGATGCTCGCTGCGCTCACCGAGATCGACCAGCTCACGGCACGCGTCGTGCGCGGCGGGGGCTCGGGCGACGCCGACAAGGACGCGCGCTCGGTCGCGAAGCTGCGCTCGCGCGGCAAGCTGCTGCCGCGCGAGCGCATCGGTCTGCTGCTCGACCGCGGCGCGCCCTTCCTGGAGCTCTCGCCGCTCGCCGGCTGGGGCACCGACGACCCGCTCGGCGGCGGGATCGTCACCGGCATCGGCCGCGTGCGCGGGGTCGACTGCGTGATCAGCGCCAACGACCCGACGGTGAAGGGCGGCGCGCAGGGACCCACGTCGGTCGCAAAAGGGCTGCGCGCCATGGAGATCGCGCGGGTCAACCGGCTGCCGCTGATCTCGCTCACCGAGTCCGCCGGTGCCGACCTGCCCAAGCAGGCCGAGATCTTCGTGCCGGGCGGCGCGTCGTTCAAGAACCTCACCCGGCTCTCGGCGGCGGGCATACCGACCATCACGCTCGTGTTCGGCTCGTCGACCGCGGGCGGCGCCTACGTGCCCGGCATGAGCGACTACGTCGTGCTGCAGAAGGACGCGGCGAAGGTCTACCTCGGCGGTCCTCCGCTGGTGAAGATGGCGATCGACGAGGACGCCGACGAGGAGCAGCTCGGCGGTGCCGAGATGCACGCGCGGGTCAGCGGGCTCGCCGACTACCTCGCCCTCGACGAGCCGGATGCTCTGCGCATCGGCCGCGACATCGTCGGCCACCTCAACTGGCGCACGCTGGGCCCCGGGCGCTCGCGGACCCCCGTGCCGCCGTCGTACGACGACGACGAGCTGCTGGGCATCGCGAGCGCCGACGTACGGGTGCCCTTCGATGTGCGCGAGGTGATCGCGCGCGTCGTGGACGGCTCGGAGCTCGAGGAGTTCAAGCCGCTCTACGGAACGACGCTCGTCTCCGGCTGGGCGCACCTCGACGGCTACCCGGTCGGGATCCTCGCCAACAACGGGATCCTGTTCAGCGAGGAGGCCGAGAAGGGCGCGCAGTTCATCCAGCTCTGCGAGCGCCAGGACCTCCCGATCCTGTTCGTGCAGAACATCACCGGCTTCATGGTCGGCACGCGCTACGAGCAGGGCGGCATCATCAAGGACGGCGCGAAGCTCATCAACGCGGTGTCGAACTCGACCGTCCCCCACCTCACGTTGATGGTCGGGGCGTCGTACGGCGCCGGCAACTACGGCATGAGCGGGCGCGCGTACGACCCGCGCTTCGTGTTCACCTGGCCCAACCACCGCATCGCCGTCATGGGTCCGCGGCAGCTCGGCGGCGTCCTCGAGATCGTCGCGAAGCAGCGCACCGAGGCTGCGGGCCAGGAGTTCGACGCCGCCGCGTTCGCGCCGATGCGCGAGGCCTTCGAGAGCCAGGTCGAGGAGCAGTCGACCGCCCTCTACGCGACCGGTCGGCTCTGGGACGACGGCATCATCGACCCGCGCGACACCCGCACTGTGCTGTCGCTCGCTCTCTCGGCGGTCCACTCCGCCCCGGTGCAGGGGACGTCGTCGTACGGCGTCTTCCGGATGTGAGCGGGCATGGCTGACATCCGGCGGCTGCTGGTCGCGAACCGGGGCGAGATCGCGCGTCGCGTTCTCCGCACCGCTGCGGTCCTGGGCATCGAGACCGTGGCGGTGTTCAGCGAGCCGGACCGCGGGCTGCCGTTCGTCGACGAGGCGACGTACGCCGTGCCGCTCGGCGGCACGACGTCGGCGGAGAGCTACCTGTCGGTCGAGAAGGTGCTCGAGGCTGCTCGACGTACCGGCGCGGACGCCGTGCACCCGGGCTACGGGTTCCTGTCGGAGAACCCCGCTTTCGCCGAGGCCGTGACGGACGCCGGCCTCGTGTGGGTCGGGCCGACGCCCGACTCGATGCGCGCGATGGCGCTCAAGGTGGAGGCCAAGCGCATCGCGGCCGCCGCCGGCGTGCCCCTCGTGCCGGGCGCCGAGCTCGCGCCCGACGTCACAGACTCCGACCTGCTCGCGACGGGGGAGCAGGTCGGTTATCCGTTGCTGGTCAAGGCATCGGCAGGCGGTGGAGGCAAGGGCATGCGCGTCGTTCGCGCGTCGTCCGACCTGCTCGACGCCGTGGCCGGCGCGCGTCGCGAGGCGGCGTCGTCGTTCGGCGACCCGACCGTGTTCCTCGAGCGCTACCTCGAGCGCTCGCGCCACGTCGAGGTGCAGGTCTTCGGCGACGTGCACGGGTCCGTGGTGCACCTCTTCGAGCGCGAGTGCTCCATCCAGCGCCGTCACCAGAAGGTCGTCGAGGAGTCGCCGTCGCCGGGTGCGTCGCCCGCCGTCGTCGACCGAATGCACGCCGCGGCGGTATCCCTGGCGCGCGCGATCGACTACGTCGGCGCGGGGACGGTCGAGTTCCTCGTCAGCGGCGACGGCGACGCGCAGGAGTTCTTCTTCCTCGAGATGAACACCCGCCTGCAGGTCGAGCACCCCGTCACCGAGCTGGTGACCGGCCTCGACCTCGTCGAGTGGCAGCTGCGCGTCGCGCAGGGCGAGCCGCTCCCGCTCGGACAGGACGAGATCGAGCGCGAGGGTCACGCGATCGAGGTCCGCCTCTACGCCGAGGACCCCGCGAACGGCTACCTCCCCAGCACCGGCCGCATCACCAGGTGGGAGCTCGGGTTCGCCGGCGACGTGCGCGTCGACGCGGCGGTGACCGACGGGAGCGAGGTCACGCCGTACTACGACCCGATGCTCGCGAAGGTGGTCGCGCACGCGCGGGAGCGCAGCGAGGCCGCGTCCGTTCTCGCCCGCGCGCTGCGCGACGAGCGCGTCGACGGGGTCGTGACCAACGCCGAGATGCTCGTGGCGGTGCTGGAGTCCGAGCCCTTCCTCGACGGCGCGACGACCACCGCGTTCCTCGACGAGCACCCCGGTCTGCTCGTGCCGCAGGCCCCCGACGACGTCGTACGGCGGCACCTGGTGGCTGCTGGCTGCTTGCTGCTGGGGAGTGCGCGGGCGTCGATCGCGGGCGCCTCTCCGCGCGGCTGGCGCAACGTGGCCGGGGCACCGAGCATGCTGCTCCTGAGCTACCGCCGGGGCGCCATCCTGGCCACCGCGCAGATCGGGCATGCGTGGACCCGCGGTGGCGACGTGCTGTGGCTGTGCCCGTCGCTCGACGGCGCTCCTGCGCCGGCGCAGACGCTCGACACCGACCCTCGCTTCGAGCGCATCGAGCGCGCCCTCCTCGAGAAGCCCGCCCACCGCCGGGGCACGCCGTGGTTCCTCGAGGAGCAGGCACGGCTCGAGCTCGACGGCGTACGCACGTCCATCAGCCTCGACGTGGGCGACGCAGTGCTCGGCGACTCGGGTGCCGGGGCTCTGGACGACGAGCCGTCGCGCGTCGTGGTGTCGTCCGACGGCTGGAGCACGGCCTTCGTCGTCGTGGAGCCGTGGGCGGCCTCGGCGCACGAGGCGAGCGGTGGAGGTCCGACGACTCCGGTGCCCGGGACGGTCACGCACGTCGCGGTCGCGGTGGGCGACGCGGTCGAGGCCGGAGCGGCGCTCGTCGTGCTGGAGGCGATGAAGATGGAGCACACGATCCGCGCCGACGTCGACGGCGTCGTCACCGGGATCCACGTCGCCGTCGGCCAGTCCGTCGACGCCCACACCCTCGTCGTCA
>DASSQW010000079.1:0-13520 GCA_035702165.1 Candidatus Nanopelagicales bacterium
CTGAGGGCACGACGTTGTCGGTGAACTTCTCTCCCGGCACCGTGATGGAGGGTCTGCCCAAGCTGCTCGGCCCGGTGCCCTGGGACCGCATCATCATCGAGCTCACGGAGCATGTTCCCGTCGAGGACTACGCCGTCCTCAACGCGGCACTCGCACCGCTGCGCGCCAAGGGGGCGCAGGTCGCCGTCGACGACACCGGCGCCGGCTTCGCCAGCCTGCGGCACATCCTCGACGTGGCTCCCGACGTCATCAAGATCGACATCGGCAGCACGCGCGGAGTCGACTCCGATCCCAGCCGAGCCGCCATCGCCGCGATGCTCGTCTCCTTCGCCGAGCGGATGGGGATCCGCGTCGTCGCCGAGGGGGTCGAGACCGAGGCGGAGCGCGACACGATGCTCGAGCTCGGTGCGGTCTACGGCCAGGGCTACCTCTTCGGCCGCCCCGAGATCCCGGCCTGACCGCGAGTAACAGCCTGAACGTGCACTTCGCGGGGCCGAATCCGCACTTTCAGGCTGTTATTCGCAGGCGGTCGCGCGGCTAGAAGGCCGCCTCGTCGAGGTCCATGAGGGTGTTGTCGGTGGCCTCGGCGATCGAGCGCTCGGCTGCGAGCAGCGGGAAGCGCTGGTGCGCGAAGAACGTCGCGGCCGCGATCTTGCCCTGGTAGAACGCGACGTCGGACTCCGACGGCGAGCCCGCGAGGGCCGCCACGGCGACGGCCGCCTGGCGCAGCAGCAGCCAGCCGATGATGAGGTCGCCGACCGACAGCAGCAGGCGGGTCGTGTTCTGGCCGACCTTGTAGAGCTCGGTCGCGTCGCCCTGCGCCTTCATCGCGAAGCCGCCGAGCGCGCCGACGATGCCCTGCACGTCCTCGAGCGCCTTCCCGAGCATCTCGCGCTCCGCGACGAGGGTGCCGTTGCCGGCGTCGCCCTTGGCGAAGTCCTGGATCTCGCCGGCGAGACGGGTGAGCGCCTGGAACTGGTCGCGCACCATCTTGCGGAAGAACAGGTCGAGGCCCTGGATCGCGGTCGTGCCCTCGTAGAGGGTGTCGATCTTGGAGTCGCGGATGTACTGCTCGATCGGGTAGTCCTGCAGGAATCCTGAGCCGCCGAAGGTCTGCAGCGACTGCGCGAGCTGCTCGTAGGACCGCTCGGAGCCGACACCCTTCACGATCGGCAGCAGCAGGTCGTTCATCCGCTCCGCGGTGTCGAGGTCGACCTCGGCCACGGCGCCGGCCTCGTTCAGCTCGACCTGGTCCTGTTAGTACGCCGGGTAGTGGATGAGCGCGCTCATGCCCTCGGCGTACGCCTTCTGCATCATCAGGCTGCGACGTACGTCGGGGTGGTGGGTGATCGTGACGCGCGGGGAGTCCTTGTCCATGAACGCGCGGAGGTCGCCGCCCTGGACGCGGCCCTTGGCGTACTCGAGGGCGTTGAGGTAGCCGGTCGACAGAGTCGCGATCGCCTTGGTGCCCACCATCATCCGCGCGTACTCGATCACCTTGAACATCTGCGCGATGCCGTCGTGCACGTCGCCCACGAGCCAGCCGACGGCCGGCTCCTTGTCGCCGAAGGTGAGCTCGCAGGTCGTCGAGACCTTGATGCCCATCTTCTTCTCGACGTTGGTCGCGTAGACACCGTTGCGCTCGCCCGTGAGCTCGCCGGTCTCGTGGTCGAAGTGCAGCTTCGGTACGACGAAGAGCGAGAGCCCCTTCGTGCCGCCCTTGGCGCCCTCGGGACGCGCGAGGACGAGGTGGACGATGTTCTCGGCCATGTCGTGCTCGGCGGAGGTGATGAACCGCTTCACGCCCGTGATGTGCCACGAGCCGTCGGGCTGCTGCACGGCCCTCGTGCGGCCGGCGCCGACGTCGGAGCCGGCGTCGGGCTCGGTCAGCACCATCGTCGCGCCCCACTGGCGGTCGATCATGATCTGCGCGATGCGCTTCTGCTCCTCGTTGCCGAGGTGGTCGAGGATGGCGGCGAACCCGGGACCCGACATGAACATGAACGCCGGCGGGTTGGCGCCGAGCATGAGCTCGCTCGCGGCCCAGCGCAGCGAGGGCGGCGCGTGCGTGCCGCCGAGGTGACGCGGCAGGTCGAGGTTCCAGAAGCCCGACTCCATGAGCGCCGCGAACGACTTCTTGAACCCCTCGGGCATCGTCACCGTGCAGGTGACCGGGTCGTAGACCGGCGGAGTGCGGTCGGCCTCGGCGAAGGAGGCGGCGAGCGGCCCGGTGGCCAGCCGCTCGACCTCGTCGAGGATCTCCCGGGCCGTGTCCTGGTCGATCTCGGTGTAGGGACCGGTGCCGAGGCGGTCCTGCGCGCGGAACACCTCGAAGAGGTTGAACTCGATGTCGCGCAGGTTCGACTTGTAGTGGCTCATGGACTCGGTCTCCCCGGGTGGGCCGTGCGGCGGGCTGGTCGACGTCGGTACGTCGGGCACCGGCGAGGTGGTTACCCGCCGGTAACTCCATGATGCTACCGACCGGTAACTCTGGCAAGACATCGCCTGCTGCGCGTGTCCCCGACGACGTATCCGCCCAGGTCAGCAGACCTGCGGCGCTCAGCGCGCCAGCCCGGCGAAGGGCGTGCGTCCGGTCAGCCGGTGAGGTCGCGGCGTCGCCAGCCGGCGTACCCGGCGGCGCTGATCGCCAGGGCCACGACGGTCAGCACCACGATCGCCGTGATGCCGTCGGTGCCCACGGGGAGCGTCGGCGCGTGCCGCAGCGGCGAGAGGTCCATGACCCAGCCGGGCAGGTGCCACAGCGCCCCGAACTCGCCGACGATCACGAACGCCGCGAGCAGCCCCCACACCGCGGTGGTGAGGCGCGGGGCCCAGCCGAAGGCGAGCATCACGAGGCTGGTCACGACCCACACGGCCGGGATCTGCGCGAGCGCCGCGACAACGATGCGACCGAGCTGCGACCAGTCGCCGAGCGCGGCCGACGCCCCGACGCCGATCGTGAGGCCCGCGAGCAGCATGAGGAAGGCCGAGCCCGCGAGCGCGATCAGGTAGTGGCTCGAGGCCCAGCGCGCCCGGGTCGTCGCGGTGGCGAGCACCGGCTCCGCGTGTCCGTCGGCCTCCTCCGAGCGCAGCCGGTCGGCAGCCGAGATCCCGTACGCCGCGGCGATCGCGGCGATGATCGCGATCTCCGCACCGAGGAAGACGTCGACGAGACGCGACATCCCGCCGATGGCTTCGAAGAACTGCTTCGTCGCCGGCGAGGTCAGGAGCTTGTCGACGCTGCTCGCGAGAGAGCCGAGGATCAGCCCGAACAGCGCGAAGGCGACCGACCAGCCGAGCAGCACGCGCGACTGCAACCGCCAGGCGAGTCCGCCGACCGTCGCGAGGCGGCCGGTCGCGGGACCGGGCCGCTCGTCGCGCAGTCCGGCGCCGAGGTCGCGCCGCGACCGCAGCGTGTAGGCGAGCCCGACGAGGACGGCGCTCGCGAGCAACGGCAGGACGAGGACCCACCAGCGCTCGCCCGAGTACGCGCGCAGCTGCTGGTTCCACCCGATCGGCGACAGCCACGAGAGCGCCGAGGGCCCAGGTTCTGCAAGGTCGCCGATCGCCCTGAGCACGTAGGTGATCGCCAGGATCGTGAGGCCCATGCCGCGCGCCGAGCGCGCCGTCGTCGCGATCTGCGCGGTGACCCCGCCGAGAGCGCCGTACACGAGGGCGCACGTCCCCCAGCCGAGGCCGAACGCGAGCGATCCGGCGAACGGAAGGCCCGCCGCCGTGTTGGCGAGGGTCGTCAGGATCGCGAGGGCGGCGCTCGCTCCTGCGATCAGCAGGACTGTCGAGGTGAGCGGGGCCAGCCGTCCCAGGCGGCCGCCGCTGATGAGCTCGAGGCGGCCCGAGTCCTCCTCGGCGCGCGTGTGCCGGATCGCGACGAACAGCATCACGATGCCGACGATCGCGGCGCCCAGCGCCGTCAGCTTGATCATGGAGACCGCGCCGAGCGAGGTGGGGTCGTAGATGCGGCCGTAGAGCGCGACGACGGCGGCCGACGCGTTGATCGTCTCCGCCGCCTGCACCCGCGACTCCTCGGTGGGGTACAGGTCGACCGTCGCCGCGGCGGAGAACCCGGCGGTCGCCGCCAGACCGACCACCCACGACGTGAGCAGCACGCGGTCGCGCCGTAGCGCGAGCCGCAGCATCGCGCCCGTGCCGGCGTTGGTGTCAGCCATCGGCGCGCACCTCGGAACCGTTGTTGCCGTAGTGCTCGAGGAAGAGCTGCTCGAGCGTCGGCGGGTGGCTCTCGAGGGTCCGGACGCCGGCCGCGGTGAGGTGCGTGAGGAGCTCGCCGAGGTGCTCGGCGCTCACCGTGCAGTGCAGGTGCGTGCCGTCGTAGGCGACGTCGTGCAGACCGGGTACGTCGTCGATCCCGTGCAGCTCGTGCTCGGTCTCCGCCGAGATGGTGAGCCGCTGGAGGTGGCGCATGTCGGCGAGGCGACCGGTCTCCACGACCTTCCCCGCCCGGATGATGCTGATCCGGTCGGAGAGGGCCTCGGCCTCGCTGAGGATGTGGCTCGACAGCAGCACCGTGCGACCCTGTGCCCGCAGCTCGGACACGCACTCGCGGAAGGTCTGCTCCATCAGCGGGTCGAGTCCGCTCGTCGGCTCGTCGAGGAGGTAGAGCTCGGCGTCGGTCGCGAGCGCTGCGACGAGAGCCACCTTCTGCCGGTTGCCCTTGGAGTAGGAGCGCGACTTCTTCGTCGGGTCGAGGTCGAACCGCTCGAGCAGCTCGGCACGTCTGGCGGTGTCGTGCCCGCCCTGCAGGCGCGACAGCAGGTCGATGACCTCGCCGCCGGTGAGCGAGGGCCACAGCGACACGTCGCCGGGGACGTAGGCCAGCCGCGCGTGCAGCTCCGGTACGTCGGACCACGGGTCCAGGCCGAGCACGCGGACCCGGCCCGCGTCGGCGCGCACGGTGCCCAGCAGGACGCGCAGCGTCGTCGTCTTGCCCGCACCGTTCGGGCCGAGGAAGCCGTGCACCTCGCCCTGCTCGACGACGAGGTCGAGGCCGTCCAGAGCGGTCGTCACGCCGTAGCGCTTGGTCAGGCCCGAGATCTCGATGACAGCAGCCATGGCTCCACGCTACGCTCTCTTCACAATGTTGTGAAGTTCATTGAGGGAGGTCCGATGGCGCGCGCCGCACGACGCGACGAGGCGCAGGTCTCCCATGTCGTGGAGCAGTTCGCGACCTTCTTCGAGTCCTACGGCTTCCCGCGGATGTCGGGCCGGATCATCACCGCGCTCATGGTCGCCGAGGGCCGCGGCCTCACCGCCGCCGAGCTCTCCGAGAGCCTCCAGGTGAGCCCGGCCGCGATCTCGACATCGATGAAGTACCCGCTCGCCCTCGGGCTCGTGCAGCGTGTCCGGGTGCCCGGTCAGCGGCGCGACCTCTACGTCCTCCCCGACGACGCGTGGTACGTCGCCACCGCGACGAAGAACCCGCTCTACCAGCGGATCGCAGCCATGGCGGCGGAGGGCGTGGTCGCGGTCGGCGGCGAGCGCACCGCCGCGGGTGCGCGGCTCGCGGAGATGCGCGACTTCTTCGCCTTCCTCGAGACCGAGGTGCCGGCGTTGGTCGAGCGCTGGCACGAGGGCCGCGCCAGCGGCTGAGGAGGCTTGCGGCTCAGACGATCCGCGTGCCGACCCCGTCGACGATCACGGGCTGTCCCGACGTACGCACGACGAGACGGATCGTTCCGCGCACAGCGGTCGAGCGCGCCGGAAGGACGAGCAGCACCCGGTGCTTCATCGGGCCGCGAGTGCTGAGCACGCCCACGCGCGTGGTGCCGACAAAGACGTCGACCGCGCCGCACGTCGGGCAGGTGGTCGCCAGGATCCCGATGCGGCGCGACGTGACCGTGGGCCCGACCAGCGTGGCGCCGCGCGCGGTCGCGCGGGTCCACGTCCCGCCGTCGTAGGAGACCGACGAGCCCGTGCCCCGCGTCCAGCCGCGCACGGGCTTCGCGCTCCGGTCGTCCCACATCAACGACGTGCAGCGCGGGGCGGTCCACGCGCTGACGTTCCCGATCTGGTCGCGCGCCCGGTAGGAGAAGCACTCGGTGGTGCCGCGCGACAGGTTCCCGATCAGCAATCCGTACGCCAGCCAGCCGGCGCCGTAGCCCCACCGGGCGTCCTGCCACGCGCGCGGGTAGACCCACGAGCCGAGGGCGGACGCGCCGGGTCCGGCGAGCCGGACCCGCACGTCCTCGGTGCCCTCGGTCGTCTCGTCGTCCCGATACCCCGCGGACACGGCGTCGTAGAAGGCGCTCGGCACGGCGAAGGGGCCGATCGGCGGGACCATCATCACCGGAGGCCTGTCGTCGGCCATCGCCGCGACCGGCCAGTGCAGGACCGTGCTGCCAGCGGTGCCGACGCCGTTCAGCGTCAGGGTGGCGGTGCCCGACCACGCCTGGGCCGGTGCGTAGTCGATCCAGACCACGCACTGCGCGCCCGACGCCAGGGTGCCGGCGCAGCCGTCGGTCACCGTCCAGTCGGCGGGGTGCGCGCCTCCGTCGGAAAATGTCGCCGCAGGGATGACGACGGCGTCAGCACCGGTGTTGGTCACATCGACCGACTGCCATCCCGTGCGGGTGAGCCACACCGGGTCGAACGGGGACGGGATCGTCGCGTGGACCGCCAGGTCCGCGGCGGCGGCGGGCCGCACCGAGGCGAGGGCCGACGAGGGCGGCACCACCAGGGCGAGCGCGGTGGCGAGCGCGGCCGGCCACCAGGCGCGTCGCACGATCGGGCGCATCGCGGGTTCCCCCTCCTGGCGCGTCCCCCGACGCGCGCAGGTCGACTGTGCCGCACCGGGACGCGGGTTGTCCCGTGCGTGTCCTGATCGTCACCTGGTCCACGATCCGCCGCCGGGTTGAGACAGCGGCGCACCGTGCCGGATCCTCGGAACGAGGAGGTCAGCATGTCCGCGGCCCCGCTGCTGCTCGACGCGCCGAGCCGACCGACGCGCGCGGCGTGGTGGGCCTGGCTCGTGGGCGGCGGCGCCTACCTGGCGGTCGCTGGTTACGTCGCCACGCGCGCCGACGAGCCGCTCGCGCACCTGCCCTGGGTGGCAGTCTCGAACGCGATCGCGATGGCGATCATCGCCGGAGTCACCGCCCTCCTCCTCTACGCGCACGCAGCGCGTTCGGGCGGACTGGGCTACCTCGCGCTGACGTCGACGTTCGCGACCGTGTGCCTGCTGCAGCTCGCCGTACCGCTCGTCTTCCCGGGTGCTTTCGTCGACGGCCCGCTGCTCGGCGGGACGCAGAGCTCGATCACGCTGTTCTACGTCTGGCACCTGGTGTTCCTGCTCGGCATCCCGCTGTCGGCTCTGCTGCTCGCGCGCGACGCCCGTCTCCCGCACCGGTCGGCGCCGCCGCACGGCGTCGTCGAGGCGGCCGTCGTCGGGCTTCTGCCCGGGCTGCTGCTGGTCGGCTGGATCGTGCTGCTGCCCGGGATGCTCCCGCACCTCACGGGAGACGAAGGCGTCACGATGCTCGCGCAGGTGCTCGACCGCGTGCTCGTGGTCGTCGCCGTGGCCGGCCTCGCCGTGGTCGTCGTCGCGACGCGG
Organism: Candidatus Nanopelagicales bacterium; assembly: GCA_035702165.1. Taxonomy (GTDB): domain Bacteria; phylum Actinomycetota; class Actinomycetes; order S36-B12; family CAIYMF01; genus Longivirga. Next base: position 7,586 of record DASSQW010000079.1, read on the forward strand.
GGTGCGACCGCGATCGGGCGCTGGCTGCTCGCGGTGGCGACGCTCGGCGTCGGCGAGGCGGTCGTCAACCTCGGTGCCGAACGGTTCTCGCTCGGCTGGTACTTCAACCGCACCCTCGGTCTGTTCACCATGTCGATGCTGCTGATGGCGCTCGTCTGGGAGATCGCCCGCGTCTCGCAGTCGGCGTACGACGCCGCCTCGCGCGACGGCGTCACGGGTGCCGCCAGCCGCACGGTCTTCCTGGCCGAGCTCGATCGCGCCGTGGAGTCGGCGATCGTCCGACGCGACGCCGTCGCGGTCCTGTGGCTCGACCTCGACCGCTTCAAGGAGGTCAACGACGCGTTCGGGCACCAGGTCGGCGACGAGCTGCTCGCCGACGTCGCGCGACGGGTGCTCACCGAGATCCGCAGAACCGATCTGCTCGGCCGCATGGGCGGCGACGAGTTCGCGGTGCTGCTCACCGGCGTGCGGGTGCGCGACGCGGTCGAGCCGGTCGCCGACCGCATCGCCGAGCGGCTGCGCCTGCCGTTCTCACTCGGCGACGCGCTCGTGTCGTGCCCCTGCTCGGTCGGCGTCTCCTACCTCCCGGGCGACGCCCGCACCGCGCGCGAGCTGCTCTCCCACGCCGACCAGGCGATGTACCGCGCCAAGCACCGGGGCGGCAGCGCCGTGGTGCACTACGGCGCCGAGCCCGAGCGCCGCGCGCCGGACGCCCTCCCCGAGACCGACTGATCCCCCTCGCAGAAACCTGCGCGACCGCGTGCGGGTCGTCGGCGTACGGTGGAGCGGATGCGCGGCGAAGCGCGCACCGAGCACTGCGGGAGGACCTCATGGCTGTCGTGTCGTACGTCGGCGTCCCCGCGAGCGCTCGCTGATCCTCGAGCGCCTCGCGCCCGGCTCCGGCTCCTCCGTCGTCCTCGGCGTCCTCGCGACGCCCGCCCCGTGCTGGAGTCATGGTGGTCCTCGCTCTGCCCGCCCTCGGGTGGGATCCCTCCTGGGACGGTGTCCGTGCCGACGCCGACCCGTCGCTCTCCCTCCGTCCGGCCCGCGTCACGCTGCAAGGTCGTGACGCCTGGCGCGTCCACGACGGCGACGTCGAGCTCGTCGTCGGCGTCCGCGGTCGACTGCGCGCGGAGTCGACCCTGCCCGTCGCGGGCGACTGGGTGCTGCTGGCCGGCACGTCGGCCGACGACTCGGTCGTCGAGCGCGTGCTCCCCCGACGCACCTCGCTGGTGCGCCACTCCGCCGGCGCGACGACGACCGAGCAGGTGGTCGCGGCCAACGTCGACGTCGTGCTCGTGTGCGTGCCCGCCCACTCGGTGAACCCTCGCCGGCTCGAGCGCGAGATCACGCTCGTGTGGGAGTCGGGCGCGCGGCCGGTCGTCGCGCTGACCAAGGCCGACCTCGACGACGACACCGGCAGCACGCTCGACGAGCTGCGGTCGATCGCGATCGGCGCCGAGGTTCTCGCGGTGTCGTCGTACGACGGTGACGGCCTCGACGACGTGCGGGTGCTGGCCGACGGTGGTTCGACCCTCGCGGTGATCGGGCCGTCGGGCGCCGGCAAGTCGACGCTCGTGAATGCCCTCGTCGGCCACGAGCTGCTCGCGACCACGGCCGTGCGCGACGACCATCGCGGCGTGCACACGACGTCGGCGCGCCACCTCGTGCCGCTGCCCGACGGCGGCCTGATCCTGGACACGCCGGGGATGCGCGAAGTCGGGCTGTGGGGCGACGAGGAGCCGCTCGACGCCGCGTTCCACGACGTCGAGGCGTTCGCCGTCGACTGCCGCTTCGCCGACTGCCAGCATCGGACCGAGCCCGGCTGCGCGGTCCTCGCCGCCGTGGAAGCAGGATTGGTCGACGACGAGCGGCTCGCGAGCTGGCGCAAGCTGCAGCGCGAGCTGGCCTACCTCGCGCGCAAGCAGGACGTGCGGCTCGCGATCGAGGAGCGCAAGAAGTGGGCGCGGATCAGCAAGAGCTTCCGCGACCAGGGTCAGATCCGCCCCTGACGCTGGTGGCAGGGCGGGACCGATGCGAGGCTGGCGCGATGGACGAGGCATCCCAGCGCGTGGCCGCGATGTTCGAGGATCTCGCGGAGGACTACGACCGCTCCGGCGTCGACTTCTTCCAGCCCATCGCGGCGGGGCTGCTGGAGAGGGTCCCGCCCGCCCCGGGTGAGCGATGGCTCGACGTCGGGTGCGGGCCGGGCGCCGTCCTGCTCCCCGCCGCGGCAGCCGTGGGTCCGAGCGGCCTGGTCGTCGGCATCGACGTCGCCGACGCGATGGTGCAGCGGGCGCGCGCCGCGGCCGACGACAGCGGGCTGTCCAACGTCGACGTGCTGGTCGGCGACGCGGCGTCGCCGCCGGAGGGACCCTTCGACGTGGTCGTGTCGAGCCTGGTGCTGTTCTTCCTGTCCGACCCGGCCGCGGCGCTGCGCGCGTGGCGCGAGGTGCTGGTCCCCGCGGGCCGCCTCGGGGTGACGACCTTCGGCCGCACGGACGACCGGCTCCTGGACATCGAGGAGGTGCTCCTCCCCTACGCGCCCGCGTCGATGCGCGACCCCCGCACCGTCGGCGACGAGTCCCCGTTCCTCACCGACGCCGGAGTCGAGCGCCTCGTGTCGGGCGCGGGCTACGCGCAGGTGCGCACCGAGACCTTCGCGCTCCCGGTCCGCTTCGCCGACGCCGAGCACTGGTACGCGTTCTCCTGGTCCATCGTGCAGCGCGGCATGTGGCGCGCGGTGCCCCCGGAGAAGCGCGCTCTGGTGCGGGCCGAAGCCGCCCGTCGCTTCCAGCAGCACGCCGACGCCGACGGCTCCGCGACGTTCACCATCGACGTCCGCTGCACCCTCGCCACCGCGCCCGGCTGAGGCGCGCTTCGGGGTCGGGCTTCAGCTGGACGCGCCGCCGAGGGAGTTGATCGCCTGGGCGATGACGAGGGTCGCGATGATGAGCGACGACGCCGACTCCACGATCATCAGCAGCTTCGCCCAGCGCTTCACCGCCGAGACGTCGGTGGGGCTGAACGCCATGGCGGTGTTGAACGACAGCGTGAAGTAGTCGGCGAACTGCGGGTACCACCCGCTGCTCATGTAGCCCTCGAGGTGCATCTCCGGCCAGATGAAGGCCGGGTCCGCCCAGGCGCCGCGCTGCGCGCGCTTGGCCGAGCCGCCGCCGTCGACGTCCCAGTACCAGAGGGCGAACGCGATGACGTTGGTCGCCCAGACGATCGCGCCGATCGTGAGCAGCTGCGTGGGGTTGCGCGTGTACGCCGGGTGCGTGGACAGGATGCCGTCGACGAGCCGGTAGATGGCGAAAAGGTTCGACAGCGCGATGAGCACGATGAGCAGGTTGGTGACCACCCGGAGCCACCCGCGCTCGTGGTCGACGAGGCCGGGGTCGCCCGCGACGAGGATGACGAGGAAGCCGACCATGAGCACGGGGTAGACCCACGTCGGCGAGAGCACGAAGTCGCTGGGCAGCAGGAGATGCATCACCATCGCGGCCAGCGCCGCGAGCACCATCTGGTAGCGGTGCTCGGGGCGGCCGGCCGCCTCGCGCGCCGCGGCCGACAGCTCCTCGGGAGTGTCGGCGAGGTCGTCGGTCGGACCCTCGTCGGGCTGGCCTGTGGTCGGGTCCTCGGTCACGACGGCGAGTATGGCGCGCGCCGCCGCCGGGCGGGCGGCGTTCCGGCGTCCGATGCTCGGAGTCGTTGACCCGCAAGGGGACTCGCGGACGCGATGCAAGTCGGACGGTGTGTCGAATGTCGCGCCATGAGGTCGTCGTTCGCCGCCGAACGACCGTAGTGCCGCGCGTAGCCTGGACGACGTGGGGCGGTCTTATGACGCGACCGGGCAGGTGGCTGGTGCCACGCGCCGAGCCGACTGCGATCCGACCACGTGCCCTTGCCAGGACGGCGTCTGCACCCTGTCGCGCTACGCCCGCGCGGCGGCCGTCGCGACGCACAGCGGGCGCCCGACGCTCGGCGAGAGCGAGCGTGCGGTCGCCAAGCGCATCGAGGGCGTCCCGGTCGACATGGATGCGATGGCAGCCGTGGCCGGCGTGCACCGCGCGGCGAGCGCGGTCCGCAACCATCTCGAGCGCACGGTGCTCGCGCCCTACGACCTGACCTGGACCGCATGGACGGTGCTCTGGGTCGTGTGGGTGTGGGGCGACATCGAGACTCGGCACGTGGCCGAGGAGGCCGGCATCTCCAAGCCCACGCTGACCGGCGTGCTGCGCACGCTGGAGTCGCGCGGGCTGCTGCGCCGTCGCACGCACCCCGACGACGCGCGACGGGTGCTCGTGCACCTCACGACGCGCGGTGCGCGGCTGATGGGCCAGGTGCTCCCGAGGTTCAACGCCGAGGAGGTGCGCGTGACCGAGTCGCTCACCACCGACCAGACCCAGGAGCTCGCGCGCGGCCTGCGCGCCATCGTCGTCGACCTCGAGCACCTCGACCACTGACTGCCCGCGACGGCCCGGGGGCGCCATGGCGCGGGGTCGGGCAGGATGGGCGCACCTTCGAGCCAGGAGCCCGCATGTCCTTCCGTGTCGTCGCCGACTACGACCGCTGCAAGTCCCACGGCCTGTGCATGGCCGCGGCCCCCGAGGTCTTCGAGGTGCGCGACGACGGCTACATGTACATCCTCCTCGAGGAGATCGACGAGTCGCTGCGACCCGCCTGCGAGCAGGCGGTCGACGGCTGCCCCGAGCAGGCACTGCGCATCGAGGGCTAGCCGATGACGCGAGCCCTGGTCGTCGGTGCCGGCCTCGGCGGGCTCCGTGCCGCCGAGGCGCTGCGCGCGTCCGGGTACGCCGACGAGATCGTCGTCGTCGGCGACGAGACCTGGGCGCCGTACAACCGGCCGCCGCTCTCCAAGGAGGCGCTCGCCGAGGGCATCACCCACGACCGCCTGGTCTTCCGCGTTCGCGACGCCGCGGCCGACGTCGTGTGGCGGCTCGGCGAGCGGGCGGTGGCGGCCGACCTCGACGCCCGCACGGTCACGCTCCACGACGGCTCGGTCCTGGAGTACGACGCGCTCGTCGCGGCCACCGGGGTGACGGCCTGGCGCCTGCCGTTCGGCCCGCCCGCGACCGCCGCGGCGGGACGGCACATCATCCGCACCCTCGACGACGCGACGGCCCTCCGCTCCGAGCTCGTGGCGGGGGCGCGCGTGCTGGTCCTCGGTGCCGGCTTCATCGGGTGCGAGCTGGCAGCGACCGCGCGCGGCCTGGGCTGCGAGGTCCGCTGCGTCGCCATCGACGCCGCGCCGATGCTGCGCCCGCTGGGCCCCGAGCTCGCCGGCGAGCTGCGCCGCCGGCACGAGGCGCACGGCGTCGAGTTCCATCTCGGCGTCGGCGTCACGGACCTCGTCGGCGATACCCACGTCGCGGGGGCGGTGCTGTCCGACGGCACGCGGCTCGAGGCCGACGTCGTGGTCGAGGCGCTCGGTTCGCGCTGCAACGTCGGCTGGCTCGAGGGCAACGGCCTCGACCTGGCCGACGGCGTGCTCACCGACGCCGCCCTGCGTCCGCTGCGCGACGGAGCACCGGTCGATGGCGTGGCGGTCGTCGGCGACATCGCCCGGTTCCCCAACCTGCGGTTCGACGGTCGCGCGCACCGGGTCGAGCACTGGAGCCTGCCGACCGACACCGGCCGTCGAGCGGGCGCGGTGCTCGCGGCGTACCTGTCCGGCGAGGGCTACGACGAGGTCGTCACGCAGCGCTGGGAGGTGCTGCCGTCGTTCTGGAGCGACCAGTACGACATCCGCCTGCAGTCCTTCGGGATGCCGGGCCTCGCGGACGCCGACGGCATCGGCGTGCTCGAGGGGGATCTGCACGACGAGTGCGTCGTGGGCTACCACCGCGGCGACGAGCTCGTCGGCGTCGTCGGCCTCGGCATGCTCAAGAACGTGATGGCCTACCGGCCC
>DASSQW010000080.1:0-12922 GCA_035702165.1 Candidatus Nanopelagicales bacterium
GAGGTCGTCATGACCAAGCTGCACGCCGGCGGCAAGTTCGGCGGCGGCTCCTACACCGCGTCCGGCGGCCTGCACGGCGTCGGCGCCTCCGTGGTCAACGCGCTCTCGGAGCGCCTCGACGTCGAGGTCGACCGCGACGGCAAGATCCACACGATGTCGTTCAAGCGCGGCGTCCCGGGCCTGTTCGACGGCGAGGGCCCCGAGGCGGAGTTCACCAAGAAGTCCGGCCTGGTCGTGGCCGGTCGCGCCAAGAAAGGGGTCACCGGAACCCGCGTGCGCTACTGGGCCGACCGGCAGATCTTCATCAAGGACGCCGAGTTCGACCTCGAGGCGCTGCGCGCCCGCGCCCGTCAGACCGCGTTCCTCGTGCCGGGTCTCGCGATCCACCTGCGCGACGAGCGCATCGAGGAGCCCGTCGACGAGACCTTCCTGTTCAAGGGCGGCATCACGGAGTTCGTCGACCACCTCAGCACCGACGAGGCCGTCACCGGCGTCCTGCGGCTCAAGGGCACCGGGCACTTCACCGAGACCGTGCCGGTCCTCGACGGCAAGGGTCACATGTCCACCCAGGAGGTCGAGCGCGAGCTCGGCGTCGACGTCGCCCTGCGGTGGGGCACCGGCTACGACGGCGACGTCCGCAGCTTCGTCAACATCATCGCGACGCCGAAGGGCGGCACCCACGTCACGGGGTTCGAGCGGGCGCTGACCAAGACGATCAACGACCAGCTCCGCGCGCAGAAGGTCCTCAAGACCAACGAGGACAACGTGGTCAAGGACGACATCACCGAGGGCCTCACCGCCATCGTGACGGTCCGCCTGGCCGAGCCGCAGTTCGAGGGCCAGACCAAGGAGGTCCTCGGCACGCCGGCGGCGTCCCGGATCGTCGCGCACGTCGTGTCCAAGGAGCTCGGTGCCTGGTTCTCCTCGCCGCCCCGGGGCGACAAGGCGGCCACCAAGGCGGTGCTCGACAAGATCGCGTCCGCGGCGCGCACGCGCATCGCGGCACGCACGCACCGCGACGTCCAGCGCCGCAAGAACGCGCTGGAGTCCTCCGCTCTGCCGGCCAAGCTCGCCGACTGCCGCAGCGACGACGTCGCGCGCAGCGAGCTGTTCATCGTCGAGGGGGACAGCGCCCTGGGCACCGCGAAGCTCGCGCGCAACGCCGAGCACCAGGCGCTGCTGCCGATCCGCGGCAAGATCCTCAACACGCAGAAGGCCTCGCTGGCCGACATGCTCAAGAACGCCGAGTGCGCGGCGATCATCCAGGTGATCGGGGCCGGGTCGGGCCGCACGTTCGACCTCGAGCAGGCGCGCTACGGCAAGGTCATCCTGATGTCCGACGCCGACGTCGACGGCGCCCACATCCGCTGCCTGCTGCTCACCCTGATCCACCGCTACCTGCGGCCGCTGCTCGAGGACGGCCGCGTCTACGCCGCCGTGCCGCCGCTGCACCGGTTCGAGATCACCAACCCCGGCGGCAAGAAGAACGAGATCCTCTACACCTACAGCGAGGACGAGTACCGCCGCGTGCTCGCCGACCTGCAGGCCAAGGGCCGCTCGTTCAAGACCCCGCAGCGCTACAAGGGCCTCGGCGAGATGGACGCCGCGCAGCTGCGCGAGACCACGATGGACCCGGCCACCCGCACGCTGCGGCGCATCACGATGGCCGAGGCCGACGGCGCGCTCGAGGTCTTCGACCTGCTCATGGGCAGCGACGTCGCGCCCCGCAAGGAGTTCATCGTCGAGGGCGCCTCCGGGCTCGACCGCTCCCGCATCGACGCATGAGCGCCGAGCTGCATCCGGCGGTCGCCGCTGCGGTGGCGGCGTACGCGCTCGACGTCGAGGTGCTCGCCTGCGACCCCGAGCTCGCCGACACGGCGCAGTTCTGCGCGCACTACGGCTTCGAGCTCGAGGACGCCGCGAACACCATCATCGTGACGTCGAAGAAGGTCGAGCCGCCGGTGCGTGCGGTGTGCGTCGTGCTCGGCACCACGCGCCTCGACGTCAACAAGGTCTGCCGCGAGCGGCTCGGCGCGCGGCGCGTCTCGTTCGCCGACGCCGAGACGACCGTCGAGCTCACCGGCATGCAGATCGGCGGCGTCACGGCACCGGGGATCGACCGGCTCCCGCTCTGGATCGACGCCGCCGTCCTCGCCCGGACCCGCGTGGTGATGGGCGGCGGCAACCGCTCGAGCAAGCTCGCCCTCGACCCCCACGAGCTGCTCAAGCTCCCCGGTGCCGAGGTCGTCGACGGCCTCGCGAACCCCGTGATGGACCACCCCAACCCCGAGCTCCGCTGAGCCCGTCGAGATGTGCCGAGACTCCGGTATACCGGCGCCGCAGCACATCTCAACGGTCAGTCGTCGCGGTGGCGGCCGGCGAGGTGGCTGCGGACGTCGGGGTCGGTGCTGACGAGCTCGCCGACCACCTCGTCGCCGAGGCAGGTGCGCAGCGCCAGGTGTACGACGTCGCCGTCGTCGGACGCCACCTCCCAGTGCCCGCCGGAGGCCTCCCAGCGCAGCAGCTCGTCGAGTCGTTCGCTCACGGGCTCTCGCTGAGCATGTCGCGCACCAGGGGGATCACGGTCGTGCCGTAGAGCTCGATCGTCCGCATCATGTGGGCGTGCGGCAGCGTGCCCATCGAGTACTTGAGGTCGAAGCGCGAGAGGCCGAGCAGGCGCGCGGTGGCGGCGATCTTGCGCGCGACGGTCTCGGGCGAGCCGACGTACAGCGCACCCTGGGGACCGGTCTGGGCGTCGAACTCCGCGCGGCTCATCGGGCCCCAGCCGCGCTCGCCGCCGATGCGGTCGTGCATCGCCTTGTAGTGCGGCCAGGCCTGCTCGAGCGCCTGCTCGTCGGTGTCGGCGACGTGCCCGGGGGAGTGCACCGCGATCGGCAGCTCCTCGCGACCGAGCTCGTCCAGCGCGCGGCGGTAGAGGTCGGCGAAGGGCACGAACCGCTCGGCCGGCCCGCCGATGATCGCGATGACCAGCGGGAATCCGTAGCGGGCCGCGCGCACGACCGACTGCGGGCTGCCGCCGACGCCGATCCAGGCCTTGAGGCCGTTGCGGGTCAGCGGGTAGGCGCGCTGGCCGTCGAGCGGAGCGCGGTGGCTGCCGGTCCATTGGAGCGGCTGCTCGTCCAGGAGGGTCGCGAACAGGTCGAGCTTCTCGGCGAACAGCGCCTCGTAGTCGGCGAGGTCGAGGCCGAAGAGCGGGAAGCTCTCGATGAACGAGCCGCGGCCGAGGGTGACCTCGGCTCGCCCGTTCGACAGCGCGTCGAGCGTGGAGAACCGCTGGAAAACCCGGATCGGGTCGTCGCTGGAGAGGACCGTGACCGCCGAGCCCAGCGTGATCCGCTCGGTGCGCGTCGCGATGCCGGCGAGCACGGTCTCGGGCGACGAGACGGCGAAGTCGGGCCGGTGGTGCTCCCCGACGCCGATCGCGTCGATCCCGACCTGGTCGGCCAGCACGCCCTCGTCGACGAGGTCGCGGATCACCTGGTCCTGGGGCACCGGGCGGCCCTCGACGTCGACCGTGACGTCGCCGAAGGTGTCGAGGCCCATCTCGAGGTGCATGCGCGTTCCTTGTCGTCGGGGTCGTGCGGTCCAACGTACGACGACCGGCGCGTCATCCCGCGAACCCGCACGACGGGACGCGGGCCGGGGCTACCGTCGTGACGAGGGGGACGACATGCCTGAGAACCGGAACCCATGGGACACCAGCGCCGCCTACCCGGGCGCGCCCTACACGCACGGCGTGGAGGTGTCGTCGTCCGGGCCGCCGGTGCCGCGGCTCGGTCAGGACCTGCAGGCCGAGCAGCAGGCCGTCCGCGACCTCGAGCTCGCCACGACCTCGTCCGACGCCCGCGGCATCGGGCCGTTGAGCGCAGGACCCACGGCGCTGCTGATGGCGGTGCTCTCGGTCCTCCTGCTCTGGGTGCTGGGCGGGCTGCCGGGCTTCTTCCTCGCGGTCGTCACCGGGGCGCTGACGCTCGTCTACGGCCTGCGCGCCGTACGCTCCGCCCACCACGAGCGCACCCGGCCCTGGTGGCTAGGGACGACCGCGATGGCCCTCGCCGTCGTGAGCCTCGTCGGTTGCTTCGTGCTCAACGTGGTCGCTCCGGACAAGGGCGGCACCAGCCAGGGCTGCCTGTTCACGGGGACCTGCGGAGTCCTCGGCGGCAAGTGACCCGAGGCCAGTTCCTCGTTCCAGCGTGCGGACGTCAGGAGTCAGGTGGCTTCGGAGCCGGCGGTGTCGCCGGTGACGGGGGCGGCCGTGGACGGGGTGCCGCGCACGTCGGCGTACGGAACACCGCCGATGCCCCAGTCCATGCCGGAGACCTCGTAGATCGCGATCCGAACCCGGTCGGTCGGTACGTCGAGCGCGCGTACCGCTGCCGACGTGAGCTCCGCGATCAGCGCGCGCTTCTGCGCGTCGGTCCGGCCCTCGACCATGGTCACCTGGATGAGCGGCATGTCTCCTCCTACCGGAACGGGATCTCGACGGTGCCGAGGCGGTCGAAGCGCGCGACGACGGTGTCGCCGGGCGCGACCGCCACCGCCTCGGTCATGCCGCCCGCCATCACGACGTGGCCGGCCGCCAGGCCCTGGCCGCGCTCTGCGAGCTTGCGCACCAGCCACGCGACGGCGGCGGCCGGGTGGCCCATCACGGAGGCGCCGGCGGCGGTCGAGACGAGCTCGCCGTTCTTCTCCAGCACGCAGCCGGTGAGGCGCAGGTCGAGCCCGTAGGGGTCGATCGGCGTACCGCCGAGGACGAAGCCGGCCGACGACGCGTTGTCGGCGGTGACGTCGTTGAAGGTGAACTTGTAGCCCGAGTACCGCGAGTCGAGGACGTCGATCGCTCCGAAGCACGCCTCGGTCGCGGCGAGCACCTGCGTCGCGGTGACGGTCGGACCCTCGAGGTCGCGACCGAGCAGGAAGGCGATCTCCGGCTCCACGCGCGGCTGGATGTAGTCGCTGCAGACGACCGGGACGGCGATGTCGATCTGCATGTCGGAGGTCAGCCAGCCGTAGAGCGGCCGGTCGACGCTCATCTGCTGCTGCTTGGCCTTGCTCGTGAGGCCGAGCTTGGCGCCCACGATGGGGAAGCCGGCGTCGACGCGCGCCTTGACGACGGCGTCCTGCACGTCGAGGGCGGTGGCCTCGTCGAGGTCCATCGTGTCCGACAGCGGCGCGAGCCCCTGCCGGTCGCGGACGGCGCCGAGCAGCTTGTCGGCGAACTCGCTCACGGCGGTCACGCCATCACCTCGGCCTCGGCGTGCTTCTTCGCCAGCTCGAGCGCGACGTCGATGATCATGTCCTCCTGGCCGCCGACGACCTTGCGCCTGCCGAGCTCGAGCAGGATGTCGGCCTGGGATACGCCGTACCGCTCCGCGGCGCGCTGCGCGTGCAGCAGGAACGAGCCGTAGACGCCCGCGTAGCCGAGCAGCAGGCCGGCGCGGTCGACGACCTGCTGGCGCGTCATGAGCGGTCGGGTGATCTCCTCGGCGACGTCCATGAGCTTGAGCGGGTCGACGCCGCTCTCGATGCCGTTCTTCTCGCAGACCGCCGCGAGGATCTCGGTGGGGCAGTTGCCCGCACCGGCACCGAGGCCGGCGCTCGTGCCGTCGAGGTTGCGCGCGCCCTCCTCGTAGGCGGCGATGGAGTTCGCCACCGCGAGAGAGAGGTTCTGGTGCGCGTGCACGCCGAGGGGTACGTCGAGACCGCCGACGAGCTCCGCCACTCGGGCGCGGACGCCGTTCGTGGTGAGAGCGCCCGCGGAGTCGGCGAAGTAGACCGTGTCGGCGCCGTAGGACTGCATGAGCCGCGCCTGCTCGAGGAGGCCCTCGGGCGAGTTCATGTGCGCCATCATCAGGAAGCCGACGGCCTCCATCCCGAGATCCTTGGCCATCCTGATGTGCTGCTCGGTGATGTCGGCCTCGGTGCAGTGCACCGCGATGCGCGCGACGCCGACGCCGAGGTCGCGCACCCGCTTGAGGTCGTCGACGGTGCCGATGCCCGGCAGCAGGAGGCAGGCGATCTTCGCGTCGGTCGTGGCGTTCACCGCGGCCTCGACGAGCTTCATCTCGTCGACCGCGCTGAAGCCGTAGTTGAACGACGAGCCGCCGAGGCCGTCGCCGTGGGCGACCTCGATGACCTGCACGCCGGCGCCGTCGAGGCCGCGCACGATCGCCTCGACCTGCTCCACGGTGTACTGGTGGGAGATCGCGTGCGACCCGTCGCGCAGAGTCGAGTCGATGAGACGGAAGTCGCGCTTCGTGGTCGCGTCTGTGGCGGTCATGCGGACACCTCCAGGTGCTCGGCGAAGGCCTCGCCGACGCGCAGCGCGGCGGCCGTCATGATGTCGAGGTTGCCGGCGTAGGTCGGCAGGTAGTCGCCCGCGCCCTCGACCTCGAGGAGGACGACCGCGCGGTGCGGTACGACGCCGCCGGGGGTGTTGAACGGACCCTCCTCCACGACGGGCCGGTTCTTGAGCCGGTAGCCGGGCACGAACTGCGCCACCGCCTTCTCCATCTCGTAGATCGAGTCGATGACGGCGTCGTGGTCGCTCCCCTCGGGCAGGGCGGCGAAGACCGTGTTGCGCATGAGGATCGGCGGCTCGGCCGGGTTGAGGATGATGATCGCCTTGCCCTTCTCGGCGCCGCCGATCTCCTCGAGGGCCTTCGCGGTCGTCCGGGTGAACTCGTCGATGTTCTGCCGCGTGCCGGGGCCTGCGGACTTCGACGACACCGTCGACACCATCTCGGCGTACGGCAGGTGGTCGATCGCGCGCCGCACGGCGTAGACCATCGGCGTGGTGGCCTGGCCGCCGCAGGTCACCATGTTCACGTTGCGCTGGTCGAGGTGCGCGGTCAGGTTCACCGAGGGGATGACCTTCGGCCCGATCGCCGCGGGCGTGAGGTCGACGCCGATGATGCCGAGCTGCGAGAGCACCTCGTCGTGCTTGCGGTGCACGTAGGCCGACGTCGCGTCGAAGACCAGCCGCACTGCGTCGGGGTTCTCCGACACCCAGTCGATGCCGGTGTGCGGTGCCTCGTATCCGCGCGCCGCCGCGCGGGCCAGGCCGTCGCTCTTCGGGTCGATACCGATGACGGCGACGAGGTCGAGCAGGTCGGACCGCTCGAGCTTGTGCATGAGGTCGGTCCCGATGTTGCCGGAGCCGATGATGGCGACGGGGAGTCCCACGGTGGTCCCTTCAGACGATCCGGACGGAGACCGGACCGAGCCGGTCGAACTCGGCGCGGTAGGTCTCGCCCACCGCGATGGGCACGGCTGCGTGCAGCGCGCCGGTCATGACGATCGATCCGGCCTTCAGCGAGTCGCCGAGGCCGTGCAGCGTGCGGACGAGGAACGCGACCGCCTCGGCGGGGTTGCCGAGCGCTGCTGCGCCGGCGCCGGTCGCGATGACCTCGCCGTCACGGGTGAAGACCATTCCGGTGGTGCGCAGGTCGAGGTCGTCGAGCGGTACGACGCGGCCGCTCACGATGATCGAGCCGCTGCTCGCCATGTCCGCGACGGTGTCGGCCAGCTTGATCTTCCAGTCGGCGACGCGGCTGTCGACGAGCTCGATGGACGCGACCGCGCCCTCGGTGGCGCGGAGCACGTCGAGCGCGGTGCAGTCGGGGCCCTCGAGGTCGGCCCCGAGCACCAGCGCGATCTCGGCCTCGAGGCGCGGCGCGATGTAGTCGGAGATGGCGACCGCGGCGCCGTCGGTGATGACGTGCGACGCCATCACCGGCGCGAAGTCCGGCGTGGGCACGTTGAGCATCTGCTGCATCGGCTTGCTCGTGAGGCCGAGCTTGTAGCCGATGATGCGGTCGCCGGCGTCGAGGTAGCGGCGTACGACGCCCTGCTGCACGGCGTAGCCGTCGGCGAGACCGAGGTCGGGGTCGGCCTCGGTGAGCGGGGGGATCGGCACCCGCGTGCGGCGCGCGTCGTAGAGGGCGGCGGCGAGGGAGTCCGCGCGCTCCGGCGTGAGGGTCATCGTGATCCTTCCTGGACGTGCGCGGCCTGCGGCCAGCCCGCGCGACGGCTGGCGGGCACCCGCGCGCCGAGGTCGGAGACCGTGGGGGAGAGCCGGTAGCGGCCGGACTCCGGGTCCCGGTCGAGGAGCCGCTCGACGGCGAGGGTGTGCAGCAGTCGGTGCGTCGTGCTCTTGCCCAGCCCGAGGCGGCGCGCGAGATCGCTCACGCCGAGGTCGGGCCGGTCCTTGCCGAACTCCTTGAGCACCCGCGCGGCGTTGCTGACGCTCGCGAGCACCTGGGTGTCGCCGGCCGGACGCAGCTCGCGGTCGCTCATCGCGCACCTCGAGGGGCTCGTCCGGTGATCACGTCGGGGACGCTAGACCTCCGCTTCCCGCATGCTGGTACGACGGACCGCGGTGCGGAACACCGTGCGCGGAACGGCCGTGAACGTTCCTGGATCAGGAACATTCCGCGGCCCGCGCGGTGGGATGGTGGCGCGATGGACGCCGTAGCCCCCGCCGTCGTCGCCGCACTGCTCGACGCCGCGCACGCCGACCGCCGCACGCTCGACGCGTCGGCGGTCGCGGTGGGCGACCTCACGTCGGCGTACGCCGTCCAGCGCGCGCTCACGTCGCTCCGTCTCTCGCGCGGCGACGCGGTGGTCGGCTGGAAGCTCGGCTACACGACCCGCGCGATGCGGGACCAGATGGGGATCGACGCCCCGAACCTAGGTCCGCTGCTGGCCTCGATGCGCGTCGAGCCCGGCGCACGGGCGACCGGCATCCATCCGCGCGTCGAGCCCGAGATCGCGTTCGTCATGGCCGGTGACCCGGGTCCCGCGCCGTCGGCCGACGACGTCCTCGCGCAGGTGGCGGAGGTCCGGCTCGCGCTCGAGATCGTCGACTCGGTGTGGTCGGGGTACCGCTTCGACCTCGAGCACAACACGGCCGACGGATCCTCGGCCCACGGCTTCGTCCTGGGCGACCTCCTGCGCCCCGGGACCGACGTCGTCGTCGAGCTGCGCGGCACCGCGACCGTCCCGGCCAGCGGCAGCGGGCGCGTGGGCGACGCCGCCGAGTCGACCGCGTGGCTGTGCGGGGAGCTGGCCCACCGCGGTCTCTCGCTGCGCCGCGGAGACGTCGTGCTCACCGGCGGGCTGACCGCCGCCGCACGCCTCGAGGGTGTGATCGAGGCCGTCGAGGCGAGCGCGGGCGCGCGCGTCGAGGTGCGCGCGTGAGGTCGGCGCGTCGGTCTGTGGACGTGTGACGCGCCACGCACCGCTCGTCCGGTGCTCGGAGGCGCGCGTGTGGTCGGATGTGCCTCGTGACACTGCGCATCGCCGTGGTCGGGGCCGGTCCGTCCGGCCTGTACGCCGCCGACGCCCTCGCCTCCGCGGGCGTCGAGGTCGACGTCCTCGACCGCCTCCCCGTGCCCTTCGGTCTCGTCCGCTACGGCGTCGCGCCCGACCACTTCTCGATCCGCTCGGTGCGCGAGACGCTCGCGCACGTCCTCGAGCGGCCCGAGGTGCGCTTCCTCGGAGCCGTCGAGGTCGGCGACCCCGACGCCGGGGCCGACGTGTCGGTGGCCGAGCTGCTCGCGGCGTACGACGGTGTGGTGCTGACCTACGGCGCAGCCCGCGACCGGCACCTCGAGGTGCCCGGCGAGGAGCTCACCGGCAGCATCGCCGCGACCGATCTGGTCGCCTGGTACTGCGGGCACCCAGACGCCGACCGCGAGGCGATCGAGTCGGTGCTCGCGGCGGCGCGCTCGGTCGTGGTCGTCGGTGTCGGCAACGTCGCCGTCGACGTCACGCGCGTGCTCACCGCGCCGTGGGACCGGCTCGCCGCCACAGACATGCCGCAGCACGTGCTCGAGGTGCTGCGCGACTCCACGATCAACGACGTGCACGTGCTCGGCCGTCGCGGCCCCGCTCAGGCGACCTGGACGACCAAGGAGCTCAAGGAGCTCGGCGAGCTCGAGGGCGTCGACGTCACCGTCGACGATCCGCACGACTTCGACCTCGAGCCGGTCAGCGCCGCGCTCGTCGAGAGCGACCGCGTCGTCGCGCGCAACGTCGACGTGCTGCGCTCGTGGTCCGAGCGCGCTCTCGACGGCTCGCACAAGCACATCCACCTGCACTTCCACTCGCGCCCGGCGGAGGTCCGCGGCAACGGCCGCGTCGAGTCCGTCGTTGTCGAGCGCACCACCGTCGACGACAGCGGCGCCGCGCACGGCACCGGCGAGACCTACGAGGTCGGCGCCCAGCTCGTCGTGCGGTCGGTCGGCTACCGCGGGATCGCACTGCCCGGCGTGCCGTTCGACGCGCGCCGCAACGTGATCCCGAACGTCGAGGGGCGGGTGGTCGACGACACGGGTACGCCGGTCGCCGGGCTCTACGTCGCCGGCTGGATCAAGCGGGGGCCGACGGGGATCATCGGCACGAACAAGAAGGACGCCGGGGCGACCGTCGCCTCGCTGCTCGCGGACCTCGAGGGGGCCGACGCCACGGGTGGAGACGGGATCGTGACGCTGCTCGCGCAGCGCGGCGTCGTACCCGTCGACCTCGACGGCTGGAGCCGCATCGACGCCGCCGAGAAGGCCCTGGGCACCACGCGCGGTCGCGCCCGCACGACGATCCACGAGCGTGACGCCCTCGTCACCGCCGCCCGCCCCTGACTGAACAGCCGGTCAGCCCCGAGAAGGCTCGCGTGATCTTGGTCGTGAGCTGGTTTCCGGCCTCGAACCAGGTCCGGAACCCGGCGTAAGACCAAGATCACGCGCTTTCGAGAGCGTCAGTAGTCGCGGGGGTCGAGGCGGCCGGTGTGGACGTCGTACACGGCGCCGGCGACGACGAGGTCGCGGGGCAGGAACGGGTAGCTGCGGATCCGGCGCACGTCGTAGGCGAGGGCCTGCTCCTGGTCGGGCACGGTGCGGAACTCCACCGACCAGGTGTCGACCCCGTTCTCGTCGAAGATCTGCTGGTGGATCTGCTCCTCGGTGGCGCTCGCCATCTTGCAGTGGGTGTGCGGCATGACCAGGATCCGGTTCACGTCGAGCAGGTACGTCGCCAGCACGAGAGTGCGCAGCACGTCGTCGGTCACGCGGGCGCCGGCGTTGCGCAGGATCTTCACGTCGCCCTGCTCCATGCCGAGCAGCTGCAGCGGCTCGATGCGCGAGTCCATGCAGGTGACCAGGGCCAGGCCCTTGCGCGCGCGGCCGGAGAGCCCGGTGCCCGGGAAGTCGGCCGCGTAGGCGTCGTTGCCCGCGAGGACGTCGGCGAACACGTCCTGGGGAAAACCGGAAGCAGAATTCATGTGTTCACCGTAGCGGCCACGGATCAGCGGGGCGAACCGACGGCCCAGGGCGCCGTCGGGACGGGCGGGTCGGCGACCCACACGTGCGGCTCGACCGGACCCTTGCCGCACGACTCCGGTCGCGGGGGCTCGAGCACCTGCTGGCGCACCAGCACCCGCCACGCGCGCCCGTCGACGTGCCGCACCTCGACGTCGGCGACACCGTCCTCGCCCTGCCAGCGCAGGCCCGCGGGCACGGCGCGGTCGCCGACGACGCGCAGCGCGTCGACGTCGTCGAGGCCGTCGACCGACTCCGCCAGACGCACCGCGATCGACGCCGCCTGCACGGGCTGCGACGCGGCCGTGCGGCCGCGGTGGTGGTGCATCGCACCGAGCCGCCCCTCGCGAGCGCCGTCGAGCACGTCGCGCGCGGACGGCGGGTCGAGACGGCCGAACGCGTGGCCCCACGGCAGCAGCAGCGCCGTGGGTGCGAACCGGTGGCCGCCGAGGTGGCTGACCTCGAGCACGCGGCCGTCGTACGCCGGGTCGCCGGCAAGCGCCTGCGCGACCGGACGGCCGGCGAGAGCGCAGCAGACGTCGCGGCGCGCATTCGTGCACACGAGGAGCAGCGGTTCGAGCGACGTCGTGCCCCACGGCGGCAGCTCGCCGCGCGCCGCGGCGTCGAGCACCTCGACGAGGTCGGGACGCAGGAGCTCGGTGTCGGGGAGGATGCCCGAGCGCATCCGCACGCCGCCGGGCGCCACGTGCGCGAACCAGAAACGCCGTGTGCCGTCGTGGATCCCGGCGTCGGCGTGTCGGCCGACCGGGCGTGCCAGGAGCACGGTGGTGCGCGACTCCTTCGGGATCGCACCGAGTGCGGCGAGCACCCGTTCGGGCAGGTGCGACTCGGTCAGCGCCCGGAAGCCGTACGGGCCCGGCTGCTCGAGCACGAGCCACGCGCGGGCGCGCGGCGCGGTGCCCGCCAGCGGTTCGTCGGCGTTGGCGACCGAGCAACGGACGTCGTCGCTCATCCGTCCGCCTCCGCCGCTCGCCCGCTCGGGCGAGGGCCGCCGGCCACCAGCGGGCCGCCGACCGCAGCGACGGGCTTCGACGTCGGCAGGCCGCTGCCGTCGCGGCGCGGGTCGATCGGGGGCAGCGGGGCCGGGGCGCCCTGCGGGGTCGCGGCCCGCGCCGGAGCCGGACCGACCCAGGCCACCACGAGCGTGTCCTCGCCCTTGAGGAAGCGCTGCGCGCGCACGCCGCCGGTGGCGCGGCCCTTGCCCGGGTACTCCGCGAAGGGTGTCGCCTTGACGGTCGCACCGCTCGTGCCCGGGAGCGCGCCGCTCGTCCCGGCCGCGGTGACCACGACGTTGTCGCGGCCCGGATCCACGGCGCCGAAGAACACGACCCGCTGCCCGTCGGCGAGGCGCACGCCGGCCATGCCTCCAGCCGGCCGGCCCTGCGGCCGGACCGACGACGCGGGGAAGTGCAGCAGCTGGGCGTCGGTGGTGACGAAGACCAGCTCCTCGTCCCCGGTGACGAGCTCGACCGCGCCGACGACCTTGTCGCCGTCGTCGAGGCGCACGACCGACCACGAGTCGGCGGAGCTCGGGATGTCGGGCGCCAGGCGCTTCACGACGCCGG
>DASSQW010000081.1:0-6876 GCA_035702165.1 Candidatus Nanopelagicales bacterium
CCCACCTCGGCCTGGTGCCCGATGGCCCCGAGGGCCGCCCGGACGCCACCGGGCAGGCCCTCGAGCAGGCCAGGCGCGGCGCTCCGGTCACCACCCTCGACGTCGTCGCGGCGCACAGCGACGGTCTCGTCGTCCTGCTGGGGCCCGGCTCCGAGGTCGGGCGCGCGCTGGCCGCGCGCCGCCCCGACCTCGCCGAGGCCGCGCTCGCCCCGTGGCGCGCGGTCTTCGGCCGCCGGCTCGCGATCGAGGTCGTGAGCCACCGTGCGCGCGACTCGGCGCAGGCGCCCACCGACCTGTCCGGTGCGCGCTCGCGCGGGCACGCGCTGTCGTCGTCGGCCGCGGCCCGGTCGCTGCGCTTCGCCCGCGACCACGACCTGCCCGCCGTCCTCACCAACGCCGTGCGGCACGCCACCCGCGACCAGGCGCCGGTGGTCGACGTGCTCGACGCCGTACGCCGCCTGGTGCCGATCGACGCGCGGCACCTCGACCGCGCCAACGGCGAGGGCCATCTGGCCGACGGCGCGCACATGGAGCGGGTCGCGGAGGAGGTCGTGCGCCTCGCCGGTGTCGCGAACGGCGAGGCGGGGGAGCGGCGCGAGACGGCGCGCCTGCTCGCCGACACCCGCGCGCTCGCCGACGCCTGCCGCCTCGACCCCGTCACCGACCTCGGCATCGGCGAGGTCCACGTGCCCGAGCTCGACATCCTGCTGCCCGCCCGCGCCGCCGCGCGCAGCAGCGCCGTGCGCGACCGCGGCCCCGCGGTGCTGGCCGCCGAGGCGCTCGAGGCCGACCGCCACCTGCGTGCCCGGTGCGAGGCGGTGGTCGCCGACTACCTCGCGCGCGCCGGGCACCGCGAGACCGACGTGCGCGACCGGCTCGACACCGAGCTCGCGACCATCGCGACCCTCGGCTTCGCCGGCTACTTCCTCACCGTCGGCGAGGTCGTCGACATCATCAAGGGCGAGGGCGTGCGCGTCGCGGCACGCGGCTCGGGCGCGGGCAGCCTGGTCAACCACCTGCTCGGCATCAGCGGCGTCGACCCGCTCGCCCACGGCCTGATCATGGAACGGTTCCTCTCGCCGCTGCGCCGCGCGCTGCCCGACATCGACGTCGACGTCGAGTCCGCGCGCCGCACCGACATGTACGAGCGGATCCTCGAGCGCTTCGGCGGCGAGCGCTGCGCGTGCGTCTCGATGCGCGACACCTACCGCGTGCGGCACGCGGTGCGCGACGTCGGCGCCGCGCTCGGCATGCCGCCCGGCGAGATCGACGCGTTCGCCAAGGCCTTCCCGCACATCCGCGCGCGCGACGCCCGTGCCGCGCTCGACGAGCTGCCCGAGCTGCGTACGTCGGGCCTCGGCCGCCTCGCCGCGCGCGGCGAGCTCGACGGCTTCCTCACCCTCGTCGAGGCGCTCGACGGCCTGCCCCGCCACATCGCCCTGCACCCCTGCGGCGTCCTGCTCTCCGACACCACGCTGCTGGACCGCACGCCGGTGGAGGCCAGCTGGATGGGCTTCCCGATGAGCCAGTTCGACAAGGACGACGTCGAGGAGCTCGGGCTGCTCAAGCTCGACGTCCTCGGCATCCGGATGCAGTCGTCGATGGCCTACGCCGTGCAGGAGGTCGAGCGCGTCGACGGCGTCCACGTCGACCTCGACTCCGTGCCGCTCGACGACGACGCCACCTACGCGCTCGTCCGCAGCGCGCACACCCTGGGCTGCTTCCAGATCGAGTCGCCCGGCCAGCGCGAGCTCGTCGGCAAGTTCGCGCCGGAGACCTTCGGCGACCTCATCACCGACATCTCGCTGTTCCGACCCGGCCCGGTGAAGTCCGACATGGTCACGCCGTTCCTGCGCGCGCGGCAGGGCTGGAACGACGCCGAGTACCTCCACCCCGACCTGCGTCCCGCGCTCGAGGAGACCCACGGCGTCGTCGTCTTCCACGAGCAGGTGCTGCGCATCGTCGCGGTCATGACCGGCTGCTCGCTCGCCGAGGCCGACGAGGTGCGCCGCACCCTCGGCTCGCCCGACGGGCAGCAGGAGGTGCGCGCGTGGTTCTACCCCGCGGCCCGCGCGCGCGGCTACGACCTGGTGACGATCGAGAAGGTGTGGGAGGTGCTGAAGGCCTTCGCGTCGTTCGGGTTCTGCAAGGCCCACGCCGCGGCCTTCGCGCTGCCGACCTACCACTCCACCTGGCTCAAGGCCCACCACCCGGCGGCCTTCCTCGCCGGCGTCCTCACCCACGACCCCGGCATGTACCCGAAGCGGCTGATCCTCGATGACGCCCGCAACCTCGGCATCGCGATCCTGCCGCTCGACGTCAACGCCTCCGACGGCACCTACCGCGTCGAGAAGATCTCGCCCTACGACGAGCCGCCGCCGGAGATCCTCGAGGAGCGCCCGCGCCGGGGACCCGACGTGCCCGGTCTGCCGGACGGCTCGGCGTACGGCATCCGGCTCTCGCTCGCCGACGTGAAGGGGATCAGCGCGGCCGAGGTCGAGCGCGTGGTGGCGGGTCGGCCCTACGGCTCGCTGTCGGACTTCTGGCACCGCGCCGCCGTCTCGCGCCCGGTGGTCGAGCGGCTCGTGGTGGCAGGCGCGTTCGACTCGCTCTACGGCATCGGGCTGTCGGCCCCGGTGCGCCGTCGCGGGCGGGTCACCCGGCGCGACCTGCTGCTGCAGGTCGCCGACCTCGACCGCCACACCCGTGCCACCGCCCGGGCCGCGCGGGCCGCCGCGCCCCGGAGCAGGAGAGCCGCGCCGCTCACCGCCGCCGAGCGCGCGAGCACGCGCACCGACGTCGTGGCCGCAGCCCGACGTCAGGCGCAGTCGGCCGCGCCCGCCGTCGCCGCGGCCGACCTCGACGTGCAGCTCACCCTCGACCTCGGCGACGCCCCCGGCGAGGTCGCGCCCAGCGGTCTGCCGGAGATGACCGACGCCGAGCGGGTCCGCGCCGAGCTCGAGGTGCTCGGCCTCGACGCCAGCCGCCACGTGGTCGACTTCTACCTGCCGCTGCTCGATGCGCTCGGCGTCACGCCCTCGCGCGACCTGCTCGCGCGCCGCAACCAGTCCGAGGTGCTCGTCGCGGGCGTGAAGGTCGCGACCCAGACCCCGCCGGTGCGCTCGGGCCGCCGCGTCGTGTTCCTCACCCTCGACGACTCCACCGGCCCGGTCGACGCCACCTTCTTCGAGGACGTCCAGGGTCCTTACGCCGCCACCGTCTTCGGCTCCTGGTTGCTGATGGTGCGCGGCGTCATCCGGCGCACCGGCCCGCGCGGCATCTCCATCCGGGCCACCGGGGCGTGGGAGCTCGGCGTCGTCCACGACGTGTGGCGGCGCGGCGGCGTCGAGGCGGTCCGCGACCTGCTCGCCGTCCCCACCGGCACGACCGCGGTGGGCGACGACGGCGCGGTGGCCGGCCACGCGGCGAGCCGCTCGACCCGGCCGGTGATGGCCGAGATCCCCGCAGCGGCGCAGGGCTTCTCCTACGGCGGCCACAGCCTGCCGGTCGAGGGCGACGCGGAGCCTGCGGCCACCTGGTCGCGGGCCGGGGGCATGGGGCACCGCGGCTCCGACCTCGCCGCTGCCGCGCGCGCTGCGGGCCAGGGCGTCCAGGAGCGCCCGGGCGAGGGCTGGTCCTCGACGCCGGCGGAGCAGGTGGTGGAGGTCGAGGGCGAGACTCCCGAGCAGCGCGTCCGCCGCATCCTCGTGCACGCGAGCGGCTTCCAGCAGTCGCCGTACGCCGACATCAAGCCCCAGGGGGTCGACGCCGCCGACACCCGCAGCCAGGCAGCCGCGGCGCAGGAGCAGCACAAGGACAAGAAGCCGCCCAGCAAGCTCTGGCACTCCAGCCCCGGCAGCTCCGGGTGGTGAGAGCCCGCGTGATCGGGGTCGGATGCGAGCTGCCCGCCCCGGGAAGGTCGCATCCGACCCGGTTCCCGCCGGTCAGGGCGGAGGATGGGGGAGTGCACGAGCGCCGGGGAGGAGGTGGACGTCGGTGAGCCGCAGCCAGATCACGCGCGGGGCACGGGTGACGCAGTCCGACGTCTCCGCCGCGCACGCCCGCCCGGACGGCCGCCGCGACGACGACGGCTGCCCGGTCCTGCACGTCGACATGGACGCGTTCTTCGCCTCCTGCGAGCTGCGCAGCCGCCCCGACCTCGTCGGCCTCCCCGTCATCGTCGGCGGCGACGGCTCGCGCGGGGTCGTCACCGCGGCGACCTACGAGGCCCGCACGTACGGCATCCACTCCGCGATGCCGATGTCGCGCGCGAAGCGCCTGTGCCCCGATGTCGTGATCCTGCCGCCGGACTTCGCCCTCTACTCCGAGGTCTCGGCCGGCGTGATGGCCGTGTTCCGCGACATCACCCCGCTCGTCGAGCCGCTGAGCCTCGACGAGGCCTTCCTCGACGTGTCCGGCGCCGTACGCCGCCTCGGCCCGCCCGCGATCATCGCCGAGCAGATCCGCGCCCGGGTCCACGACGAGCAGGGGATCACCTGCACCGTCGGCGTCGCCCCGACCAAGTTCGTGGCGAAGCTCGCCTCCACCCGCGCCAAGCCCGACGGCCTGCTCGTCGTCCCGGCCGACCGCGTCATCGCCTTCCTGCATCCGCTGCCCGTCGGCGCGCTGTGGGGCGTGGGCGAGAAGACCGAGGAGGTGCTCGTCCGCCTCGGCCTGAACACCGTCGGCGACATCGCCCACACCCCGCTCGACACCCTGGTCCGCGCCCTGGGCCCGGCGTCGGGACAGCACCTGCACGACCTGTCGTGGGGCCGCGACCCGCGCCACGTCACCCCGCCCGCGCCGGAGAAGAGCGTCGGCAACGAGGAGACCTTCCCGCGCGACGTCGACGACCCCGAGGTGATCCGCCGCGAGCTGCTGCGCCTCTCGGAGAAGGTCGCGTCCCGGCTGCGGGCACAGGGATACGCCGGGCGCACGGTCGTCATCAAGGTCCGGTTCGCCGACTTCAGCACCATCACCCGGTCCCGCACGCTGCGCTCGGCCACCGACGTCGGCCGCGAGATCTACGCGACCGCCGTCGCCCTCTACGACGCCCTCGGTCTGCAGCGGGCCCGGATCCGGCTGGTCGGGGTGCGGGCCGAGGGGATCGTCGACGCCGACGACGCGCCTCGCCAGATGCTGATCGACGAGCCCGAGCTCGGGTGGCGGGAGGCCGAGCAGGCCGTCGACCGCGCGAGCGCCCGGTTCGGCCGCGGGTCGGTGCTGCCGGCCCGGCTGCTCGGCACCGGCGGCGACGACGGCTACGGCGGGCAGCCCGCCGCCCCTCGCCCCACCTAGCCCCGGCCCTCACCTCGATCTGCCCACCGTGCGGCCCTGTCCGGGCGCTCTCGGGGCGGCGAAGGGGCCCGACAGTGGGCAGATCCGGGTGGATGGGGGGCGCTGGGAACCGAAAGGGCCTACCGTCCGTTGGACAGGGGAGCGACCCGTCACCGGGTCGGTCCCTCCAGACAGGGGCCCCGGCGACCGATCACTCCAGGGAGAGTTCGAGAATTCGTCACGGTCCCAGGCCACCTTCCTCGGGTGTCCGGGTTTCCTCGGGGCCGATGTCTGCTTATCCTCGGACTGACGACGAACGACCGCGAGCAGCCGCCCGGGGTCGAAGATGCAAGGAGGCCCCCGTGCCGCTCTCCGAGCACGAGCAGCGACTGCTCGAGCAGATGGAGCGGGCCCTCTATGCAGAGGACCCGAAGTTCGCCTCCAGCCTGCGTTCGTCCGGCTCCAAGCCGGGTGCCCGTCGTTCCGCCGTCGTCGGCGTGCTGGCCGCCCTCGCGGGCGTCGCCGCGCTCGTCGCCGGAGCGGCCACCAGCATCGTCGCGATCGGCGTCCTCGGATTCGTCCTCATGCTCGTCGGGACGTTCCTCGTCATCCGCGGCCTGCGCGCCCCCGCCGCCGAAGCCGCGGCCCCGTCGGCCGCCAAGCCCGCCCCCGCCAAGAAGGCCGGCTTCATGGACAAGGCCGAGGAGCGGTTCCGCAAGCGTCGCGAGGGTGGCGAGCTCTAAGGGCTCCCGCTCCGCCACGACGGCCGCAGACCTCCGGGTCCGCGGCCGTTCCCGTGCCCGGCCGTCGACGCGTGATAAGCGGACCGTAGAGAGTCCGCGGATCACGCATGGACGGGGTGATCAGCGGCGGCGGTCGCGCAGCGACGCGGGCAGCAGCCGCGCGCGCCACTTCACGCCGCGGTCGGCCCGGCGCAGCAGCGCCGCACGCACGGTGGTGACGTCGTCGGCGAGGCCGACGGTCGGTGGCGGGGTGGCGGCGTACCGCGAGCGCTCGGTGGCCCGCCCGACGCGGACCAGCGCGTCGCGCGCCTCGCCGCGCAGGTGCTCGTGCTCGGACACCGCCGCGACCGCCTGGCGCGGCGTCTGCGCCATCGACCACGGGATGCCGAGGTCGCGCGCGGTGTCGCGCAGCTCCTCCCACATGTCCTCGACCGCTGCCTGCTCGGAGAGCCGGCGTCGACGGCGTACGACGCGCCACGCGGCCGGCACCAGCGCGAGCAGGGCCGCCACCACGAGGAACGCGAGCAGGCCGCGCACCCGCCAGGTGTCGGCGCTCGTGCCGCTGCTCGCGTCGGTGCCGTCGACTGCCGAGCCGCTGGGGTCGCGCTCGTCCTTGATCTTCTTGATGCTGGGGCTCGCCCCGCCGGCGCCCGACGAGGCGGTGCTCGACGACGTCGTCCCGGGATCGGGCTGCGTCTCCGACCGGATGTTCGCGCCACCCGAGGCCGGGGTCGGCTCGAAGCGCTGCCAGCCGATGCCGCTGAAGTACACCTCGGGCCAGGCGTGCGCGTCGCTGCCGCGCACGATGTAGGTGCCGTCGGGCTGGCGCGTGCCCGCGGTGTAGCCGACCACCACG
>DASSQW010000082.1:0-2268 GCA_035702165.1 Candidatus Nanopelagicales bacterium
GCGCACAACATGCGGCTCGCACGAGAGATGCAGGTCGACGGGCGGGTGTACGTCACGAGCGCGGTCATCGACGGCACGGCCTGCCTGCGTCCGTGCATCGTGAACTACCGGACGCGCACCGAGGACGTCGAGTCGATCCTCTCCGTCGCCGACGAGATCGGCTCCGCTCTGGATGGGTGAGAGGCACGTCGACGTGCCTCTGAGGCATCCAGAGCGAGGCGGTCAGGGGCCCTTGTGCTCCTGGACGATGTTGCCTCCGTCGACGACGAAGGGCTGACCGGTCACGTAGGACGCCTCGTCGCTCGCGAGGAACGCGATGACCGCCGCGACCTCGTCCGGCGTGCCGCACCGGCCGATCGGCGTGAAGGTGCCGGCGACGAGCTCGTCGGGCTCCGAGGAACCCGTGGCGATCCAGCCGGGGTTGACCGCGTTGCAGGTGATCCCGTGCGGCCCTTCCTCGATCGCCAGCGTGCGCACCAGCCCGTCGATGCCGGCCTTCGCCGTCGCGTAGGCGCTGCTGCCCGACGCCGACACCATCGGCCCGGTGACGCTGGACACCATGACCACGCGGCCGTGCCGCTGGCTGCGCATCACCGGCAGCGCGGCGCGTGTCAGGTGCACGGCGGTCATCAGCGTGATGTCGAGCTGGCGCAGCCACGACTCCAGCGGCTGGTCGACCAGGGTGCCGCTGGCTATCGATACGCCGGTCTGCACCATGCCGGCGTTGTTGACCAGGACGTCGAGCCGGCCGAGGTGCCCGATCGTCGCGTCGACGAGTTGCTGCGCGCCCTCGGGATCGGTGAGGTCGCCGAGCACCGCACGCGCGTCGATGCCGTCGGCGACGAGCTCGCTCGCGCGCTGGTGCGCGCGCTCGGACGTCGCGCTCACCACCACGGCTGCGCCGAGCCGGCCGAGCAGCCTGGCCGTCGCGAACCCGATGCCGTCGGGCGCACCGACGCCGGTGACGAGTGCCGATCGACCTGCGAGCGAGAAGGGAGCTGCCATGCGGCGCAGGGTATCCGCCGCCCGGGTCGAGCCCGCGGTCTACGCGCTGCGCACCACGCGCACGAGCGACAGATCCGGGACGAACGCGCCACGCACATGACCGAACGGCGCCGTGGCGGTCTCTCGCAGGAACGTGAGGTTCTCGGCGGTGATCACCTCGCCCGGCATGAGGTTCGGGATGCCCGGGGGGTACGCCGCCACGCTGTCGGCCGACACGCGCCCGATCGCCTCGGCGACAGGGACGACCTCGGCGTCGGCGAACCAGGCCTCGCGCACGGTCGTCCGGCGCGGGCCGGCAGGCGGAGGGCTGGACACCTCGCGGTGCGCCGTGGACCCCTGCGGCAGTCGGAGGAGGGCGTCGGCGAAAGCGTCGGCGTCGGGCTCGACGCCGGCGCCCACGATGCAGACGACGACGTCGTCGGTCGACAGCTCGAGGTGATGGCCGAGATCGTGGAAGAGCAGACGGCGCGCCTCGTTGCCGCTGATGCCGCCGGCTCGGGTGTCGATCACGACACGCAGGGGATCGATGTCGACCACCGACGGGTACTCGCGCAGGCGCGGCGTCGCGTCGCGGAAGCGGCCGTCGGCGGTGATGCGGTCGCGCAGCCGCTGCACCGACTCCAGGCTCCGCCCGATCGTCTCGGTGCCGCGCGCGCCGAGCTGCCGACGGGCGAGATCGAGCGACGCGAGCAGCAACGTCGACTCCGAGGTCGAGCGCATCGAGCGCATGGCGCGGTCGACGAGCGGCTCGAGCCGGTCGGCGTACGGGCCGTGGCCCAGGTGGATCAGCGCGGTCTGGCCGAGCGAGCCGCCGAGCTTGTGCATCGACGACACGACGAGGTCGGCGCCGAGGCGCGCCGCGTTGGTGGGCAGGTCGGGGTGGAAGCCGAGGTGCGCGCCCCACGCCTCGTCGACCACGAGAGCGACGTCGTGCGCATGCGCGACCGCGACGAGGGCCTCGACGTCGGCGCAGGCCCCGAAGTACGACGGCGTCACGACGATCGCGGCCGCCGCGTCGGGCGTGGCGACGAGCGCCGCCTCGAGCGCCTCCGGGGTGAGGGTGTGCAGGATGCCGAGGCTCGTGTCGATGTCAGGTGCGACGAACGTGGCCTCGAGTCCCGACATCGCGAGCGCATCGACGACCGACGAGTGCACGCTGCGCTGTGCGACGAGCGAGCCGCCGAGCCCGGCGATCGCGAGCCCGGCGACGAGGTTGCCCTGGCTCGACCCGTTGGTGAGGAACCAGGTGCGCCGGGCGCCCCA
>DASSQW010000083.1:0-2866 GCA_035702165.1 Candidatus Nanopelagicales bacterium
GCTGCTCGACACCGTCGCCGACGTGCAGAAGATCCTCAACCGCGACCTCGAGGTCTGGGGCATCCTGCCGACGCTCTTCGACGGGCGCAGCAACCACGCGCGCGAGGTGCTCGCCGACGTGGGGGAGCGCTACGACCTGCCGGTCCTCGAGCCGCCGATCCCCAAGACGGTGCGCTTCGCGGAGGCCCCTGCCGTCGGGCGGTCGATCCTCGCGACCGCACGCTCGTCCAAGGGCGCCCAGGCCTACCGCGACGTGGCGGCGTCCCTGCTCGTGCGGCTCTGAGGCCGTCGGCGGTCCCTGGACCGTGACCTCGGGGAAATCTCCGACGCGGGAATGAACCGTGGTGGCGAGGCGCTGCACCTGAGAGCGTCGCCAATCCACCACGAAGGAGACATCCTCTTGATTTCCACGCCTGCACTGGTCGCACCGAGCGCCGGAGCCCCCTTCGAGGCCCGGACCGTCGAGCACCGCGACCTGCGCGACGACGACGTCCTCATCGACATCAAGTTCGCCGGCATCTGCCACAGCGACATCCACCAGGTCCGCGAGGAGTGGG
Organism: Candidatus Nanopelagicales bacterium; assembly: GCA_035702165.1. Taxonomy (GTDB): domain Bacteria; phylum Actinomycetota; class Actinomycetes; order S36-B12; family CAIYMF01; genus Longivirga. The sequence goes on from DASSQW010000083.1 coordinate 558, forward strand.
GCAGCGCGATCTTCCCCATGGTCCCCGGGCACGAGATCGCCGGTGTCGTGTCGGCCGTCGGTGACGGCGTCACCAAGTACAAGGTCGGCGACCGCGTCGGCGTCGGCTGCATGGTCGACTCGTGCGGCGAGTGCGAGTTCTGCAAGAACGGCGAGGAGCAGTTCTGCACCAAGGGCGCCGTCATGACCTACAACGGCAAGGGCTACGACGGTGAGCCGACCAAGGGCGGCTACGCCCAGCAGGTCGTCGTCTCCGAGCGCTTCGCCGTGGCGATCCCCGACGGCATCGAGCTCGACGTCGCCGCCCCGCTGCTCTGCGCCGGCATCACGGTCTACTCGCCGCTCAAGCGCTGGGGCGCCGGTCCCGGCAAGAAGGTCGCCGTCATCGGCCTCGGCGGCCTGGGCCACATGGCCGTCAAGCTCGCCGCCGCCATGGGCGCCGAGGTCAGCGTGTTGAGCCGCACCGACGCCAAGAAGAGCGACGGTGAGGCCCTGGGCGCGACGAACTACTACGCCACCGGTGACGAGGGCGTGCTGCAGGGCCTCAAGGGCACGTTCGACCTCATCATCAACACGGTGAGCGCCGACCTGCCGATGCAGACCTACATCGGCCTGCTGCGTCCGCTGGGCGTCATCGCCAACGTCGGCCTGCCCACGGGCAACTACGACTTCGCGCCCGGGGCCGTCGTCGGCGGCAGCCGCGTCGTGGCCGGCTCGAACATCGGTGGCATCCCCGCCACCGCGGAGATGCTCGAGTTCTGCGCCGAGCACGGCATCGGCGCGACGATCGAGAAGATCTCGGCCGACGAGGTCGACGCGGCATACGACCGCGTGGTCGCCGGCGACGTGCGCTACCGCTTCGTCATCGACACCGCGACGATCGACGCCTGATCTCCCCCGCCCCACGAGGGCGTACGCGCACGGCCGGGTCCCACCAGGGGCCCGGCCGTCGGCACACCGGGGCGCCCTGACGGCGGGGTCCGGTCGGATCAACCGGAGCGATCGCGCCAAACCGCCCTGGAGGCGGCGTTGTCTCCTTCGGTCCGGCCACTCGGACCGGCGCGCGTCGAGGGCGTACGCGTACGGCCGGGTCCCACCAGGGGCCCGGCCGTACGCGTGCTCTAGGTGTCAGTGCGTGCAGGTCACTCCGCTGCGGGCGCGGTGGACGCGGTCGCGCCCTCACGCGCGGCTGCTCCGTCTCGCCCGGCGCCACCGCGACGACGGCGCCGCGGCCGACGGGAGCCACCCTCGCCGTCGGTCGCTGCTGCCTCGGACGTGGCAGGGGAGTCCTCGCCTGAGGCCGAGGCGGCACCCGCTGCGCCGGCGGCGGCCGCCCCGGCACCACGCGTACGTCGGCGGTTGCGGCTGCGACGGGGGCGGCTCTCGCCGTCCTCCGAGGGGGTGGTGCCCGCCTCGGCGGTGTCCCCGTCCCGGCCACGGTCGGACCGCGAGCGTCCCCGCCCGGCGCCGTCGCCACGGCCTGCGCCATGGCCCGTGCCGTGGCCCGAGCCATTGGTCCCGCGCCCGTGGCGCTTGCCGGTCTCACCGAGGTCCTCGATCTCCTCGGCGCCGAGGCCTGCGAGCTTCTGCTCGGAGCGGCGCAGCCGGCCCTTGGCGTCGGCCGGGATGTCGAGGTCGGTGTAGAGGTGCTCGGAGCTCGAGTAGGTCTCCTGCGGCTCGGGGATGCCGAGGTCGAGCGTCTTGTTGATCAGCGCCCAGCGGTGCAGGTCGTCCCAGTCGACGAACGTCACGGCGACACCGGTGTTGCCGGCGCGCGCCGTGCGGCCGATGCGGTGCAGGTAGGTCTTCTCGTCCTCGGGGCACTGGTAGTTGATGACGTGCGTGACGTTCTCGACGTCGATGCCGCGCGCGGCGACGTCGGTGGCCACGAGGATGTCGACCTTGCCGTTGCGGAACGCGCGCAAGGCCTGCTCGCGCGCGCCCTGACCGAGGTCGCCGTGGATCGCGGCCGCGGCGAAGCCCCGCTCGACGAGCTCCTCGGCCACCTTGGCGGCGGTGCGCTTCGTGCGGCTGAAGATGATCGTCAGGCCGCGGCCGTTGGCCTGCAGCATGCGCGAGAGCATCTCGACCTTGTCCATGGCGTGCGCGCGGTAGACGAACTGCTCGACCGCCTTGACGGTGTGGGCGTTCTCGTTCTCGTCGCCCATCGCGCGGATGTGCGTGGGCTGGGACATGTAGCGGCGCGCGAGGGCGACGATGGCGCCCGGCATGGTGGCCGAGAAGAGCATCGTCTGGCGCGAGGCCGGCGTCAGCGACATGAGGGTCTCGACGTCGGGCAGGAAGCCGAGG
>DASSQW010000084.1:0-6217 GCA_035702165.1 Candidatus Nanopelagicales bacterium
GCCATCACCCGGTACGTCGTGTACTTGCCGCCCGCGACCGTGACGAGACCGGGCAGCGCGCGTCGGACCGTGTGCTCGCGGGAGATCTCCGACTCCGAGAGCCCTTCGGTGTCGACCAGCGGGCGCAGGCCGGCGTACAGACCGATGACGTCGGTCTCGTCGAGCTCGGAGGTGAGCACGGCGTTGGCCTGCTCGAGCAGGTAGGCGAGGTCGGCGTGCGTCGCCGACGGGTGCGCGAGGTCGTGGTGCCACGCGGTGTCGGTCGTGCCGATCACCCAGGATCGCCCCCACGGCAGCACGAACAGCACCGACGTCCTCGTCTTGGTGATGAGCGCGAGCGATGCGTCGATGCGGTCGCCCGGCACGACGATGTGCACGCCCTTGCTCGGCCGCATGCGCAGCGGCTGCTCGACCCCGGCGAGCTCCTCGGTGAGTCCGGCCCAGACGCCGGTGGCGTTGACCACGACACGGGCGGGGAGCTCGTGGCTCTCGCCGGTGGTGGCGTCGGTGACGCGCGCGCCCACCACGCGGTCGCCCTCGCGGACGATCTCGGTGACACGGGCCGCCGACACGAGCGAGGCGCCGTGCGCGGCCGCGGTGCGCGCGAGCTCGAGGGTGTGGCGGGCGTCGTCGACCTGGGCGTCGTGGTAGCGGATCGCACCGGCGACCGTCTCGGGCCGCAGGGACGGGAACGCGCGCAGCGCGGCTGCCTTGGACAGGTGGCTGTGCCGCGGCACCGAGGGCTGCAGGCCGCCGAGGGTGTCGTAGAGGGTGAGACCGGCGCCGACGTAGGGCCGCTCCCAGATCCGGTGCGCCAGCGGGTAGAGGAACGGCAGCGGGCGCACCAGGTGCGGGGCCAGCCGGTCGAGCAGGAGGGCCCGCTCGCGCAGGGCTTCGCGCACGAGGGCGACGTTGAGCTGCTCGAGGTAGCGCAGCCCGCCGTGGACGAGCTTGCTCGAGCGGCTCGAGGTGCCCGCGGCGAAGTCGCGCTGCTCCACGAGGCCGACGCTGAGGCCGCGCAGGGCGGCGTCGAGGGCCACGCCGCAGCCCGTCACGCCGCCGCCCACGACGAGGACGTCGACGCCCTCGCGCATCCGCTGCCAGGAGCGGGCGCGGTAGTCGGCGTCGAGCCGGCCGCGGGGGTTGCTCGTGCTGCTCATCGCTCCCGACCGTACCCGTGCGGCAGCCCGGTGGCGCGCACGCCCCGGGCGGCCCGCGCATCCCTAGGATCGGTCCATGCAGCCACGGGGACGCCGGTCATGAACGACTTCCTGGTGAACCTGCTCGTCGTGCTCGTCTTCACGCTGCTCGGCGGGTTCTTCGCCGCGGCCGAGATCGCGCTGGTCTCCCTCCGGGAGAGCCAGGTGCAGCGTCTGGCCGCAGAGCGCGGCCGCAAGGGCGAGCGGCTCGCTCGGCTCGTGCACGACCCGAACCGGTTCCTCGCCGCCGTCCAGCTCGCCGTCACGATGGCGGCCTTCCTGTCGGCCGGCTTCGGCGCCTCGCAGATGTCGCCGCAGGTGGCGCCCCTGCTGGTCGGCCTCGGGCTCTCGCAGGGCGCGGCCGACACCGTCGCCTTCCTGCTCGTGACGATCCTGCTCGTGTACATCTCCCTGGTCCTCGGCGAGCTGACCCCCAAGCGCATCGGCCTGCAGCGCGCCGAGGCGATCTCGGTCGCGGTCGCCGGCCTGGTCGACTCGCTGGCCCGGATCACCCGCCCGTTCATCTGGCTGCTCTCGGCGTCGACCGACGTGATGGTGCGGCTGCTCGGCGGCGACCCGCGGGCCAACAAGGAGGTCATCACCGAGGAGGAGCTGCGCGGCATGGTCGCCGTGCAGGCGACGCTCACGCCGCAGGAGCGCGAGCTGATCGACGACGTCTTCGACGCCGGCGAGCGCGAGCTGCGCGAGGTGATGGTGCCGCGGACGGAGGTCGACTTCCTCGACTCCACGCTGCCGGCGTACAAGGCGGCGCGTGTCGTCGCCGACCTGCCGCACTCGCGCTACCCGGTCTTCCGCGGCTCGCAGGACGACGTCCTGGGCTTCGTGCACATCCGCGACATCCTCGCGCCCGACGTCGCCGACCGCGGGATCCGGCTCGAGGACCTCGTCCGGGAGGTGCTGTTCATGCCGGGCAGCAAGCGCGTCCTGCCGGCGATGTTCGAGATGCGCGCCGCCGGTGTCCACCTCGCGATCGTCGTCGACGAGTACGGCGGCACCGACGGCATCGTGACGCTCGAGGACCTCGTCGAGGAGCTGGTGGGCGACATCCGCGACGAGTACGACGTCGAGGAGCGGGTCGACCGCAGCGCGCACGGCGAGGTGGAGGTCGACGGCCTGCTCAACCTGGAGGACTTCGCCGACGAGGTCGGCTTCGAGCTGCCCGAGGGGCCCTACGAGACGGTGGCCGGATTCGTGGTCGCCGAGCTCGGCCGGCTGCCCGTGGTCGGCGAGTCCGTCGCTGTCGACGGCCACACCCTCACGGTCACCGAGCTCGACGGCCGCCGCGCCTCGCGCATCCGGGTCGCCCGCGGCGCCGTAACCGGGTCGTCGGACGACGGGGACGCGATGGGAGAATCCCCGGCATGACCGCCCCACGCGCCCTGTCCGGGATCCAGCCGACCGCCGGGTCCTTCCAGCTCGGGAACTACCTCGGCGCCGTCCGGCACTGGGTCTCGCTCCAGGACGACCACGACGCCTTCTACATGGTGGTCGACCTGCACGCGATCACCGTCGAGCAGGACCCGGTCGCGCTGCGGCACAACACGCTGCTCGCCTACGCCCAGCTGCTCGCTGCCGGTGTCGATCCCGCGCGGTCGACGCTGTTCGTCCAGAGCCACGTGCCGCAGCACGCGCAGCTCGGCTGGGTGATGCAGTGCCTCACCGGGTTCGGCGAGGCATCGCGCATGACGCAGTTCAAGGACAAGTCCGCCCGCGGCGGCTCCGACCACGCCTCGGTCGGCCTGTTCACCTACCCGGTCCTGCAGGTGGCCGACATCCTGCTCTACCAGGCCGAGTCGGTCCCGGTCGGCGAGGACCAGCGCCAGCACCTCGAGCTCACCCGCGACCTGGCCCAGCGGTTCAACTCGCGCTACGGGCAGACCTTCACCGTGCCCAAGCCGGTGATCGTGAAGGACACCGCGAAGATCGTCGACCTGCAGGACCCCACCGCGAAGATGAGCAAGTCGCTCCCGAACGGTGCCGTGTTCCTGCTCGACGACACCAAGGTCATCGCCAAGCGCATCCGCTCCGCGGTCACCGACAGCGAGACCGAGATCCGGTTCGACCCCGCGGCCAAGCCCGGCGTCTCCAACTTGCTCACGATCCTCGCCACGTTCACCGACCGCGACGTCGACGCCGTGGCGAAGGACTACGACGGCAAGGGCTACGGCGCCCTCAAGGTCGACACCGCCGACGCCGTGGTGGCCTTCGCGGAACCGTTCGCGGCCCGCGTGGGCGAGCTCATGGGCGACCCCGCGGAGCTCCACCGCCTGATGGACGCGGGCGCGACCAAGGCGCGCGGGGTCGCGGCGGGCACGCTCGCCTCGGCGTACGACCGCCTCGGCCTGGTGCCGACCGGTCTCGGGTGACGTCGCTCATCGGGGTCGCCGTCGCCGTCCCCGACCCGTGGGCCGCGGAGCTCGAGCGCTGGCGCGCCGAGCTCGGCGACCCGCAGGCGGGGGCCATCCCCGCGCACGTCACGCTGCTGCCCCCGACCCCGGTCGAGAGCGCCGCGCTCGACGAGGTCGAGCAGCATCTGGCCGCTGCCGCGGCCTCCGTCGAGCCCTTCGCCGTACGGCTCCGGGGCACGGCGACCTTCCGCCCCGTGTCGCCCGTCGTCTTCGTGGCGCTGACCGCGGGCATCAGCGGCTGCGAGTCGCTCGAGGCCGCGGTCCGCAGCGGCCCGCTGCACCGCGCGCTCGACCACCCGTACCACCCGCACGTCACCGTGGCGCACGACCTGCCCGACGACCTCCTGGACCGTGCCGAGCGCGAGCTGGCGTCGTACGCCGCCGACTTCGTGGTCGGCGAGATCCTGCTCTACACCCACGAGTCCGGCGTCTGGCACCCGAGGAGGGCCTTCCCCCTCCGTTGATATGTGCTGAGGCGCCGGTAGACCGGCGCCTCAGCACACATCAACGGGTGGTGTCGCCGCCGGGGCGGACGATGCGGACGTTGCCGCCGGGCTCGGGGCGCGGCCGCGGCTGCGGCGCGGGTGACGGCGACGGCTCGGCGGGTGCCGGCTCCGCATCGGGCGCGTCGGCGGCTTCGGACGGTGCGACGGGTGCGACGGGCTGCGCCGGGGGCGGCGTACCGCTGCGGATGACGGGGACCGGTGCGGTGTCGTCGGGGGAGACCACCGGCAGGACGACCACAGGTGTCGAGTCTGGTGCGGGGGCGGTGAGCAGGACGGGGCCGACGGAGTCGTTGCGGCCGCGGCGGCGCAGCAGCCACCACACGATGGCCGCGATCACGACGACGACGAGCAGCGGGACGAGCAGCATCCGCGCGGTGCTGCCGAGCGACACCGCGGTGCTCCCCGCGCCGATCGCGGAGGTGCCCTCGGGGCCGGCGCCCGCTGCTGCCACCGGCGACGCGCTGGTCGATGGGTCGGCCGAGGGCTCGGTCGGCGCCACGAGGGTGCCCACCGGCGTGACCTTCGTACGGTTGGCGAAGCCCCACGTGAGCAGCGCCTTGGCCGCCTGCTCGGTGGGCTGGCGCACCTGGAAGATCGTGACGACGAGGGTGTGGCCGCCGCGCTCCGCGGCGCCCCAGAAGGTGCGGTGGGCGAGCGACGTGAAGCCGGTCTTGCCGCCCACGGTGCCCGGGAAGTCGTGCAGCAGCAGGCGGTTCTGCGTGTAGATCTTGTACGTCGACCGCCTCGCGCCGGGCGCGACGCCCTTGCCGGGGAAGTCGTAGCTGATCGTCTTGGTCACGGTCGCGAAGTCGGGGTTCGACAGCGCGGCGCGGGCGAACAGGGCCATGTCGTAGGCGCTGGTGAACTGCCGGGGGTTGTCGAGGCCGCTGTCGTTGTGCACCGACGTGTCGAGCGCGCCGAGCTCGATGGCCTTGGCCTGCATCGCGCGCACGGTGGGCGTCATGCCGCCGTTGGCCTCCGCGAGCGCTGCGGCGGCGTCGTTGCCGCTGGGGAGCAGCAGCCCGTGCCAGAGATCCCACACCGTGTACGTCGCGCCGCTGACGAGGCCGACGTGGCTGCCGTCGGCGTGCGTGACGGCGTCGCTGATGGTGACGACCTGGTCCTTGGGCAGCACGGGCATGAGCGTGACGGCGGTGAGCGTCTTGAGCGTGCTCGCCGGCAGGACCTTCTTGTGCGGCGCCTTGGCCGCGAGCACCTCCCCGGTCGTGATGTCGGCCAGCACCCATGCGTCGGCGTCGATCGCCGGCAGTCGCTGGGTGCCGGGGCCGGGCTTGAGGATGATGCCGGCCGATCCGAGCGCCGGGCCTCCGACCGGATCGCCCATGACCGCGGCCGGTGCACGGGTGCCGGAGGGCGCCGCGACGGCCGCGACGGGCAGGGGGAGCAGGGCGGCCGCCAGGACCGCAGCACCGGCGACCGCGCGACGGGTCGCGCGCACGCGACGAGGGTATCCCGCCACCCGGTGCGTCCCGCCCCACGGCATGTGCGCGCCCTCACACCCGGCCTCCGGGGCGGCCAGGGGCAGGGCGGCCCCGCTAGCGTTCCCTTGTCGCCCACGAGAGGACGAGCCATGGCCCGCAGCACGGAGTCCGGACTTCCCTTCGAGCCGGTCTACGGGCCTGAATCCCTCGAGGGCTTCGACCCCGCCACCGCGCTGGGCGAGCCGGGTCAGTACCCGTTCACCCGCGGCGTCTACCCGTCGATGTACACCGGCAAGCCGTGGACCATGCGCCAGTACGCCGGGTTCGGGACAGCGGCCGAGAGCAACGCGCGCTACCACCAGCTGATCGCCGCGGGCACGACCGGCCTGTCGGTGGCCTTCGACCTGCCGACGCAGATGGGCTACGACAGCGACCACCAGCTGGCCTCGGGCGAGGTCGGCAAGGTCGGTGTCGCGATCGACTCCCTCGACGACATGCGGGTGCTGTTCGGGGGGATCCCGCTGGGCGAGGTCTCCACGTCGATGACCATCAACGCGCCTGCCGCGGTCCTCCTGCTCCTCTACCAGCTCGTCGCCGAGGAGCAGGGCGTGCCGGCGACGGCGCTCACCGGCACGATCCAG
>DASSQW010000085.1:0-27657 GCA_035702165.1 Candidatus Nanopelagicales bacterium
AGGACCGGCGAGGAGACCGGCGTACCGAGCACCGTCGTCGCGGTCGTGACGCTCCCCACGTCGCGCAGCACGCCCTTCGCGACGATCGGCAGACCGGTGAGCTCCTTGAGCCGCGCGAGGTCCGCGGCGCCGAGGTCGGGCGCCTGCTGCATGCGGGGGTCGGCTGGGTCGCGGCCGGCGAGCGCCTCGACGATGGACTCGGGCGGGAGCGGAGGCAGAGGTCCGGACGGCTTGTGCGCGACGAACGGGACGTCGACGGTGACGACGAGGGCCGTCGCGCCGGCGTCGGCCGCCCGGCGTGCGACCTCGTCGGAGATGCCGCGGTCGCCGAGGACGTAGAGCTGCTGCCACCACGCCCCGGCCGCCGCCGCGATCTGCTCGACCGGACGGCTCGCCCGCATCGACACCACGAGCAGCGACCCGGCGTCGCGCGTCCCGGCGGCGGTCGCCGCCTCGCCGTCGGGATGGGCGAGCCCGTGCAGCGCGGCGGGCGCGACCAGGACCGGCGAGGAGACCGGCGTACCGAGCACCGTCGTCGCGGTCGTGACGCTCCCGACGTCGCGCAGCACGCGCGGACGCAGGAGCAGGTCGTCCCACGCGGCGGTCTGCGCAGCGAGCGTGCGCTGCTCGCCCGAGCCGGCGGCGTAGTAGGCGAACACCTCGGGAGCCAGCACCTCCCGGGCGCGATCCTCGAGCGTCTCCACGTCGCGACCTCCGGCCCGCGCTGCGCCCGGCGTCATTCGCCGGAGTCGAGCAGCTTCTCCAGATACTCCCAGTCGCGGTTGAACCGGTAGGAGTGCTGGGCCGGAGGCTGCGGGGCCTGGGTCTCGATCCACCGCACCAGGCCGTTGCCACGGTTGTGGAAGCCGTGGTCCGCCCCGACGCCGGCCCAGAGCACATCTCCGGGGCGCAGGACGAGCTCGTTCCCCTCGACGAGGGCGTGCACCTCGCCCTCGACCATCACGTACGCCTCCTCGAAGGGATGGTCGTGCGGGTGGGCGATCGCGGTCGGCTGGTACTGCACCATGAACATGGTGTGGAGCTGGGCCTTGAGCCGCTGGTCGACGAGCATGCGTACGCCGATGCCGCTGTAGGCGAGCAGCGCGGTCGCCATGCTGGCCGACACCTGCGGGGCATCGACCCTGGAGCCGACGGCGAGGGTGGCGAGATCCATCGACGACGCGTCGAAGCGGAACGAGCTCTGGTTGCGCGGGTCGCGGATGTCGGCGGCCGCGACCGCGGCGTCCTCGAGCGGCTCACCGGTGAAGAACGTGTCCTTGCGGCGGTCGTCCTCGAACGGCGCGGGCGCGGACATGAGCAGCCATGACACCGGCTGCCCGCCCGGTGCGCGGACCGCGTAGGTGACGCCGACGGGAACAGCCGCGCAGTGGTCGGCCGGCAGCGTGATCGACTGACCGAGCATGGTGAGGATCAGCTCGCCGCTGAGCACGTAGACGCTGATCTCGTGGGAGTGCACGACCGCCTCGACATGGCCGTCGGGCTCGAGGGTGCAGACGTAGAGACCCATGTGCGGCGAGCCCTGCGGCTTCCCGACGAGCTGCTGGCGGGAGAATCCGCGCGAGCGGTCGGCGTACGCCGCGGGGAGGATGTTCTCGGTCTCGTCGATACGGGTGACGTGGTACATCGGTCCTCGCTTCCGGTGCGTCCGCGGTCAGCGGACGAGAACGCCGCCCTCGACCATGAGGTTCTGCCCGTTGACGCCGCCGTTGTCGAGCAGGAACAACGTCGCGTCGACGATCTCCTGCATCGTGACCGTGCGACCGATCGGCGTCCGCGCGATCACCGGGGAGAGGTCCTTGTCCTCCCACGCGGGGCTGTCGCCGACGATGCCCGGGTGCACCGCGTTGACGCGCACCGGCGCGAGCTCGCTGGCCAGCGTGCGGACCATCGCGCTCACGCCGCCGTTCACGGTCGTGACCGTGGTGGAACCCGGGTAGGGACGCATCATCGCCAGTCCGCCGAACAGCACGATGGACGCCGTCGGCGTCAGTCGGTCCGCGAGGACATGCACCGCCTCGGTGTAGCCGACGAGCTTGAGCACCGCGAGGCGGGTGGCGCCCTCGACGTCGTAGTCCTTCACGGAGTTGGCGTCGCGCTCGATCGCGGCGACCACGAGGGCGTCGACCTGGCCGACGCCGGCGAGCGCATCGAGCACGGACGCGGGCTCGGCGAGGTCGAGCCCGATGCCCGAGACCGACGGCCCGATCTCCTCCGCGACCGCCTGCGCGCGAGCGGCGTCACGGCCCGAGATCACGACCGTCATGCCGTCGGCAGCCAGCTGCGCCGCGAGCTCGCGGCCGATCCCGGAGGTGCCTCCCAGGATCACCGCGGTGCCGTTCCTCGTCGCCATCTGGTCCTCCGTCGGTGCCTGCCGAGCGCTCCGCCGGCCTCCGGCGACAGTAGGCAGGGCCGACCCGAGCGTCAAGCGGTCCTTAACGAGACGCCCGTGCATTGAACGCCGTGCTGACGGCCGTGGAGTACAGTCCGGCACGACGACCACCCGACCCGTCGTCGTACCGGAGGGACCGATGGAGGCCGCCGCAGGCGCCCTGCTCCGTCGCCGCCGGCAGGAGCTCGGGCTCTCGCTGCGCGAGCTCGGAAGCCGTGTCGGGGTGTCGGCGAGCATGCTGTCGCAGGTCGAGAACGGACGCTGCCGAGCCTCCGTCGCCGTGCTCTACCGACTGGTCAACGAGCTCGGCCTCACTCTCGACGACCTGTTCGACGATGCCGCACCGGCGTCCTCCCCGGCGACCGATGCGCGCGCCTCCCGCGGTCGTCGTGCCGGCCGCGCCGCGCGCGACAGGACACCTCGCTCACCGGTCCTCGCCCGCGGTGACCGAGTGACCATCGAGCTGGAATCCGGTGTCACGTGGGAGAAGCTGAGCCACGCCGCGCCGCCGGGGCTCGAGTTCATCCTGGTCACCTACCGTCCCGGCAGCAGCTCGGGGAAGTCGGGCAAGTTCTCCCAGCACGAGGGCTTCGAGTGCGCCTACGTCGTGTCGGGCGAGCTCACCTTCCACCACAAGTTCGACACGTGGACGGTCGGACCCGGCGACACGATCACGTTCGACGCGTCCGAGCCGCACCGGCTCGAGAACAGCGGCACCGACGACGTCGTCGCGGTGTGGATCGTCCTGCACGAGGCCGTCGCCGCGGGCGACGCCGCGCAGCTCGAGTCGCTCGCCAAGGTCGTCGGCGCGACCCGCCGGCCCACCTGACGACCGTCCGGCCCGACGACGAAGGCGCCCCGCGGTCGTGCGGCGCAGGTACCGGACGTTTTCAGGGTCACTTCACACGAATCGCTTGACGCCGCGGAGCGTGCCGCTCAGGGTGGGTCCACCCGGCGACGCGGCCGACCGTGGCGCTGCGCCGAGCCACCCTCCCCCGCCGCCCTGGCGGCCCGCTCGAAGGAGAGCGATGACCTCGTCCCCCGACTCCCGGATCGCCGACGCACCTGCGGTCGTCCTCCGTGGCGGAACCGTGCTCACGATGGACGCCGCCCGCACCGTGCTCACCGACGCCGACGTCCTCGTCGTCGGCGATCGCATCGAGGCGATCGGGCACGGCCTCGCCGTGCCCGAAGGCACCGCCGAGGTCGACGCGCGCGGCGGCATCGTCATGCCCGGCATGATCGACACGCACAGGCACATGTGGCAGACCGCGATGCGCGGCTATGGCGCCGACTGGACGCTCACGCAGTACTTCGTCTGGTACTACCTCGAGTGGGGCAAGTCCTTCCGCCCCGAGGACGTCTACGCCGGCAACTTGCTGAGCGCCATCGAGGCGGTCGACGCCGGCGTCACGACCTCGGTCGACTGGTCGCACGGCCTGCAGACCACGCAGCACGCGGACGCAGCGCTCGACGCGCTCGAGGAGATCCCCGGCCGCTTCGTGCTCGCGTACGGCAACATCCAGCAGGGACCGTGGGAATGGTCGAACTCGCCGGAGTTCCGCGACTTCGTCCAGCGCCGCATCCACGGCTCGTCGGACCTCATCGGATTCCAGCTCGCCTTCGACGTCACCGGCGACCCGACCTTCCCGGAGAAGGCCGCCTTCGAGGCGGCCCGCGAGCTCGGCGTCAACGTGACGACCCACGCCGGCGTGTGGGCGATCACGAAGGACGAGAGCATCAACCTGATGTACGACAACGGCTTCATGACGCCGGGCCAGATCTACGTGCACTCCACGACGCTCTCCGCCGACAGCTATCACAAGATCGCGGCCTCGGGCGGATTCGCGTCGGTCTCCACCGAGAGCGAGTCCAGCGCCGGGCAGGGCTACCCGCCCACCTGGCAGCTGCGCAAGTACGGCGTCCCCGTGTCGCTGTCGATGGACACCAGCGTGTGGTGGAGCGCCGACCTGTTCAACGCCATGCGCTCCACCGCCAACGCCGACCGCGTCCGCGTCCACATGGCCGCGCACGAGGCAGGCGAGACGATCGTCAACCACCCGCTGCGTGCGGAGACCGTGGTCGAGTGGGCCACGATCGGCGGTGCCAAGGCGCTCGGGATCGCGGACAAGGTGGGCAGCCTCGAGGTCGGCAAGAAGGCCGACGTCGTGCTCATCAAGAACGATGCCTCGCCGGCGATGTTCCCTGTGCTGAACCCCTACGGCCACGTCGTCTACCAGGCCGGCCGCGGCGACGTGCACACCGTGCTGGTCGACGGCAAGGTCCTCAAGCACGACGGGCACCTCGTGGGCGCAGCGGACAAGCTGGAGAAGGCTCGTGAGGTCGTGGGCCAGACGGTCGACCACCTGCAGCAGTCGCTCGGCGACGAGAAGTGGGTCAACGGCATGAACCCCGAGCTCGCGCCCGACGAGCTCTTCGACAACCCCTACCAGTACTCCGACCACGAGATCGGCGCCGTCGAGGCGCACGACGAGTAAGCGGACGACGGCGAGGGGCGGTCCGGATCACCGGGCCGCCCCTCGTTCGTCTCGTGCTGCAGGCATTGTCGGGGTTACCGGTGCCGGGAGCCGCCAGCAGCGCCTGCAGCACGCGGTGCTGCGGTCAGCTCGCTGATGCGTTCGAGCAGAGGCGCGAGGTTGTGCAGCCCTCTGCGGCGTCGACCGCTCTCGATGTCGAGAGCGAACTCGACGAAGGCGCTGTTGACCGGCGCCGAGCGTCCGTGGCGCTCCATCCCCTCCACCACCAGCCCGTTGATGTCCAGAACCTCGGCGCGCCGTCCCTTCATCCAGTCCTGCAGGATCGTGGATCTCGAGTGCTCGAGGACGTAGTGCGCCATCAGCTCGTCGAGCACCGCCTCCATGTACGTAGCGGGATCGTTGGCTCGCTCGCCGTCCATGCCGAAGATGGGCCGGATGGTCAACCCGTCCAGACGCGCTACCTCGAGAGCTTCGTTCCCCGCGTCGATCATCACCTGACGCATGCCCGTGATCCGTGCGCACTCCGCGATCGACACGTCCAAGACGGCTGACGGAAGCAGCTCTCCCGCGTTGAGCACCAGCTTCATCCACTTCGGTGATGCGATGTCGTCGACCTCTTCCACGACGCCTGCGTGACGAAGGAGCGCCGCCGCCGACGCCACGTGGTGACGTGCCTGCGGTTTCGGCGCCCCCACAGCGAACCACGTCCGCGCACGGGTCGAATGCCTCTCCACGAGACCGGGCTCGTACATCGCTGCCGTCAGCTCGATCACGGCGCCCAGCGCTCGTCCCTCGCCCATCACGTCCACGATCGCGCTGGTCGTCATGCCGTTCTGGACGCCCACGACGTAGGCGTCGTCGGTCACATAGGGCCGGATGAGCTCGCATGCCCAGCGCGTGTCGTACGCCTTCATCAGGAGCAGCACGGCATCGAAAGGTTCCCGGACGGTCGCGAGGTCGCACAGATGGAGCGCCGGCAGCTGCACGACCCGGTCGGAGCCGGGCATCTGTACGCGCAGGCCTTGGCTGCGGATCGCCTGAACGTTCTCGGGCCACTGGTCGATGAGCGTGACGTCGAGTCCGCCGTCCGCCAGATCCGCGCCGATGCCCGCTCCGTTCGCACCGGTCCCGAGCACGGCGATCCTCATGCGCGCTCAGTCCGTTCCCGGCTGCACAGCCCGCAGGGTGTCGCGCAGAAATTCCAGCTCTCGTGTCACGTAGTCGGTGATGTCGCCGTCCTTGAGGTGGGCCGGGAGCACGTCCCAGGTGTAGGTCTCGATCTCCAGGTGGTCGGAGAGCGGCCGCCTGGCATGGACCTCCAGGGCGGCCTGGACGCCGTCACGCGTCGTGCCGAAGGCACCGAGGTCGTCGAGGAACACCGGCACGTGGAAGTGCGTACGCCATTCACGCTCACCCGTCGGGTCGGCCTTCCAGGCGTCGATGGCGTCGATGAGGTTCAGGTAGCGGGTGAGCTCCCCGTCCCTGCGCTCGGTGGTCTGACTCAGGTAGATGGTGTCGGTGAACGTCATCAGCGCCTCCACGGCCGCCGCGTCGACCCGCGGAACCTTGAGAGCAGCGGCCGCCTGCAGCTTGAAGATCGGCACGCCGGCGTCGTACAGCAGCTCGAGCGACGCGGGGATGTCCTCGAACTGGACGGACTGGTGGCAGATGTCGAAGACGACGCCCAGGTGCCGCCGCCACAGCCCGGCGACCTCCGAGGCCGGAAGTCCTGTGAGCCGGGCCAGCCGCGCCGTACCCGACGGCGAGTAGATGCGATCCTGGAAGTAGCGAACCGTCTCCTCCGTCGTCTCGAGGAAGCAGAACGGTTCGGGTTCGAGCGCCAGCTTCACCCGGCGTCCGGTCCGGGACTCCAGCGCGATCAGGTGGGCCACCACGGCCGCCAGGTTCTCGGTGAGAACCTCGACGTCCTGCTCCGTGGTCACCTTCGGCCGGAAGGCGAGCGGGGCGGTCTGGATCGACGGCGAGACGTGGTCCGGCGCGATCTCGGCCACGATGTCCGCGACCTGGCACGTGTAGACAACACGATCGTCCGTCGCCCAGTCGGGCTCGTAGACGTTCTCCATCACCACGCGGTTCTTGAACGGGCCGTAGGGGAACGCGTTGACCGTGTAGACGTACATGTCCTGCTCGTCCAGCCAGCGGCGGAGTCGGGCTCGCTCTGCGGGGTCGCCGGTCAGGGTCGTGGCCGAGGCCGCGGAGATGCGCAGCGACACGGCGTACGGCTGGTCCGGTGCGACCCGCGCCTTCACCTCCGGCGCGTAGGTCTCCAGGCTGTCGCGCATCTCCTCCCAGGTGTCACCTGGGTGCACCAGCGTCGAGTAGGCGAGGTGACCGGAGCGCTTGCCGAGGTACATCGTCTTCTCCTAGGACGTCGAGCGCGGTAGCGGTGGGTGCGGGGCGATGGCGTGAGCGCGCGCCGTTGCCCACGTGTGTGCGGGTGCACGGTCCCACCGCATGCTGGGTAGACACGCCCTCACCGACCACGTGCGCAGGAGCGTCAGCTCGTCGCGGAGGGTGCGGCGCCGTTGGGCGACGGCACCGTCGCGGCCGGTCGCGGGGCCTGGGCGCCGGCCTCGGTGTTGAGGTGGGACTGGCTGTCCCTCTCCGTGGGCAGGTAGCCGTTCGTCGTGTAGTACCGCTTGCCCGCCACCAGAAGCTCCTCGGCCGGGAACTTCGTGATCACCTCGCAGCCGTCGGCGGTGACGACGAGCTCCTCCTCGATCCGGGCCGCACCCCAGCCGTCGGCCGCGGGCCAGTACGTCTCGAGCGCGAAGACCATGCCCTCCTCGAGGGTCTCGGGCGCGTCGAAGGACGTGTAGCGGGAGAAGATCGGCCGCTCCCAGATCGAGAGGCCGACACCGTGGCCGTACTGCAGGGCGAACGCGGCCTCCTCGTTGGCGAAGCCGAACTCCTCGGCCTTCGGCCACAGCGACACGACGTCCGCGGTCGTGACACCCGGCTTCACGATGGCGATGGCGCGGTCCATCAGCTCACGGCAGACCGTGTAGGCGTCGCGCTGCGCTCGCGAGGCGCTCCCGACGGCGAACGTGCGGTAGTAGCAGGTCCGATATCCCATGAAGCTGTGCAGGATGTCGAAGAAGGCCGGGTCGCCGGGGCGGATGAGCCGGTCGGAGTAGACGTGCGGGTGGGGCGAGCAGCGCTCCCCCGAGATCGCGTTGACGCCCTCCACGTGCTCGGATCCCAGGTCGTAGAGCGTCTTCGCCACAAGGCCCACGCACTCGTTCTCGCGAACACCCGGGCGCAGGAACTCGTACAGCTCCTCGTAGGCGGCGTCGACCATGGACGCCGCCTGGGTGAGCAGGCCGATCTCGTCCTTGGTCTTGATCCGCCGTGCCGCGAGGAAGCACTGCTGACCGTCGACGACCGTGACCCCCGCGGCCTGCAGCGCGAAGAGGACGTCGGGCTCGACGATGTCGATGCCGATGGGCTGACCCTCGAGACCGAAGTCGCGCAGCACCTCGACCACCTTGGCCGCCACGTCGTCCGCGCGGCGCGCGCCGGCCCCGATCGTGCCGCGCAGCGTGGAGATTCCAGCACGGTTGCCGTAGTGGTCGCCGCGTCCGGCGGCGGCGTGCGGCTCGTCGAGCCAGGGAGCCTGGAGCTGGTGGTGGCGGGCGGCGGAGCCGAAGTCCCACAGGACCGGGTCGCCGCCGCGAGGCAGGACGGCGAACCGGATCATCTTGTCCATCGCCCACGTGCCGATGTGCGTCGACGTCATGTAGCGGATGTTGTGGAAGTCGAAGGTGAGCAGTGCGCCCAGCGACGATCGCTCGAGCTCCGCCTTGAGCCGGCCCAGACGTTCGCCGCGCAGCCGGCTCATGTCGAGCCGGTTCTCCCAGTCGACCGCGTTCGTCCCGTAGGTCGGGGAAACCATCACATCTCCAAGGGCTGTGGGTAGATCGGTCCGGGGTCGAACGGTCAGCGGAGCCGGGCCTCGATGTCGGCCAGGCTCTCACGCGTTCGGACGTACTCGGCGGCCGCGGCCTCGCGCTCCTCCTTGAGGTAGTACGCGATCTCGACCAGCTCCAGAGCGAGTCCGTCCGGGTCGCTGAAGTAGCACCAGCGCCAGCCGGCCAGGGGTCCTGAGTCGACGACGTTGACGTCGCTGTAGAACACGACACCTCTGCTCTCGAGCTCAGCCTTGGTGGCGTTGATGTCGGCGACCTTGAAGCACACGTGGGCTGCAGCGAGGGCGTTGTTCGGGGGCACCGGGTTGTCCAGCTCGCGGTTGCCGTACTCGATCAGCTCCATCGTGCTGTTCGGCCCCACCCACATCGACACCTGGCGCAGGGTCGCGCCGGGCACACCGACGCCCTTCTCCAGCTCCGGGCCGTCGAACCAGGGGGTCGGCTCGTTGGCGAACGGGAGCCCGAGGACGTCGTGGTAGAAGTAGATCGACCGATCGAGATCCTTCACGACGAGCCCGACGTGGTGGACTGCCTGCAGCTCGAGGGTCATCGGGATACCTCCTGGGACGATGGCGGATCAGGCGGCGAGGGTGGGAGACACGAGCACCTTGAGCTGGTCGCCCGTCGGGTTGACCAGCACGTCGAAACCCTGGGGCACGACCTCTTCGAGGCTGATCTGCGCGGTGACGGCCTTGGCGACGGGGTACTTCCCGGCGGCGATCAGGCGGATGATCCGCGGCCAGTCGGTGATGAGGTAGCACCAGCTGCCCACATAACTGATGTCCTTCTCCGACAAGCGCATCGCGTCGATGGTGGCAGGCTTGGTGTGCAGACCGGTCTGCACGATCTTCCCCCGGGTCTTCACGCTGTCCATCGCCGTCGTCAGGCCTGGAGTCGAGCCGGAGCACTCGGCCACGATGTCGCAGCCGGAACCTCGGGTGAGCTCCATGACCGTCCCTCGGAAGCTCTCCGCGGTCGGGTCCAGCACCGGACCGATGTCCATCGCGCGCGCGAGCGCGGCGCGGTTGGGGTTGGGCTCAGCGATGATCACCGTCGAGGCCCCCAGCGCGTCGGCGTACAGCGCCGACAGCACGCCGATGGGTCCGGCACCGGTCACGAGCACGACGTCGCCGCCACGCACCCCGACGCGATCGATGCCGTACGCCGCCACGCTCGCCGGCTCCACGACAGCGCCCTCGAGGTCGGAGACCTCGTCGGGCAGGGTGGCGACCTGGTACTCCTTGAGGACGGCGTACTGCGCCAGCCCACCGGTCTCCGCCGACAGCCCGGTGCAGGCGAAGCGCACGCACAAGTGCCCGTTGCCGGTGCGGCAGAACTCGCAGCGGCCGCACACGATCGCCGGCATGATCGCGACTCGATCGCCGACCTTGACGTCGGTGACGGAGGCGCCGGCTTCGACGACGCGGGCCGAGAACTCGTGTCCGAGCGTCTGCGGAAGAGTGACCCCGGTCAGGGGGTGGGGGCTCACCGGCGTGACGATGGGCCCGACCATGTACTCGTGCAGGTCGGTGCCGCAGATGCCGCACCAGAGCACTTCGACGAGGACCTCGTCGGCCTCCTTGATCTGCGGGATGGCGACGTCCTCGACACGGATGTCGGACTTGCCGTGGAACCGTGCTGCGCGCACCTGAACTCCTCGGATCTGCTGGAACGGTCAGCGAGCTGCGCGGGAACCGCGCACCTGGCTGTAGATGACGGCGGCGACGACGATCAGGGCGCCCTGGAAGAAGTACTGCCAGGACTGGGTGAGGTTCAGGAACACAGTCGCGTTGAGGACCTGGACGATGAGGCCGGCGCCGAGCAGCGTGCCGATAAAGGTCCCGCGGCCGCCGAGCAGGCTCGTGCCGCCCAGGACCACGGCGGTGATGCTGCTCAGCGTGTAGCCGACGCCTTGGGCTGGGTCGCCGATTCCGAGCTGGGCGAGCAGCACGATCGACCCGAGGAACACGAACAGCGAGGTGGCGACGTAGCCGAGCACCACGGTTCGGTCCACGTTGACGCCGACGCGGCGTGCCGACTCCTCGTCGCTGCCGACCGCCCGCAGCCGCAGTCCCCATCTGCTGTAGCGCAGGGCGTACTCCATGAGCACCGCGACGAGCACGAGGGCGATGAAGACCACGGGGACCGGGCCGATCTTGGTCTTGATCAGGCCGGTCACCGATGCGGAGATGTTGCCGCCGGGCGCATCGCGCAGGAGGAAGCTGAGTCCCTGCAGGGCGATGTAGGCCGCAAGGGTCGAGGCCACGGGTGTGAACTTCGCGTACCTGATGAGACTTCCGTTCACTGCCCCGGTGCCCGCCGCAGCTACGGCCATGAGGAGAAGGCCCACCAGCATCACGGGGAAGGCCTTGTCCGGATTGAGGAAGAACGAGCCGATCACGACCAGGAAGCCGGCGAGCGGGCCGACCGAGAGATCGATGCCCCCCGTCAGCAGAGCGACGGTCTGACCGAGCGCGATGAATCCCAGCGCCGCGCAGGAGGTCATGACCGACGTGATGTTGAACGGCGACAGGTAGCGCGAGTTGTGCGCGAACACGTAGGCACCGAGGGCCAGCATGACCAGAGCCAGGATCAGCACCGGTGCGTAGTCGCCCTGGAGGAACCGGCTCACGCGCGTCGAGGCGGACGTCGACGGGGCGGCCGCCGCCTGCTTGCTGTGGCCCGTGGCGCGCACGGCGGAATGGATCAACCGCTCCTCGGTAATCGCATCGCCCTCGAAGGTGTCGACGATCGAGCCGCGGGACATCACGACCACCCGGTCGCAGAGGCCCTCGAGCTCCTTGGCGTCGGAGGAGGCCACCAGCACGGGAACCCCGCTCTGGGACACCTCGCGCAGGATGCGGTAGATCTCCGCGCGCGCACCCACGTCGACGCCTTGAGTCGGTTCGTCGGCCACCAGCAGCGCCGGCTGCGAGAGCAGGGCGCGGGCGAGCACCACCTTCTGCTGGTTGCCGCCGGACAGCGCAGAGACGACCATCTCCGATGAGGCTGTCTTGACCGCCAGCTCCGCGAGCTCGCGGTCGACCAGGACGTTCTCCTTGCGACGGCTCAAGAACGGACCGGAGCTGAATCGCTTGAGCGCAGCGACCGCGGCGTTCTCACGGACGGACAGGGTCATCATCAGACCCTCGGAGTGCCGGTCCGCAGGCAGGTAGGCCGCGAACCTCCGCAGATCCCGGGCCGAGTGCGACGAAGCGCCGATCCGCACGCTGCCCTCGAACGGCTCGAGTCCCGCAAGAGCGCGGAGCAATGCGCTCTGACCGTTTCCGACGATGCCCGATACACCGACGATCTCACCGCGCTGCGCGGACAGCGTGACGTCGGAGAAGCCCTGGCCGCTGAGTCCCTCGACCCGCAGCAGATCGGGCTCCTCGGTCCGCTGGTGCTTGGGCGGGAAGGTCGAGTCGAGCTGCCGCCCGACGATCATCGCGAGCAGCTCGTCGTCGGTGATGCTGACGACCTCGGCGCTTCCCCGCACCTTGCCGTCGCGCAGGACGGTGACGCGTTGCGCGAGCTCGCGGACCTCGGCCAGGCGGTGGGTGATGTACACGACTGCGGTGCCGCTCGCGGCTGCGCGCCGGACCCGCTCGAACAGCAGGTTCACCGATTCGGGACCCAGCGGGGCGGTCGGCTCGTCGAGGATCAGCAGCGACGGCTTGACGACGAGCGCCTTGGCGAGCTCGAGCAGATGGCGCTGCGCCACGCTGAGTGCGCCGACACGGTCGTCGAGGTGCGCGCTCGAGCCGACGTCGTCGAGCATCGCGCGCATCGTGCGCAAGCGCTCGTCGCCGTCGCCGAGATAGGGCGCGGGAACGGCGACCCGGATGTTCTCGGCAACCGTCATGTCAGGGAGCACCGCCGGGTGCTGGTGGACCATCGCGATGCCCAGCGAGGCGGCCATACGCGGCGTGAGGCGGTCGACGGGCTGGCCCTGGATCACGATGGTGCCGGTGTCGGGCTCGGTCGACCCGGAGGCGACGCCCATGAGCGTCGACTTCCCGGCGCCGTTCTCGCCCAGGAGCGCGTGCACCTCACCAGGCCGGATGTCCAGCGACACGTCAGAGAGCGCGGCGACGCCGTCGTAGTTCTTGCTGATCCCGGTGAGGATCATCGTCGACTCGGCCACGACCGTCGTGGTGCTGTCAGCCACGTTCACAACCTCGATCACGCTCAGGCGGATGGGACGCGAGATGCCGGCCGGTCGAGCCGTGCTCGACCGGCCGGCACCGGATCACTTGAGCAGCTTGGCCTGCTCCTCGCCCGACATCTGGGCGGAGAGGTAGATGTCACCGGGAAGATCGCTCTTGCAGGTGACGGGGTGCGGCGTGCCGCTGACCGAGTCCTCGAACACGGGCGCCTCGAACTGCTTCGTCGACGGCGGGGTGCCACCCGTCGCGAGGGCCACGGCCCAGTCGACGGCCAGGCGCGCGTTGTCGTTGCCCGTCGCCACGGTGAACAGCTTGAAATCGGGGTTCTTCGCCTTGTGCTGCTCGTAGAAGCACGAGAGGACGTTGCCGTCGGAGGTGACGAGAGCCGGGATGGACCGGCCGCTCTTCTCGAACTCGGGCAGCGCGCCGACCAGCGACGGACCGAAGTCGGAGACGATCGCGTCGATCTTCGGGTACTTGGCGATCGCGGCGCTCAGCACCTGCTGGGTCTTCGCCGGATCCCAGTTGGTGACCTCGAACGGCGATGCGCCGATGAACTTGTACTTGTCGTTGAGGACCGACTGCAGGCCCTTGAGCTCATCGAGGCCCTGGCTGTTACCCGCGGGCCCGGACAGGAAGAGGATGTTGCCGCCGTCGGGCAGGTTCTTGAGCAGCCAGTTGCCCCAGTTCTTGCCGTCGGTGACGAAGTCCGCGCCGACCCAGACGTCGTAGTCCTGACCGTCGGTGCCGCCGGGGTTCACCCGGTAGGGGACCGTGGTGACGCCGGCCTGCTTGGCACTCTGCAGCGCGGGGAGGATCGCGTTCCCGGCGTCCGGGAAGACGACGAGGGCGTTGACACCCTTGGCGACGAGACCCTGGATGTCGGAGATGGCCTTCTGGGTGTCGCCCTGACCGTCGGCGTAGGTGAAGTCGGTGACGCTCGGGCACTTGGAGATCTCGTCCTTGGCCGCAGCCGTGGTGACGAGGCGCCAGCTGTTGCCGCCGAAGCCGTCGGTGAGGCCGAGCGTGATCTGCTTGGAGCCGCACCACGAAGGTGCCCCGGCGACCGCGGAGCCGCTGCTGCTGGGGGACTCGGCGTTCGTGCTGCCGGACGAGCTGCCGCACGCGCTGAGCAGCAGCGCGAGGGCACCCGTGGCCGCCAGCAGGCGGACAGCGGTGGTGGTTCGAGACATGCGGGTGACCTTTCTAGTGGCGTGTGTTGCCGGAGGTAGGACGAACATGCGATCGAACGAACGAGCGACGTGCCGTGGTACGACGTGAGCTTCAGAGGTGGGTTCGGGGTGCGGACCGACGGTCGTGGCCGCTGCGGGCCCGCGGTCAGGTAGCTGCGGGCAACGGTGTTCGGGAGCCGGCGAATCGCCGTCGCAGGCTGCCCCAGTTGATGGTGTAGAGCGCGACGCCGATGGCGAACGCCGCGGCCTGGACGAGCGTCTTGACAGCGAAGTTCACACCGAGCGCGAGGACGAACTGGTCGAGCTGGGTGAGGAAGAGGGCGGCCAGCGCCGTCGCGACGAGGGTGCCTCGACCGCCGAGGAGCGAGGTCCCGCCGAGGACGACCGCGGCCACCGAGGCGAGGAGGTACGCGTCTCCCTGGTAGGCGGTCGGCTTGTTGAGGATGCCGGCGAGCAGCAGCCCGCCGAGCCAGTAGAGAACCTGGGCACCCACGTACCCGCCGCCGCGGTGAGTACGCACGCGAAGCCCCGTTGCCCAGGCGGCTCTGCCGTTCGCCCCGACGGCCTCGAAACGGCGCCCGAGCACCGTCTTCTTCACGACGAGCGTGGTCACGACTGTCGCGACGATCGCGAAGAGAACGGCGTTGGGAACGCCTGCGGTGCTGCCGCCGGCGATGCTCGCGAGGAGATCCGTCGTCTGACGCGGTGTGCCGCCCGAGACCGCCAGGACGGCGGCGTAGAGCAGCGCGTTGGTGCCGAGCGTCGCGACGATCGCGTTGAGCCCCAGCCGTCCCACGAGGAATCCGTTGAGCAGACCGGTGCCGAGCGCGACGACGAGCGCCGCGAGCGCTGCCGGTAGCACCTTGCTGTTGTCGCCGTACGCCTCGTGCGTGACGATCACGATGACCAGCGAGACGGAGCCGGCGACCGAGAGGTCGATCCCGCCCTGCATGACGACGAGGGTCTGCCCGAGGGCGACGATCGCCAGCACGGCCGCGAAGGGCAGCATCGACTGGATGGCGCCGGAGCTCACGCTGCTGGGCGCCACGAGGAACCCGGCGGCGAACAGCGCGACCAGGGCCACGAGAACGGTGACCAGCCCACGCGACACGGGACGGTGCGCCCCGCGGCGGCCCTCCACGGTGCCGTTCGTGGTCGTCATCCGGGTGTCCTCCAGGTCTGAGGTCGTGGGGCGGATGCGGTGAGCCTTACCTGTGTGGCCTGAGCCACACGCATGTTTCGCGGGACTGTACATAGGGAGGCAGGCGTTCACAAGAGGTGCACAGACCAGAAACACCGTTGTGATCGGACCGTGATCTAGGGCTGAACAGGCCCGCCGGGGGCATCCACGCGGCTCAGGTCGGCCATGTCACGGCCCCCCATCCCTCGCCGTACCGCCTCGCCGACCTCCGCCAGCGCAGCCGCCGTGACGCGCGTTCCCGCGCCCACCGCAGCGGCATGCTCGACGATGAGCGCGAGATCCTTCTCGACGAGGGCCAAGCTCATCGCGACGGGCGTCGACGCGTCGAGGAAGGCCGCCCGCTTGTACGTGACGAACGGCGCGGCGACGACGCTCTGGAGGAGTACGGCATACGCGTCTTCCCTTGAGATCCCCGACTTCTCCGCCATCTGGAGCGCTTCCGACAGGGCGGCGTTGAGGTCGTGGACCACCAGGTTCACCGCCAGCTTCATGGCCTGGCCGCTCCCCACGTCGCCCACCCGGACCACGTCGCGCGCGTAGGCGGCCAGGGTGGGGCGCACGGCCTCGATGGCGTCCGGGTCGCCCGCTGCCATGACGAGCAAGCTGCCGCTGAGGACAGCGGGGACGCTGCCCGACACCGGAGCGTCGACGAAACGCACGCCGACCGCCTCGAGGCCCTCCGCCAGCGCATGAGCGTTCGCCACCCCGGTGGTCCCGTGGTCGACGACGATGGTGTCGGCGGCCAGGGCGTCGAGCATCTCGCCGTCAAGCAGCACCGCACACGTGGCGCCGCCGTCCGCGAGCATGGTGATCACGACAGGGGCACCGCGGACGGCCGAGGGAGCCGTCTCGGCCAGCTGCACGGCGGGTGTCGAGACCTCGGCGACCAGACGTTCCGCCGTCTCGGCCGTGCGGTTCCAGACCCGGACGTGGTGACCCCCCTCGGCCAGCCGGCGGACCATCGCGGCGCCCATCCGACCCGTCCCGAGGACGGCGACGTCAGCCATGGCGGGGATCCACGAGGATCTTGCCGCCGGCGGTGCCGGCGACGAGCGGGTCGAAGCCCTCGGGCACCACGGCGCCGAGGGGCACCTCGTGAACTCCGATGACCGTCGACAGCGGCGAGCGGGTCAGGAGGTCGAGAGCGCGCGGGAGGTCGTGACCGCACACGTGGGCGACGGTGGTGGTGATGTCCACCTCGCGAAGCACGACATCCGAGAGCACGAGCTCCTGGGGCGTCTTGACCAGCCCGACGAGCAGCACCCGCCCGCCGCGGGCCGCGAGGCCCAGAGCGTTGGCGGCAGCGCCCGGCGCACCCGAGCTCTCGACCACCACGTCCACCGGGTCGGGCACGAGATCGCGCAGGTCCGCCAGCGTCGCCCCACGCTCGATCAGGTGCGTCTCGGTCGCGCCGAGCCGGCGCGCGACGTCGAGTCGGCCCTCGTCCACGTCGACCACGACGACAGGGCCGTCGTGGTCCGACAAACCCGCGAGCACGAACGATCCGATGGCCCCGGCGCCGAGCACGACCACACGGTCCCCAGCCACGATCCCGGCACGATCCACTCCGTGCAGCCCCACGGCAAGCGGCTGCGCGAGGGCGGCATCGACGTCGGAGCATCCGTCAGGGACCTCGACGAGGGTGGACGCCGGGACGCGGACGCGCTCGGCAAGTCCACCGTGCGTCGAGAGCCCGAGGGTGTAGTAGCTGCTGCACAGGTTCGTCCGGCCCTTGCGGCACCAGCCGCAGGACCCGCAGCTCACGCCGGCCCCGGATGCCACCTTCTTGCCGATCCACGATCGAGCCTCGGCGCCGGCGTCGACGACGTTGCCGATGAACTCGTGGCCCAGGACGGTGGGCCCGACGTGCCCGCTGCCCGGGTGAGGCCGATGCAACGGGACCATCATCGGCCCCTTGCTGTATTCGGTCGCATCCGTTCCGCAGAGCCCGTTGTACAGCACTTCGACGATCACGTCGGACGAGGCGGGCTCCGGCTCCCGCACCTCCTCGACCCTCAGGTCGTACGGAGCGTGGAGGACTCCTGCGCGCATGGCTCCGTCCTCAGAGGGTCGCGGCCGACGTGACGTGCACCTTGACCTGCGTGCGGTCCTCGAGGACCGCCTCGATGGCGCGGTCGGCTTCGGACAGGTCGAACGTCGAGGTGACCAGCGGGCTGAGGTCGACTCCGCTGCGCGACAGGAACCGCAGCGTCTGCGGCCACACCCCGGGCGAGCCGATGATGCCCCGGGCCTGCAGCTCCTTGGACTGGAACTGCCCGAGCCGCGCGGGCGCGCTGCCGCCGACGTCGATGCCGATGTAGACGATGCGCGCACGGAAGGCCGCTACATCGAGTGCGCTCGCCATGGCCGCCGGTTTGCCGCTCGCCTCGAACACCACGGACGCACCCGCACCGTCGGTCAGCGCGAGAACGTCCTCGAGGAAGCTCTCCGACGTGGGGTCCACGACCTCGTCCGCGCCGAGCTCGCGGGCGAGGTCGGCGCGAGCGGGGGTGGGCTCGGCGACGATCACGCGCGCACCCTTGCCGGCGGTCGCGGCGACGACACCGAGCCCGATCGGTCCGGCGCCGAGGACGAGAGCGGTGTCGCTCGCATCGAGGTTGTCAGCACGCACCGTGGCGTAGTAGCCGCAGCTGAACGGCTCGACCAGTGCCCCCTGGGTCCAGCTCAGGTTGTCCGGGAGCCTGTGCAGCCACGACTCCTTGGCGACGAAGAACTCCGCCGCAGCGCCGCTGATGCTGAATCCGAAGTGGTCCAGCCCGATGACGCACTCCCCGACGACCCGGTCTCCGACACCGAGGCCGCGTACGTTGCGACCGATCTGCACGACTTCGGCGGCCCATTCGTGGCCGGGGATCACCGGGTACTCGAACGGGATGATGTAGCGGCCCGCGAGCAGCTCGATGTCGGAGTGGCAGATGCCCACGCTGCGACTGGCCAGGAGGACCTCGTCCTCGGCGATGGCGGGGACGTCCAGCTCGTTGACCGCGCAGCGGTCGGGGGACACGAACTGAAGGGCGCGCATAGGACCTCTCCAGGGTTCAGGCGGTGCTCCGCTGGGGCGCGGGCCAAGTGTTCACGAACAGTGAACGCTGCACGCCGATGGTGTCAAGCATCGCGGAGCGTTCTGCGGTCTACGCGATGGTCGCGCAGCCTTCAGGGGCTCGCAATCGGAGTCTCAGGCGGGGTGCTGGACGTACCAGATGCCGCGTGCCGGAGTGTCCTTGAGGTTGCGGAAGATGTGGGGCTGCGAGGAGTCGAAGCCGAGCGCCTCGCCCGCATGCAGCGTGAAGACGTCGAAACCGACGGTGATCTCGAGCTCCCCCTCGAGCAGGTACCCGAACTCGGCTCCGGCGTGCTGCAGCATCCGCTGGTCGTTCGTGGAGCTCGACCGGGGCGGATAGACGATCTCCATGAAGTCGAGGTTGGCCCCCGTGTTGGTGGCCAGCTGCTCCCACACGACACCGGTGTCCATCTCGAGTCGCACGCGCTCCCCGGGCCGGGTCACCGAGACGCGGGAGGCACCGCCGTCGCGAGGGAAGGCATCCACGGGCGAGCTGAAGTCCGACCGGTTCACTCCGACGCCGGTGTCCTGCGTCGGCACCTGGCCAGCAGGGACCGAGCGCAGCCCCCGTGCCTCGGAGGAGGCGCCGTCCTCGGCGCTCTCGGTGGCGAACAGCTCGTCGATGGACACATCGAGCAGCTGCGCCATCGAGTACAGCGTTCCGACGGAGGGCTGGGACTTGCCGTTCTCCAGCTGCGACACGAAGGACGGAGACACGCCCAGCTGACGGCTCACCTCGCGCAGGGAGAGCCCGGAACGGAGCCTGACGTCGCGGAGGCGTGCTCCGAGATTGACGACCGGCTCGGCCATGGACGCCTCGATGCTCTGAGAGGGGGTTCCTGCCGCGAGACTACCGGCCACGCTCCCCCGGTGCGTTGCTCGACCCACCATCAGACAAGCACCATCCCGCCGTCGATCATGATCACCTGGCCGGTGAGGTAGTCCGAGTCGGACGAGGCCAGATACAGAGCGGTTCCGACGATGTCGTCGGGGGTGGCAGCGCGGCCGCGAAGGATGCCGAGGGCGAAGTCCTGCATGGCCTGGCCCGGTCTCTCGGAGTCTCCGATCTCCATGAGATCGCGGTCGAGGGTCGTCCAGAGCGGCGTGTCGACGACGCCCGGCGCGAAGGCGTTGCACGTGATGTTGTGCTCTGCGAGACCGCGGGCGGCGGCCTGGGTCAACGCGTTCACCGCGAACTTGCTCGCGCAGTAGGGAGCGAAGCTCGGGAAGCCCTGCCGGCCAGCCATCGACGAGGTGTTGACGATCTTCCCGCGACCCTGCGGGATCATCCGTCGCGCTGCCTCCTGGATCCCGATGAGGGTGCCGAGGGCGTTGACGTCCATGATGCTGCGCCAGTTGTCCTCCGTGACGTCGAGGAGGTGCATCGGCCGGTTGAAGCCGGCGTTGTTGAACATCACGTCGAGGCCACCCGCGCGATCGACGAAGGCGTCCAGCGCGGCGACCATCGCCGCACGGTCGCTGACGTCGGCGACCAGCGGCAGGACGTTGTCCCCGAGCTCGCGCCCGACCGCGTCGGCGCTCTCGGGGACCAGGTCCAGCGCGCCCACGACCGCGCCCTCACGGACGAACGCGCCGACGAACGCGCGACCCATGCCGCTGCCGGCGCCGGTGACCACGATGCGCGCGCCGTCGAGCCGTCCGGGCATGGCGTCTCCCGCCGTCGTGATGGCCTGCCCATCCGGTTGGAGGGTGCCCAAACGTTAATCGCCACTTGACGGCATGTCCACCACGCGGCAGCATCCAGACCGCCATCGGTGTTCACACCCGTGCAACACCTCCGCAGCGCTACAGGAGCCGCCATGTCCCCCACGGCACTCGTCGTCGGAGTCACCGGGATCGCCGGGTACAACTCCGCCCAGGCGCTGCGCGACCGCGGCTACCGCGTCGTCGGGCTGTCCAGGTCGGCCAAGTACGAGGTGCCGGGCGTCGAGCACGTCTACGCCGACGTCCTCGACCCGGCGAGCATCGAGGCGGCCGTCGCGGGCAAGGACATCACCCACCTGGTCTTCACCACCTGGCAGCGGCAGGACACCGAGGCCGAGAACTGCCGCGTGAACGGCGCGATGCTGCAGAACACCCTCGAGGCGCTGGGTCGTACGACGCAGTTGCGGCACGCCGTCCTGGTGACAGGGCTCAAGCACTACCTCGGGCCGTTCGAGGCCTACGCCAAGGCTCCGGCCGAGACGCCCTTCAGGGAGAGCCAGGACCGGTTGCCCTTCGAGAACTTCTACTACGTGCAGGAGGACATCCTGTTCTCCGAGGCCGAGCGGCAGGGCTTCACGTGGTCGGTCCACCGTCCGCACACGATGATCGGCTACGCCCTGGGCAACGCGATGAACATGGGGGTCACCCTCGCCATCTACGGCTCGATCTGCCGCGAGACCGGTGAGCCGTTCGTGTTCCCGGGCAGCCCGCAGCAGTACAACGGCGTCACCGACATCACCGACGCCCGGCTGCTCGGCCGCCATGTCGCGTGGAGCGCCAGCGAGCCGGCGGCGCGCAACGAGGCCTTCAACACCGTCAACGGCGAGGTCTTCCGCTGGCGGCAGATGTGGAAGCGGGTGGCCGAGGGCCTCGGCGTGGAGGCAGCGGAGTACCCCGGCGAGCCTCAGCCCCTCGAGGGCCGGATGGACCGCGCCGACGAGGTGTGGGCGCGGCTGGTCGAGCGGCACGGTCTCGCGCCGTACCGGGCCACCGAGCTCGCCTCGTGGTGGCACACCGACGCCGACCTGGGCCGCACCGTGGAGACGTTCGCCGACATGGGCAAGAGCCGCAAGGCCGGCTTCCTCGACTACCAGGACTCCGCCGACTCCTTCCTCGATCTCTTCCAGACCCTGCGTTCGCAGCGGATCATCCCGTCGCTCTGATCACGCGGGCGGTGCGGGCCGTCCGGGTGCACACCGCCGGGCGGGGTCCTACTGTCCTGACGTGGTGAGGCCGCGCGCGACCGACGACGAGCCCCCGTTCGGCGAGTCGATCCTGGGCCCGACGGAGCAGGTCGGGGCCGACGCGCCGCGCGGCAGGATCGGTGCCTGGCTCGACCACGCCCTCGCGGGCCGACCGACCCCTCGGCACCGGCGGTGGCCGCTCCTGGTCGTCGTCGCCGCGATCGCGGCCGCGGCAGTGGTCGTCTCCCAGCAGCGGCCGACGACGACCCCCCTGCTCGCCGTGCGCCTGCTCTCCGTGCACGCGTACGACGGGACGGGTGCCCCGCGGCTGTCGGTGGTCCTGGCCTCCCCCGGCCCGCTGTGGACCGACGCGCTGGCCGTCGTCACGGTCCACGGGTCGTCGTACTCCGGGGGCACGGCGTCGACGCCGTCAGGTCCGAGCCGGCAGGCGTGGGTAGCCCCCCGTTGCGGCCGGCTGCTGGAGCCCGCGACCCGGGCCCAGGACGAGGAGCTGCAGGTGACCGTGGCGCGCCCCGGCTCCCCCGCCGTCGAGGAGAGCGTCCCTGCCCCCGGGCTCAGGGCCGCGGCGCGCGCAGCGTGCTGGAGCTCCCTCGCGGCACGCTCGCTCTCGGTCCACGAGGTCACCACCGGACCGCAGGACGACGGCCGCTGGCTCGGCGTCCGCGTGGGTCTGGCCAGCACTGCCGGCGTCGCGCTGCACGCCACCGCGGTCGACGTGGCCGACGTGGACACCATCGCGCCGGCAGATCGGGCGCTCGTCCCGGCCGGCGGCACCGCAGAGCTGACCTTCCGGCTGCCCGCCGCGGACTGCGCCTCGGCCGTGCCGTACTCGATCCCCCTCGCGATCGGTCCCGACGCGGCCCCGCTGGTGGTCGTCACCGTGCCGATGACCGAGTTCCAGCGTTCCTCCGTGCAGGCGGGGCGCAACGCGATCTGCGCGCGTGCGCCGGCACCTCGCGTCCTGCTGAGGTCCTCCCGGTCGGGGCAGACGCCGTGGACGTCGGATGCGGCCGCCCGAACCATCGCGCTGGAGCTCGGCGTCGCTGTCCCGGACGCACGCGGCGGCACGGTGCAGGTCGGGGATATGGCTGCCACCAACGATGCGCGCCCCGTGCTGCTGGGGGGCCAGTCGGAGCTCGTCAGCGGCCGTGCAGTCGTCACCGTGCTGTGGAGCACGTACTGCACCGACCGTCAGGTGCCCTCGCTGGTCGCGCTACGACTCGATCGAGCCCACGGGCGCCGATCATGGCTGGCGGCCCTGCCGGTCGAGGACCTCCGTCGGGTGCGTGCACGGGCCTGCTCGACCTGAATCGCGGTCAGCGCGGTACGACGATCTCGGGGTGCTGGGTGAGCTCGACGCGCGTACGGCGGATGTGGCCGACGAGGAAGCGCTCGGCGTCCTCAGGGTCGCGACGGCGCACAGCGTCCAGCAGCAGCCGGTGCTCAGCGTTCACCACCGCCGAGCGGTCCGAGCCCGCGAGCAGCATGAACGCGCGCCGGTAGTGCTGGGTCGAGTTCCACAGCCGCGTGGTCATCGCCAGCAGCGGCTGGCTGGGGCACGCGGCGTACGACGACATGTGGAACTCGCG
This sequence comes from Candidatus Nanopelagicales bacterium, assembly GCA_035702165.1. Taxonomy (GTDB): domain Bacteria; phylum Actinomycetota; class Actinomycetes; order S36-B12; family CAIYMF01; genus Longivirga. The sequence goes on from DASSQW010000085.1 coordinate 23,023, forward strand.
GTCGAGCAGCAGGAACCGGGCGATGTCGGAGTTCTCCTCGATCTGCTCCTGCACCCGTTCCATGTGCGCGACCTGCTCTCCCGTCAGGTGCTGCATGCTCTCGACGAGCGTGAGGGGCTCGAGCCTCTCGCGCATCCGGTACAGCGTGTCGACCTCGTCGAGGCTCAGTTCGGGAACGCGAGCGCCCTTGTGCGGCTCGAGCTCCACCAGCCCTTCCGACTCCAGGATGCGCAGGGCTTCGCGCACCGGAAGCCTGCTGCTCCCCAGGCGCGCGGCGATCTCGTCCTGGCGCAGCCGGTCGCCGGGCGCCAGCCGACCCGCCAGGATCTCCTCGCGCAGCCTGGAGGCGACGCGCTGGCTGGTGACGGCGTCGTCGGGGGCGACGACCGCGGCGCTGGCTGATGTCACTGCTCCACCTGGGGCTCCGGGGGCGGCGACGGGAACATCGCGGGGAACCGCGACGGGTCGTGATCGAACGCCTTGCCGGAAGGATAGGAGACCAGCTCGAACTGCATGCCCCACGGCGCCAGGAAGTAGACCCAGCGCTGGCCCTCGGACGGGCCTCTGCTGGAGGTGGCCCCGCCCAGGACCGTGACGCCACGGTCGAGCAGGTAGGCGATCGCAGCGTCCAGGTCGTCGACGTAGAGGGCGACGTGATGGCCGCCGACGTCGCTGTTGCGCGGAGGCACCCGCACGGACTCGGCGGCCTCGTACTCGAAGACCTCGAACACCGCCTGGCCGCCGAGCCGGAAGAAGTGCAACCGTCGCATGACGGTGCGCGCGTCGACGGCGAGGTGCTCCCGCATCCAGTCGTCGTCGGCCCGGAAGGGCCCCAGCGTGTACATGTACTCGCAGCCCAGCACCTCGACCAGCCAGGTCGAGGCGGCCTCGAGATCGGGCACGGTGAACCCGATGTGATCGAGCCGGCGGAGCCCGGGGAGCGCCATGGAGAACCTCCGATGGATCCAAACAGCGGGGGTCAGCATCGCATCCCCACGGCGGCGTCGTCCACAACTCTTGTGATTGGATCCATCGTGTGCCATTCTCGCCCGGTCCGGCCCGCTGTGGCCGCCGACCGGGAAGGGGAGCCGCATGGCCGTCCACCAGCCGCTGACGCCTGCTGTCGCGTGGACCGAGCTCATCGCCACGGACGAGGACTGGGATGCCGCGCCCCCGGCGCTGCTCACCTCGATGCTCAGCCAGCTGGTGCTGGTGCGCACCTTCGAGGAGCTCGTGCTGGAGCTGGCGGCCGAGGGCCTGGTGCACGGACCGGCTCACTCGAGCATCGGCCAGGAGGGCGGTGCGGTGGGTTCGGCCATCACCCTCACCACCCGCGACACGGTCAACGGTTCGCACCGCGGCCACCACCAGTTCCTCGCGAAGGTGCTCAGCCATCTGCACCCCGAGGGCATCGATCCCACCGCACCCCTGCCGGCCGACGTGCGGGAGGCGATGCTGCGCACCCTCCGCGAGATCTGCGGGCTGGACCGGGGATTCAGCCATGGTCGGGGCGGGAGCATGCACCTGCAGTGGCTCGAGGCAGGTGCGATCGGGACCAATGCCATCGTCGGAGGCGGGGTCCCGCTCGCCGCCGGCTCGGCGTGGGCGCACCGGCACGCGGGGTCCGACAGCGTCGCGGTGACCTACTTCGGCGACGGTGCGAGCAACATCGGCTCGACGCTCGAGACCTTCAACCTCGCCGCCGCGTGGAAGCTGCCGCTGTGCTTCTTCGTGGAGAACAACCTCTACGCCGTGTCCACCCACGTCGGTGAGGTCACCGCGGAGAGCCGGCTCTCCGCGCGGGGCCCCGGCTTCGCGATCCCGAGCTGGAAGGTCGACGGGATGGATCCGCTGGCCGTCCACCTCGCGATGCAGGAGGCGCTGGCGGTCATGCGCTCAGGTGGAGGCCCGACGCTCATCGAGGCCGACGTCTACCGCTACTTCCACCAGAACGGCCCGTTCCCCGGCAGCGCGTTCCGCTACCGCACCAAGGAGGAGGAGGCCGAGTGGCGGGGGCGCGACCCGATCGAACGGACGGCGGCCCATCTGGTCCGTCGAGGCATCCTCACCGACGAGGACGTGGACGCGAACCTGCGTCGCGCCAAGGAGCTCATGGCGTCGCTGGCCGACGAGATCCTCGAGCCACGGAGCGGCGGCAAGCCCGGGGAGCGGCAGATCCGCCCGGACGAGTGGCCGGATCCGGCGTTCGTCGACGAAGGGGTGCGCGGCGACCTCTCCGAGCTCTCGGGCATCGAGTTCACCGACGAGGCCGACTTCGCCGGTCGTCTGGTCGAGACGAAGTTCATCGATGTCGTCGCCGGCGTCATGGCGCGGCGGATGGAGACGGATTCCCGCGTGGTCGTGCTCGGCGAGGACGTCCACCGCCTCAACGGGGGCACGAACGGGGCGACCCGCGGCCTGAAGGACGCGTACCCCGACCGAGTGCTCGGCACGCCGATCAGCGAGAACGCGTTCACCGGCCTCGGCGGGGGGATGGCGCTCGACGGCCGGTTCCGCCCGGTCGTCGAGTTCATGTACGCCGACTTCATGTGGGTCGCTGCCGACCAGCTGTTCAACCAGGTTGCCAAGGCACGTCACATGTTCGGCGGAAGCAACAACGTGCCCTTCGTCCTGCGCAGCAAGACCGCCATGGGCACCGGATACGGATCGCAGCACTCGATGGACCCGGCGGGCATCTATGCGACCTCGGCGGGATTCCGCATCGTGGCACCCTCGACCCCGTTCGACTACGTCGGCCTGATGAACACCGCGCTGGCGCTCGAGGACCCGGTCGTGGTGCTCGAGCACGTCGATCTCTACGCCTCGAGCGGACCGGCGGTGGACGGGGACTTCGACCACTACCTGCCGGTGGGTCGGGCGGCCCTGCGTCGCGAGGGGACGGCGCTGACGATCATCACCTACGGCGTGATGACACCTCACGTGCTCGAGGCGGTGGCGTCGAACGGCGCTGACGCCGACGTGATCGACCTGCGCTGGCTGGACCGTGCTTCGCTGGACTGGGAGACCATCACCGCCAGCGTGCAGAAGACGAACAACGTGCTCATCGTCGAGCAGGGCGCGCGCGGGACGTCGTACGGCGGCTGGCTCGCCGACGAGATCCAGCGGCGGCTCTTCGACTGGCTCGACGCACCCATCGAGCGGGTGACCGGTGGCGTCGCCTCGCCCAGCATCAGCAAGGTCCTGGAGCGTGCCGCCTTCGCGCGGGCCGAGGAGGTCGTCGCCGCGCTCGAGGCGATCGCGGGAGGTCGCGGTGCCTGAGGTCCTGCGCATGCCCGAGGTCGCCGCCAACGTGACCGAGGCGCTCATCGCCGCATGGAACGTGGAGGTCGGCGCGCAGTTCGCGGCCGGACAGCCGGTGGTGACGGTCGAGACGGACAAGGCGATCGTCGACGTGGAAGCCGAGTCGTCGGGCGTCCTGCTCCGCGCCCTGGCCGAGCCCGGCGCCAGCGTTGCGGTCGGCGCCCCCATCGCCGTGCTCGGAGCGGTCGGCGAGCCGCCTGCGGACCTCGACGCCTTCGTCGCGTCCCTCGGAGTCGTCGCGACCGCCCCTCCTGAGGCGGCTGCCATCGAGGTGCCCGCCACCGTGGCGACAGCTGACGCAGCCGGCCCGGCGCCTGCGGCCGAGTCGCTCGCCGGGCACGACGGCCACCGCACCTTCGCCAGCCCGCTCGCGCGGCGACTGGCACGCGAGCACGGGGTCGACCTCGCCGCCGTGGCGGGTTCAGGTCCCGGCGGGCGCATCCGACGTGCCGACATCGAGTCGCACCTGCGCTCGTCGGTCTCGGACCGGGCGGGTGTTCCTGCCCGGGAGGTGCAGACGCCGGAACAGCAGGCGCCCGGCGTCGTGCCGACGTACGCCGACGTCCCGAACTCGCGCATGCGGAACGCGATCGCAGCCCGACTGACCGAGAGCGTGACGACGGCCCCGCACTTCTACGTCAAGGGCAGCGCGCAGGTCGACGCTCTCCTGGCCCTGCGTGCCGAGATCAACGCGCTGGACGGCGTCCGGGTGTCCGTCAACGACCTGGTGGTGAAGGCGGTGGCGAAGGCCCACATGCTCGTCCCGGCCGTGAACGTCACCTGGAACGGGGACTCGATCCGGCACTACTCCTCGGTCGACGTCGCGATCGCGGTCGCGACCGACACCGGGTTGGTCACGCCGGTCGTGCGCGGGGTCGAGCGGCTGTCGGTCACCGACCTCGCCGCGACCACACGCGACCTGGCGGCGCGGGCCAAGGAGAAGCGGCTCCAGCAGAGCGAGCTCGAGGGCGGCTCGATCAGCGTCTCCAATCTCGGTATGTACGGCACCGAGGAGTTCTCGGCCATCATCAACCCGCCGCACGCGGCGATCCTCGCCGTAGGCTCCGCGAGACCGGAGCCTGTGGTCGTCGACGGGCAGCTCGTCGTCGCCACCGTCGTGCACGTCACCCTGTCGGTGGACCACCGCCCGGTCGACGGCGCCACCGCAGCGGAATGGATGAGCGTCTTCGTGTAGCTGCTCGAACATCCGGCGCAGATCCTGGCCTGAGCACGGAAGGGTGTCGGTGCGTCGAGCGACGCGCGTGATCACTGGTCGGCTCGACGCCTGACCGCGCCCTGGCTGCAGCAGCGGCC
>DASSQW010000086.1:0-3332 GCA_035702165.1 Candidatus Nanopelagicales bacterium
GCGAAGAACGGCAGGTTCACCGCGCCGGTGACGTACATGTGGTGCGCCCACACCGCCACCGAGAGCGCCGCGATCGCGATCGTGGCGAAGACCAGTCCCTTGTAGCCGAAGATCGGCTTGCGGCTGAAGACGGGGATGATCTCGCTCGCGATGCCGAAGAACGGCAGCGCGATGATGTAGACCTCGGGGTGCCCGAAGAACCAGAACAGGTGCTGCCAGAGGATGGCGCCGCCGTTCTGGGCGTCGAACACCATGGTGCCGAACTTGCGGTCCGTCTCGAGGACGACGAACGCGGCGGCGAGCACCGGGAACGCCATGAGCACCAGGATCGAGGTCAGCAGCACGTTCCAGGTGAAGATCGGCATCCGGAACATCGTCATTCCGGGCGACCGCATGCACACGATCGTGGTGATGAAGTTGACGGCACCGAGGATCGTGCCCAGACCACCCATGGTGAAGCCGAGGATCCAGAGGTCGGAGCCCACGTTCGGCGAGTTGATCGCGTTCGACAGCGGCGAGTAGGCGAACCAGCCGAAGCTGGCGGCGCCGCCCGGGGTGATGAAGCCCGAGATGACGATGATGCCGCCGACGAGGAACAGCCAGAAGGCCACGGCGTTCAGGCGCGGGAACGCGACGTCGGGGGCGCCGATCTGCAGCGGCATGATCGCGTTCGCGAAGCCCGCGAACAGCGGGGTCGCGAACAGCAGCAGCATGATCGAGCCGTGCATGGTGAACAGCTGGTTGTACTGCTCCTGGCTGAAGAACTGCAGCCCCGGCTGGGCGAGCTCGGCACGGATCATGAGAGCCAGCACGCCGCCGAACAGGAAGAACGCGAAGCTGGCGATGAGGTACATGTACCCGATCACCTTGTGATCGGTGCTGGTGATCCACTTGACGATGGTGCGTCCGAACTTGCGGCGCGACGGGTCGCTCGTGGTCATGCCGTCCGGGTCGGGACCGGGAGCGGCGACCGGGCGGTCTGCGAGGACGGTCATGACGCTGCTCCCGTCGTCGTGGTGCCGGCATCGCCGGAGTTGGTGGTGCTGCCGCCCGCGTTGCCGGTGGTGACGACGCGACCGGACTCGAGCTTGCCGGAGAGGCCGTTGGCCTTGAGGTCGGCGATGTGCTTCTCGTAGTCCTCGCGCGAGACGACGTGGACCGTGAAGAGCATGTCGGAGTGGTAGGTGCCGCAGAGCTCGGCGCACTTGCCCTCGAACGTGCCGATCTTGTTCGGCGTCAGCTCGAACTGGTTCAGGCGGCCGGGGACGACGTCCATCTTGAACAGGAAGCTCGGCACCCAGAACGAGTGGATGACGTCGGGCGAGACCAGCTGGAAGCGGGTGCGCTCGTTGACCGGCAGCCAGAGCTCGGCGACGCGGGTCGGCGTTCCGGTCTCGAAGGCGTTGTCGGACAGGTAGTTGAAGCCCCAGTTCCACTTGAAGCCGACGACCTCGACCGTGTTCTTCTGGTCGGGAGTGAGCTTCATGATCTCGGCCTGGTCCCTGGCCGTGAACACGAACAGCGCACCGATCATGATCGCGGGCGCCACCGTGTAGAGGATCTCGATGGGCAGGTTGTAGCGCGTCTGGACCGGCGCGGCCTCCGCCGTACGACGGCGGTAGACGATGATCGCCCAGAAGATGAGGCCCCAGGTGAGCGCACCGACCGCGAGGGCGGCGATCCACGCGCCCTGCCAGAAGCCCAGCAGGGTCGGACCCTGCTCGGTGGCGGGCTCGGGGTAGCCGAGGCGGCCGAGCGCGGTGTCGGACGCGCAGCCGGCCGTGCCCAGGAGCACGAGCGCGGACCCGGTGACGAGCGCGACGAGACGCGCGCGGGTCGGGCGCGGAGAGCGGGTCGAGCCCACGGATCGCCTTCCCAAAGGGTCGGTGCCCCGGTGCGTCGGCCCACCGTCGGCAGACGGCGTCACCGCGCCCGCGGAGCGGGGGTCGGACGTACGGCGTGAGACTAGCGCAGCGCCGCGCTCACGCACGGTCGGGGGAGGGCATTACCGTCGGGTCGTGGCGCAACGATCCGCGGAGCGGAACGAGCCTCCGTCGGAGGGCGGGCTCCCGCACGCAGCGACCCCCTCGGGGTACCTCGACGCCGCCTCCGGACTGCCCCTCCACCCGGCCGGCCGGGCGGCTCTTCTCGAGGCCCTCGACCAGGGCTGGGCCGACCCCGCGCGGCGCTTCCACGACGCCCGACGCGCGCGGCTGCTGCTCGATGCCGCGCGCGAGTCGGTGGCCGGGGTGCTCGGCGCGCGGCCCGACGAGATCTCCTTCACGACCTCGGGCACGCAGGCCGTCCACCTCGCCGTCACCGGGCTCGCCCAGGGCCGGGCGCGGGCCGGGCGCCGGGTCCTCGCATCGGCCGTCGAGCACTCGTCGGTCCTGCACGCCGCCCGGTCGCTGCCCGGGGAGGTCCTCGAGAGCGTTCCCGTCGACAGCCTGGGCCGGCTCGACGTCGAGGAGCTGCGCGCGCTGCTGGCCGACGGCGACGTCGCGCTCGTGGCCGTGCAGAGCGCCAACCACGAGGTCGGCACCCGTCAGCCGGTCGCGGCCGCCGCCGAGGCGACGGAGTGGTACGGCGTACCGCTCGTCGTGGATGCGGCGCAGTCTCTCGGGCGCGACGACGTGCCGGACGCCTGGTCGGTGCTGACGGCCAGCGCGCACAAGTGGGGCGGGCCGGCCGGGGTCGGCGTCCTCGCCGTGCGCACCGGCGTCCGCTGGCGCAGCCCGCTGCCCGACGGCGCCCGGGCGCCCGACGTCGTCCCCGGGTTCCCCGACGTCCCCTCCGTCGTCGCGGCGGCAGTGGCGCTCGAGGCGATGGAGGCCGAGCGTGCGGCCGAGTCCGCGCGGCTCGCGTCCCTCGTCGACCGGATCCGTGCGCGCGTGCCCGAGGTCGTGCCCGACGTCGTCGTGATCGGCGACCCCGACGACCGGCTCCCCCACCTCGTCACGTTCTCCTGCCTGTACGTCGAGGGCGAGGCGCTGCTCGCCGATCTCGACCGCGCGGGCTTCGCGGTCTCGTCGGGCTCCTCGTGCGTCGCCGACGCCCTCGTCCCCTCGCACGTGCTCGCCGCGATGGGCGTGCTGACCCATGGCAACCTCCGGGTGTCGCTGCCTCCCGGATGCCCCGAGTCCGACGTCGAGCGCTTCCTGGACGTGCTCCCCGGCGTGGTCGCCTCGGTCCGCGCGGAGCTCGGGACTGAGGGCCTGTGAGCACCCCCGACTACGACGTCCTCCTCGACGAACGCGGGACGCGCTGCCCGGTCCCGGTGATCTCGCTGGCGCGCGAGGTCAAGGCGGATCCGTCGCGCCGGCTGCTGCTGC
>DASSQW010000087.1:0-9781 GCA_035702165.1 Candidatus Nanopelagicales bacterium
ATCGTCGCTGCGTCGCCGACGTCGGTCGTGGGCGAGGGCGCGGCCGAGAGCAGCAGCACGCAGCCGGTCGTGACGACGATCCCGCCGAGCAGCAACCACGACCCGACGACGCGACGTCGCCGGCTGCTCGTCCCCAGCGGCTCGAGCCGGACAACCTCCGACGATCTGCGGTCCGTGTGCTCGGTCCAGCGCTGGCCGTCCCACCAACGCGCGATGTCCCGATCCACCGGGTCGACGTACCACCCCGCCTGGGCGGACGGGGCCCGCGCGAGCAGGAGCAGACCGACCAGGAGCAGGGCGCAGCCGAGCGCCAGGGCCATGGCGCCCGTGAGCACGAGGGACATCGACAGCATCCCTTCGGGCAGCTCGTTCGCCGGCCCCAGTGCGGCGAGGCAGAGTCCGAGCACGCCGAAGGCGGCGGCGGCGTACAGCAGCAGAACCAGGCCGTGGCGGCGCCGTGGGCGACGGCCGAGCTCGGGTCCGCGCAGGGCCGCGAGCCGCGGCGTCTCTCCGGAGGTGGTCACGTCGGGATCATGGCGTGCCGTGGTCGACGCCGCGTCGCACGCCGGTCACGACTCGGCAACCGCAGGACCTGGCGTGACCGCCGTCGGGCCAGGCGGTCCGGTGGCCTCGACGTCGTGGGGCTCGCGCGACGCCGGTCACCTCGACAACGCCTCGTGCACGCGGGTCAGGGCGAGGGCGCGGCGCTGGTGGAGGTGCCGGTCGGGGTCGGCGTCGGCGTGGGGGTCGGGGTGGGCGGCGCTGTCGCCACGGTGATCGTGACCTGGGTCCCCTTGGCAGCCATCGTGCCGCCCTTGGGGGACTGCGCCAGGACCGTGCCGGCGGCGACGCTGCCGTCCTGCTGCTTGACGACGTTGATGTCGAAGCCCGCGTTGGTGAGGTCGCTGCGCGCCTGCGCCTCGCTCTCGCCGGTGACGTCGGGCACCTTCACCTGACCGTTGGACACCGAGATGTCGACCGCGGTGCCGGCGTCGACCAGGGTCGCGGCCGGGACGCTCTGCGCAACGACGGCACCGGCCGGCTGGTCGGAGTTGACCTGCGTCACCTTGCCGAGGACGAGGTTCGCGTCGACGAGCGCGGCGCGCGCCTGGTCCTGGGACGTGAGCCCGACCAGGTTGGGCACGCTGGTCTGGTTCTTCCCCGTCGAGACGGTGACGTCGACCTTCGAGCCCTTCGCCGCGGTGTCGCCCGCGGGGGGCGTCTGCGAGATCACCCGGCCGGCCGGGATGGTGTCGGAGGTCTGCGTGGTCTGCGTGCCGAGCACGAGGCCCTGGGAGATGAGCGCGTTCTGCGCCGCCGGGACCTCGAGGCCCGAGAGGTTGGGCACGGTGACCTGCTCGACCGCAGGAGAGCCGAAGATCGCCTTGCCGACGAGGACCGCTGCGATGGCCGCGGCGAGGACTCCGAGGGTGAGCAGGATCCAGAAGGCCGGACCGCGTGCGGACCTGTCCTCGGACGGGGAGTCGGCGGCGAGCGCCACCGGCGTGAGCACCTCGGTCGGCTGCGCGGGCGCAGAGGCGAGCGGGATCGCTGCGGTGACCGGCAGCCCCGCCACTGCGCGATCGACGTCGGCACGGAAGTCGGCGGCGGTCTGGTAGCGGTCGCCCGCGTTCTTCGCCAGGGCGGTCATGACGATGCTGTCGACGGCGACCGGCACGGCCGGGTCGATCTGCGACGGCGGGACCGCTGTCTCGCTCACGTGCTGGTAGGCGATCGACACCGGCGACTCGCCGGTGAAGGGCGGCCGGCCGGTGAGCAGCTCGTAGAGCAGGCACCCGGTGGAGTACAGGTCGCTGCGACTGTCGACGACCTCGCCGCGCGCCTGCTCGGGCGAGAGGTAGTGCGCCGTGCCGAGGACCGCGGACTGCTGGGTCATCGTCTGGCCGGCGTCGGCGATCGCGCGCGCGATGCCGAAGTCCATCACCTTGACGTCGCCGCCGCGGGTGAGCATCACGTTGGCGGGCTTGATGTCGCGGTGGATGATCCCGTGCCGGTGGCTGTAGTCGAGCGCCGCGAGCACGCCGCTCGTGATCTCCAGCGCGCGCTCGGGCAGCAGACGGCGACCGCTCGCCAGGAGCTGGCGCAGCGTCATGCCGTCGACGTACTCCATGACGATGTACGGGACGACGGTGCCGGTGCCGTCGGCCTCGCCGAGGACGTCCTCGCCGGTGTCGTAGACCGCGACGATGTTCGGGTGGTTGAGCGAGGCGGCGCTCTGCGCCTCACGGCGGAAGCGTGCCTGGAAGCTGGGGTCGCGAGCGAGGTCGGGGCGCAGGATCTTCACCGCGACGCGGCGCTGCAGGCGCAGGTCCTTGCCCTCGAAGACCTCGGCCATGCCGCCGCGGCCGATCACCTCGCCGAGCTCGTACCGCTCACCGAGCCGGCGGATCTCGTCGCTCACCGTTCCTCCTCAGGCTCGCCGGGCCTCGGCCCGACGGGTTCCACGGGCATCATCGTCCCAGCACCGCCTCCATGACGGCCTTCGCGATGGGTGCCGCGAGCTTGTTGCCGCTGATCTCTGCGGCACCGCCGCCGTTCTGCAGCACGACCGCGACGGCGACCTGCGCCTGTCCGGGCACGTCGGCCGGTGCGACGCCGACGAACCACGCGTGCGGAGGCTTGCCCGGAGCGGTCTGCGCGGTGCCGGTCTTGCCGCCGACCACCACGCCCGGGATCTTCGCGTTCGAGCCGGTGCCCTGGTCGACGACGGCCACCATCATCGCGAGCAGCTCGGCGGAGTTCGCGGGCGTCATCGCCTGCGAGTACGCCGTGGGCTCGGCGTTGGAGAGCACCTCGAGCTCGGGCGACAGCGTCTGCGCCACGAGGTAGGGATTCATCACCTGGCCGTTGTCACCGATGCCCGCGCCCACCATCGCCATCTGCAGCGCCGTCGCGGTGACGTCGAACTGCCCGATCGCGGCCATCGCCGTCTGCGCCTGGTCGAGGTCGGACGGGAAGATGCTCTGGGCTGCGCGCAGCGGCACCTGGAACGAGTTGTTGAAGCCGAACTTCTCGGCCTGCACCCGCAGCGCATCCTGCCCGAGGTCCATGCCGATCGTCGCGAACGCGGTGTTGCAGGAGACGGCGAGCGCGTTCTGCAGCGTGGTCTTGCTGTCCGGACCGCAGGCGCTGCCCGACCAGTTCTTGAGCTCGCGCGTGCTGTTCGGGAGCTTGATCGCCGCCGGCCCAGGAACGACGGTGGTCGGGGTGTACTTGCCGGACTCGAGCGCAGCCGCCGCGGTGACGAGCTTGAACGTGGAGCCGGGCGGCAGCGTCATCGCGAGCGGGCGGTTGAGCAGCGGCTGCTTCGGGTCGGCGTTGTAGGCGTCGTAGGCCTTGCGGATCTGCGTCGGGTTGTGGCTCGAGAGGACGTTCGGGTCGAACGACGGCGACGAGGCGAGCGCGAGGATCGCGCCGGTGCGCGGATCGATGGCCACGACCGCGCCGGTGCGGCCCGCGAGCCCGTCGTACGCCGCCTTCTGCGCTGCCGGGTCCAGCGTGAGCCGCACGGCGCCGCCCTTGACCCCGCGCCCGGCGAAGAGCTGCTGCACGCGGTCGACGAAGAACCGGTCGTCGGAGCCGGACAGCACGGAGTTCTCGGTGCGCTCGATCCCCGTGGCGCCGTAGACGATCGAGTAGTAGCCGGTGGCCGGCGCGTACAGCGGTCCGTTGCTGTACTGGCGCAGGTACTTGAGCTGGTCGTTGGTGGGGATCGATGACGCGATCGCGGTCGAGCCCAGCAGGATCGGACCGCGCTGGCGGCCGTACTCCTCGAAGATCACCCGGCTGTTGCCGGCGCGAGCGCGGAGGTCGGCGGCCTGGAAGTACTGGACGTAGGTGATGTTCGCGAGCAGCGCGAGGAACATCAGCAGGACGACGAACGACAGGCGTCGGATGGACCGGATCATCGCGGCACCACCTGCGTCGGCGCATCGGCGAGCATCGGCAGCTCGACGTCGGGGCGCCGCGCGGCGTCGCTGATCCGGACGAGCAGCGCGATCGCGATCCAGTTGGCGACGAGGCTCGAGCCGCCCTGCGCGAGGAACGGCGTCGTCAGCCCGGTGAGCGGGATCAACCGCGTGACGCCGCCGACGACCACGAACACCTGCAGCGCCAGGGAGATCGCGAGACCGGCCGCGAGCAGCGTGCCGAACACGTCGCGGCAGGCGACCGCGGTGCGCAGGCCGCGCTCGACCACGATGCCGTAGAGCACGAGGATGGCCATGAGCCCGATGAGGCCGAGCTCCTCGCCGAAGGCCGAGATGATGAAGTCGCTCTTCGCGTAGGGGACCAGCTGCGGGAAGCCCTGCCCGAGGCCGCTGCCGAACATGCCCCCGCTCGCGAACCCGTACAGCGACTGGGCTATCTGGTACGACGTGCCGGCCTCGTCGCCGAAGGGGTGCAGCCATACGTCGACCCGGAGTCGGACGTGGCCGAACGCGAGGTAGGCGAAGACCGCGCCCGCGATGAACAGCACGGCACCGAGCACGAGCCACGACCGTCGCTGCGTCGCGATGTAGAGCAGCGAGACGAACAGGCCGAAGAAGAGCAGCGACGTACCGAGGTCCTTCTCGAAGACCAGGACGCCGAGCGAGACGAACCACGCGACGAGCAACGGGCCGAGGTCGCGGCCGCGCGGCAGCTCGATGCCCATCACCTTGGTGCGCACCAGCGCGAGGGAGTCGCGGGTGACGGTGAGGTAGCCCGCGAAGAAGATGGTCAGCAGGATCTTCGCGATCTCGCTGGGCTGGAACGAGTACTGCCCGAGCCGCACCCAGAGCCGCGCGCCGTTGATCTCCGCGCCGATCACCGGGGCGAGCGGGAGGAGCAGCAGCACGATGCCCGCGAACATCGCGGTGTAGGTGTAGCGCTGCAGGGTGCGGTGGTCGCGCACGACAGCGAGCACGACGAGGAACAGCACGATGCCGAGCGCCGTCCAGGTCAGCTGCGTGTTGACGTCGGGCGTGGGCGGCTCACTGCCGTTGCGCTGCGCGCGGAGCAGGTCCGCGAGGTCGAGGCGGTGGATCATCGCGAGGCCGAGGATGTTCAGCGCAGCGATCGTCGGCACGATGATCGGGTCGGCGTACGTCGCGAGCACCCGGATGCCGAGGTGCACCACGAGCAGCAGAGCGGCGAGGGCGAGGAGCACCATCCAGGTGCCGTCGGCGACGTGGCCGAGGATCGCGAGGTCGACCTGCAGGTAGGCCGCGGCACCGACGAGCCACGCGACGACGAGCAGGCCGGCCTCGGCACCGCGCCGGGTCGGCTGCCGGTAGCGCGGGACGTCGATCGGCGCCGCGAGGGGGTTCGAGAGGCTCACGACGACGACGCCGTCGGGGCCGGAGCGGTCGGTGCGGTGACGGCCCCCGTGACGTCGGGGCAGCCGGGCGTGGTCGGCACGGCAGCGCACTGCGCGGCGCGCTCGGTGAGCCGCTGCACCACTTGCTCGGCCGCGGCCAGCGAGTCGGTCTGGATGGTCGACTGCACCTGCATCGCCTCGAAGTCGGGCAGCGAGTCGACCGTGAGCTCGGTGCGCTCCTCGACGCTGTGCAGGTCGAAGGGTCCGACGTTCGCGGGCAGTCCGCGGAAGATGGCGACGTAGCCGCCGTCGGCACCGACGTAGTACTGCCGCTGCGACGCCGAGTACGCCGCGAACAGACCGATCCCGAGCAGTGCGGCGAGGGCGATGAGCGCAGTACCGATCCACCACCAGCGGCGGTTCGTGCGCGCATGCCGCGCCGGCTGCTCCTCGCGGTAGATGTCGGCCACCGACGACGTGCTGCCGCCGGTGGCGCTGTTCACGGTGAGGACCGGGCGGGCGTCGGGCTGCGCGTCGATGGGAAAGGCCATCCCGGGCAGGCGCTCGCGGTTGCGTGGCTCGCCGGCTGCGCCGACGACGACCGGCTCGAGCGAGCCGTGCTCCTCGCCGGCGACGACGTCGGCGACGACGCACGTGACGTTGTCCGGTGCGCCGGCCTCGAGCGCGGCATCGACCAGGGCCGTGACCGCGGCGGTGGGGTCGGCGAGCAGCAGCAGGTCGCGGATGCGGTCGTCGTCGACGTAGCCGGAGAGACCGTCGCTGCAGACGAGGAAGCGGTCGCCGGCGCGCGCCTCGCGCACCGACATGTCGGGCTCTGCCGTGTGCACGCCGTCGATCGCGCGCATGAGCAGGTTGCGCCGCGGGTGCACGGCCGCCTCCTCCGGGCTGATCCGCCCGGAGTCGATGAGGGTCTGCACGTAGGTGTGGTCGCGGGTGATCTGCTGGAACTCGCCGTCGCGCAGCAGGTAGGCGCGCGAGTCGCCGACGTGCAGCACGGCGACGCGCGCGGGCTCGCCGCCGAGCCACGCAAGAGCCGTGAGCGTGGTGCCCATGCCGGCCCATTCCGGATGCGCCGCAACGAGATCCGCGATCCGCTCCCCGGCGATGGACACCGCCTCGGAGAGACGTTCGAGCGCCTCGACGTCGCCGAGCCCGGTGGTCTCGGTCTCCGACATCGTGGCGATCGCCGTGGCCGACGCCAGCTCGCCGGCGGCGTGGCCGCCCATGCCGTCGGCAACGATGAGCAGCGAGTCGCCGGCGTACCCGGAGTCCTCGTTGCCGGAGCGGACGAGGCCGACGTCGGAGCGGGCGGCGGAGCGCAGCGCGAGTGCCATCGTCACCGCCTCAGCTCGAGGACGGTGCGGCCCACCTTGAGGTGGTGGCCGAGGGAGAGCGGGGTGGGGGTCGTGATCCGCTGCCGGTCGATCCAGGTGCCGTTCGTCGAGCCGAGGTCCTGCACCACCCAGGTGCCGTTCACCTGCGAGAGCCGGGCGTGCGCGTTGCTGGCGTAGTCGTCGTCGAGCACGAGCGTCGAGCTCGGTGCACGGCCGATCGTGACGTCGGCGGCACCGAGCGGGATCACGGTGCCCGTGAGGGGCCCCTCGATGACGACGAGGCTGCGCGGTCCGCCGCTCTTCTGCTTGGGCGCCTTCTCCGCGCGCGCGGGCTTGGCCGGCTTCGCGGTGGTCAACTGGGTCGAGACGAGCGGGCGGGCGTCGCGCGGGGCGCGCAGGTCGCGGCGCAGGACGACGACCGCGACGACGACGAGGCCCCAGAGCAGCAGCAGGAATCCGAGACGGAGCAGCGTGAGGACGAGCTCGGACACGGGCTCACCCCGCCTTGAACGTCAGGCGCGTGCCCCCGACCTGGATCACGGCGCCGTCCTGCAGGACGGTCTCGCCGACCTGGACGCCGTCGACGTAGGTGCCGTTGGTGGACCCGAGATCGCGGAGCACGACCTCGCGGCCGAGCAGGATCTCGGCGTGGTGGCGCGAGACGCCGGGGTCGTCGACGCGCAGGTCGACGTCGGTGCCGCGGCCGAGACGGGTCACCGCGCGGGTCAGCGGGTGGGCCACGTCGTCGACCACGAGGCGCGGCTGGCCGGTGCCCTCGGGTGCCGCCGCAGGGGAGCGGGAGCCCTGCGGTGTCGACGCGACGCCTGCTCGCGCCTCGGACAGCACGCGGAACAGTCCGGTCTCGAGGTCCTCGTCACGGCCGAGGAGGACCTCGATCCCGCCGACGAAGGTGTAGCGCTGCTCCTCGGCGTACTCGCGGACCATGCCGGCGAGCTCCTCGGTGAGGGTCGAGGAGTAGACCGAGAGGCGGTCGTGGTCGTGCGGCGAGAGCTCGACGTTGAAGATGTTGGGGACGACGGTGCGGCCGCGGCTGACGACGGCCGCGCGGTCGTCCATCTCGCGCTGGAGCGCGGCTGCGACCTCCACGGGCTGCACCTCGGCCTTGAACGCGCGGGCGAAGGCGCCGTTGACCATGCGGTCGAGCCGTTGCTCGAAGCGGTCGAGCAGACCCACCGCGCCTCCCTCGTCAGACCACACGACCGGTGCACCGGCCACCCCGCGATCGTATCCGGGCAGGGGTGCGCACCCGCCGCTCCGGGCGTCCGCGCCGGATGACGATCCGTCTCGCGCCGTGCGGCCATCTGCGATTCGGGGCCCTCTGACCTCGCGTGTTAGCCTTCTCCGGCGCGCGCGAGTGGCGGAATAGGCAGACGCGCACGGTTCAGGTCCGTGTGCCCGAAAGGGCGTGGGGGTTCAACTCCCCCCTCGCGCACCATCGACAGGCCCCCGAGAGGGGGCCTTCGTCGTTCCTAGGCGGTCACGTCAGGACTAGGCGGCGGCAGGCAGCTGGGTCTCGTACGGAATGCCCACCTTCTCGAGCAGATCCAGCACCCTGGGATCTGCGCCGATCGTGTGGGTGACGTCGCTCATCGAGAAGTGCCAGAGCGCGCCGCTGATCCTCCCCATCCGGATCAGGTACGCGTCCTTGAAGATCTGGCGCTGCGTGAACTCGCTGAAGCCGACGTAGCCGACCTTCGACTCGTGGGCGATGCCGTTCACCAGCACGTCGACGATGCGGATATCGCCGCCGCAGCCGGTCGTGCACCCGGCGGTGGACAGCCGGACCTGCCGATCCACACCCGTTGTCGTCGCACCGTACCTGGCTTCGAGCGCCACCTCGCCTGCTCGGCCGCTCGCCATCGGTACCGAGACAGGCCCGTCGGCGCTGAGACGACGACGTAGCCCGCTGGCAAGCTGATGCAGATCGGTTCGGCCCTGCATCAGGATCAGCAGGGACTTCTCGCTCGCGCCGGCGCGCACCAGTTCGTCCCACTCCGTCCAGATCGCGCGTGTCGCGCGGATCTTGATCACGTCGGGTACCAGCCGGGCCTTCGCGATGAGTGTGGCCACCTGCACGATGAGCTTCGGGTGGCGGGCTAGGAAGAGTGTGGCCTTTCGCGGTATCTCCGAGAAGTCGCCGCCAGGTATGACGCCTACGGCGTCATAGCCCGCCGACACCCAGTCACCATGGATGGCCGCCCCTAGTGCATCGCGCAGGTCGGCAGCGCCGCCGACGAGCGCGCCCACACCAGGGATGAGTCCGGACGCGGTCGACGTCAGGTTCCCGGACAGCCAGGCCAGCGAGTCGCCCGGAAGCAGTTCGCCGGCGAGCGCACCCTTCGCGAACTCGGCGGCATACTCCAAGGCGGTGATCTTCGTGTCCACGGAGAGCGGGTCCAGACCTTGGCTCTCGCGGTTCGCATCCTCGTAGCCGTCGGTGAAGCCGTCCCGGTCAGTGTCGGCCGACTGCGGGTCGGTGCTGACGACGGTGACCTCGTACCCGTCGGCGAGCCCGTCGTCATCGCCGTCCTTGTCGCGGGGGTCGAGGCCCGCGTCGGCCTCTCCACCATCGGTGAGACCGTCCGCGTCCGTGTCGGCGACAAGAGGGTCCGAGTAGCCGACGTACTCGTCCGCCGCGTCGCTCCCGCTCGCGTGGGCCCCCGCCTCGTCCAGGTCGGTGAGGCCGTCTCCATCGGTGTCAGCCCGGTCTGGGTCGGTCCGGTACACCTCACCGGACGCGGAACGCCAACCGGCTAACTCCACCCGATCCGTGATCCCGTCACCATCGGAGTCGCGGAGATTCGCCCGCCACGCGAGCAGGCCACCCACGACGAGGAGGACAGACACGGCGACGAGAGCGAGCTTGGCGGTACGCCGCCGACCCGCCTTCGTCGGCAGCTCCTGCCGCGCCTCGCTCACGACGCCAGTGTGCCGTGGGCGACGTCATCGATGTGCAGTCAGACGCGGTGCCGCGCCACGTTGCTCGACCTCAGCGCCTCGGAGCGCTCCACGTTCGCCGAGCGACCAAGGCGAGGACCGCGAGCAGGATCGCGAGCCCGCCCATGACGGCCTGCAGGACGCTCGG
>DASSQW010000088.1:0-4547 GCA_035702165.1 Candidatus Nanopelagicales bacterium
ACCTTCAACAACGACCAGGTCCCCGGTACGCCGACGGCCTTCCTCAACGGCAAGGAGGTGCCGTCGCAGACGCTCAACGACATGACGGCCCTCGAGAAGCTGATCTCGGAGACGCCGGCCGCCTGACGGCCGGCCGCACACACCAAGGCGCCCTATGACGAGCCCCGTGGACCTCCTGGCGTCCATACCGAGCCCGTCCCAGGGCGTCTGGTACCTCGGGCCGATCCCGATCCGGGCCTACGCGCTGTGCATCCTCGCAGGCATCTTCGTCGCGATCTGGTTCGGCGGGCGCAGGTGGGTGGCGCGCGGCGGCCGGCCCGGTCTCGTCGGCGACGTCGCGATCTGGGCGGTGCCCTTCGGCATCATCGGCGGGCGGCTCTACCACGTCATCACCGACAACCAGATCTACTTCGGCCCGGGCGGCAAGGGCTTCTGGGCCGCGTTCCGCGTCTGGGACGGCGGCCTGGGCATCTGGGGCGCGGTGGTGCTCGGCGGGGTCGGCGCGTGGATCGGCGTACGCCGGGCCGGCGTGCCGCTGCCGCCGTTCGGTGATGCGATCGCCCCGGGCATCGCCATCGCGCAGGCGATGGGGCGCTTCGGCAACTGGTTCAACCAGGAGCTGTTCGGATCGCCGACCGACCTGCCGTGGGGCCTGCAGATCGACCCCGCGAACCGCCCGGTCGGGTACGAGCAGTACGCCACGTTCCACCCGACCTTCCTCTACGAGTCCCTGTGGTGCCTGGGTGTGGCGGCCGCCGTGGTGTGGGCCGACCGCCGCTGGCGCATGGGGCACGGTCGCGCGTTCGCGCTCTACGTCCTGCTCTACGCCGTGGGGCGGTCCTGGATCGAGTCGCTGCGCATCGACGAGGCCCACCACTTCTTCGGTATCCGCCTCAACGTGTTCACCGCCCTCGTCGTCGCGGTCGGCGCGCTGCTCTACATCGTGATCAGCGCCCGCCTGCGGCCCGGCCGCGAGGCGCCGGAGGAGCTCGACCCGCCCTACGCCGCCTCGCGCGCGGCCGAGGCTGCCGAGGGCGACGCACCGGTCGGAGCCGAGGCGCAGGCTGCCGATGGCGACGCACCGGTCGGAGCCGAGGCGCAGGCCGACGAGGCGCCGGTGCCGGGCGGCGCCGAGGGCGATAGCGTCGACCCGTGAGCGGTGCGATCCCCCCCGACGACCACCACCGCGACGTCACCGGCGGCTGGTTGCGCCCGGCGGTGTTCGGCGCCATGGACGGCCTGGTGTCCAACTTCGCCCTGATGGCGGGTGTCGCCGGCGGTTCGGCAGCGCTGGGCGCCGGCACCACGGGAGTCGTCCTCGCCGGCCTCGCTGGCCTGGCCGCCGGCGCCTTCTCGATGGCCGCGGGGGAGTACACCTCGGTCGCGAGCCAGTCCGAGCTCGCCGAGCAGGAGTTCGAGAACGAGCGCATCGAGCTGCGCCGCAACGCCGAGGGCGAGGCCAAGGAGCTGGCCCAGATCTGGGTGCGTCGCGGCGTCGACCTCGAGCTGGCCGAAGCCGTCGCGATGCAGCTCGGCCGCAACCCCGAGGCGGCCCTCGAGGTGCACGCCAAGGAGGAGATCGGGCTCGCTCCCGGCGAGCTCCCCAACCCCTGGCTCGCCGCAGGCTCGTCGTTCCTGGCCTTCTCCCTCGGTGCCCTGATCCCGCTCGTCCCGTACTTCTTCGGCGTGACCGTGCTCTGGCCCTCGGCGATCCTGTCGATGATCGGGTTGTTCGGAGCGGGCGCCCTGGTCTCCCGCGTCACCGCGCGGTCCTGGTGGTTCTCCGGCCTGCGCCAGCTCGCGGTCGGCGTCCTGGCCGCCGTCGTCACCTACGGAGTCGGCACCCTCGTCGGCACCTCCCTCGCCTGACCCGCCCCCGGGATCCCCTGCGAGCAACAGCCTGAAAGTGCAGGAATCCGGCTCGGACCTGCACATTCAGGCTGTTGCTCGCGGATGAGGGTGCTGCGACACGCCCTGACCGGTCCGTGGACACCCCGGTGCCCGCCCCGGAAGGTGTCGGCTACGCTCCCTCCAGCGCGCCGGCCCCCGGCCCGGCGGCGCAGCAGTGCGGCCAACGTCGTCCCTCTGCCCTGGTCAGGTGCAGCACGACGACGGGAGAGGCCCATGTGGTCCGCCATCCCCTCGGCCCAGGGTCTCTACCACCCTGAGAACGAGAAGGACGCCTGTGGCGTCGCCTTCGTCGCCCAGCTCTCGGGCGAGAAGTCGCACTCCGTCGTCCGCCAGGCCCTCGACGCCCTCGAGAACCTCGAGCACCGCGGCGCCTCGGGCGCCGAGCCCGACTCCGGCGACGGCGCCGGCATCCTCGTCCAGGTCCCCGACGCCTTCCTGCGCGCCGTCATGGCCGAGCAGGACGTCGAGCTGCCCCCGCGACGCGCGTACGCCGTCGGCATCGCCTTCCTCCCCGACGACGACGAGGCCGAGGCCTCGGCGATGAAGCAGATCGAGGCCATCGCGGGCGAGGAGGGGCTCTCCGTCGTCGCGTGGCGCGACCTGCCTGTCGACGCCGAGGGTGTGGGGAGCACCGCGCGCAGCGTGATGCCGCGCTTCAAGCAGCTGTTCGTGAGCGCCACCGGCGGCACCGCGCTCGGCATGGCGCTCGAGCGCCGCGCCTTCTGCCTGCGCAAGCGCGCCGAGCACGAGGTCGAGGTCTACTTCCCGTCCCTGTCGCTGCGCACCATCGTCTACAAGGGCATGCTCACCACCGCGCAGGTGACGACCTTCTTCCCCGACCTCTCCGACGAGCGCTTCGAGTCCGCGCTCGCGCTGGTGCCCTCGCGGTTCTCGACCAACACCTTCCCGAGCTGGCCGCTCGCGCACCCGTACCGCCTCATCGCGCACAACGGCGAGATCAACACCGTCAAGGGCAACCGCAACTGGATGCGGGCGCGCGAGGCGCAGCTGGCGAGCGACCTGATCCCCGGCGACCTGTCGCGCCTGTTCCCGATCTGCACCGAGGGCGGCAGCGACTCGGCGTCGTTCGACGAGGTGCTCGAGCTGCTGCACCTCGGTGGCCGCAGCCTGCCGCACGCGGTGCTCATGATGATCCCCGAGGCGTGGCAGAACCACACGGAGATGGACCAGGCGCGCCGCGCCTTCTACGAGTACAACGGCACGCTCATCGAGCCGTGGGACGGCCCCGCCGACGTCGCGTTCACCGACGGCACCGTCATCGGTGCGGTCCTCGACCGCAACGGTCTGCGCCCCGGCCGGTACTGGGTCACCGACGACGGCCTGGTGGTGCTCGCGTCCGAGGCCGGCGTGCTGCCGATCGACCCGGCCACCGTGGTGCGCAAGGGCCGTCTGCAGCCCGGCCACATGTTCCTGGTCGACACCGACCAGCACCGCATCGTCGAGGACGAGGAGATCAAGGCCGAGCTGGCGTCGGACTTCCCGTACGACGAATGGCTGCACGCGGGTCTGATCCACCTCGACTCGCTGCCCGAGCGCGAGCACATCGTGCACACGCACGAGAGCGTGCTGCGCCGCCAGCAGACTTTCGGCTTCACCGAGGAGGAGCTGCGCGTCGTCATCGCACCGATGGCGCGCACCGGTGCGGAGGCCATCGGCTCCATGGGCACCGACACCCCCATCGCGGTGCTCAGCGAGAAGCCGCGTCTGCTCTTCGACTACTTCGCGCAGCTCTTCGCGCAGGTCACCAACCCACCGCTCGACGCGATCCGCGAGGAGCTCGTGACCTCGCTGGGCACGCACATCGGACCCGAGGGCAACCTGCTCACGACGACCGCGGCGCAGTGCCGCAACGTGGTCCTGCCGTTCCCGGTGATCGACAACGACGAGCTCGCGAAGATCCTGCACATCAACGCCGACGGCGACCTGCCGGGCTTCGAGGCCACGAAGATCCTGGGCCTGTACGACGTCGACGGGGGCGGCGTCGCGCTGCGGCAGCGCCTCGACGAGATCTGCGCCGAGGTCTCGCGCCGGATCGCCGACGGTGTGCGCTTCGTCGTGCTGTCCGACCGCGACCACACCACCGACCTCGCGCCGATCCCGTCGCTGCTCCTGACCTCCGCGGTGCACCACCACCTCGTGCGCCAGAAGGAGCGCACGATGGTGTCGCTCGTCGTCGAGGCCGGCGACGTACGCGAGGTGCACCACGTCGCGCTGCTGATCGGCTACGGCGCCGCCGCGGTGAACCCCTACCTCGCCATGGAGTCCGCCGAGGACCTCGCGCGCCGTGGCGTGATCACCGAGGTCGCGCCCGAGAAGGCCGTGCGCAACCTGGTGAAGGCGCTGGGCAAGGGCGTGCTCAAGGTGATGTCGAAGATGGGCATCTCCACGGTCGCGTCCTACCGCGGCGCGCAGGTGTTCGAGGCCGTCGGCCTCTCCGACGAGGTCATCGAGACCTACTTCACCGGCACCACGTCGAAGCTCGGCGGCGTCGGGCTCGACGAGCTGCACCGCGAGGTGCTCGCGCGCCACGACGTCGCCTACCCGCCGAGCGGCATCTCGCCGGCGCACCGGCGTCTCAACGTCGGCGGCGAGTACCAGTGGCGGCGCGAGGGCGA
>DASSQW010000089.1:0-2107 GCA_035702165.1 Candidatus Nanopelagicales bacterium
CGCGTTCCGCACGCACGGGCTGTCGACGTACAACGACGACCGGAACCGGCCCGACCTCGACGGCACGTCGATGCTGTCCGCGCACCTGCGCTGGGGCGAGATCCATCCGCGCACGTTGCTCGCCGAGCTCGACGACTCGCCCGCGCACACCGTGTTCCGCAAGGAGCTCGCGTGGCGCGAGTTCTACGCCGACGTGCTGCACCACGCGCCGGAGTCCGCGCGCGGCTGGCTCGATCCGCGGTTCGCCGTGATGGAGTACGACGACGGGCCCGACGCCGACGAGCGGTTCGAGGCCTGGTGCGCGGGCCGCACCGGATTCCCGTTCGTCGACGCCGGGATGCGCCAGCTGCTCGCCGAGGGCTGGATGCACAACCGGGTGCGGATGGTGGTGGCGTCGTTCCTCGTCAAGGACCTGCACCTGCCGTGGCAGCGCGGCGCGCGCTGGTTCATGCGCCTGCTGCGCGACGCCGACCTCGCGAGCAACCAGCACGGCTGGCAGTGGACCGCGGGCTGCGGCACGGACGCAGCGCCGTACTTCCGCGTCTTCAACCCCGTGACCCAGGGCCTGCGCTTCGACCCGACGGGCGACTACGTGCGCCGCTACGTGCCCGAGCTGCGCGCCCTCCCCGGCGCCGCCGCGCACGAGCCCTGGGACCACCCGCTCCTGGCCGTCGACTACCCCGACCCGCTCGTCGACCACGCCGCCGAGCGCGACGAGTCCCTCCGCCGCTACGCCGCCCTCCCCCCACGCTGACCCGCCCCCCGGTTTCCACTGAAGGGCACCCTCGGTGCTAAGAGCGCAACATTCCTTCCACGCTCGGCCGCCGGGCCGCGACGGCGGCACAGACCCATCTCCGACCGTCCGGCGCACCGCCGCGGGGCGCTGACGTGGAAGGATGGGCGGTCACACACCGGCCGGAGGACCCGCCATGGGCGAGCGCAGCACGACGCACGCGCCGGTGACGTGCGCGGTGATCGCCCAGAAGGGCGGCGTCGGCAAGACCACGACGCTCCTCGGCATCGCGGGTGCGGCGTGGGAACGCGGCCTCACCGTGCTCGTCGTCGACCTCGATCCGCAGGCCAACGCCACCGCGGCGCTCGATCCCGCGAGCACGGCGTACTCCACCAACGACGTCCTCGCCGACGCCCGCCCGGGCGTCGCGGCCGACGCGATCGTGCGCTCGGGCTGGGGCCTCGGTGTCGACGTGCTGCCCGCAGAGCGCGCGCTCGAGCACCGCGCGGTGCCCGACGGTCGCGACTCCGCGCTGCGCCTGCGTATCGCGCTCGAGGGCGTGGTCGACCGCTACGACCTCGTGCTCGTCGACTGCCCGCCCTCGCTCGGCGAGCTGACCCGCAACGCGCTTGCCGCGGTGCGCCTCGCGCTCGTCGTCACCGAGCCCTCGTTCTTCGCACTGCCGGGCGCGGCCGCCGCGCTCGAGGCGGTCGAGGTCGTGCGCGGCTCGAGCAACCTGGTGCTCCGCGCGGCCGGAGTCGTGGTGAACCGCGCTCGCCCGCAGACCACCGAGCACGCCTTCCGTCTCGCCGAGCTGCACGACGCGTATCCCGACCTCGTCCTGCCGGTGTCGGTCCCGGACCGGACCGCCATCCAGCAGGCGCAGGGGGCGTGCGTGCCTGTGCAGGCATGGCGCTCCTCGGGCGCCCACGAGGCGTCGGACGCCTACGACGCGATCCTCGACGTGCTCCTCGCGCGCGCCGACGAGTCCGTCGGACGCCTCGCGACCGGCGAAGTCACCTTCTCCACGGGAGCCGACGCCTCATGACCAACCCCACCCCCCGCCCCGCGCTGCGCAAGGCCGAGGACGCCACCGTCCACCCGGCCGCGCCGCGCCCGGCACGTACGCCGCGCCCCGCGACGAAGAAGGCTGCGCCGGCACCCGTCGTCGAGCCGGCCGCCGTGCCGGCCGCCGCGCCCGCTGCCGCGGCCGAGAAGCCGAGGGTGGCCGCTAAGACGGGCAAGAAGAAGCGCAAGTTCGGCGGCGCGACCTCCGACCACCTGCGTCCCGAGCCTGCCGCCGACGTCCCGGCGCCCGCGAGCCGGAAGGTTTCCAGCCCGTCGAAGCCGGCTGCCGCGCCGGCCGGGAAGCCC
>DASSQW010000090.1:0-3034 GCA_035702165.1 Candidatus Nanopelagicales bacterium
CGCGAGCGCGGCGAGGGCCGTGACGAGGCCGGCGTGGTCGAGCAGGGTTCCCGAGTCGTAGCGCCCGATGCCGCCGCCGACGAGGAGCCCGGACGCCGTCCGTGACTCGTGCCAGACCCGGTCGAGGTAGTCGTCGACGTACGCCGACAGGTCGGTGTCGGGTCGGTCGCGCAGCAGCACCACGACCTCGCGCAGCAGGATGCCGACGAAGACCGCCGGGTGCGACCACAGCCGGTCGCGGTCGAACGCGGCAGCGGTGCGGCGCGCGTGGTCGAGCGCCTCGTCGGTACGGCCGACGGCGTGCAGCAGCGCGACGAGCAGGCCCTGGTTGTAGGCGAAGACGCGCCCATCGACCGACCCGTCGGCTCGGACGTGGTCGGCGACCAGGCCGTCGCCGTCGCGCAGCCGGAGGAGGAAGTCGGCCGCACCGTGCGCGACCGGATCGTCCGGCCCGTGCAGCCGCGCCGCCACGAGACCGGTGGCGCCGGTCGAGCACGCGTTGAGCGTCGCGCCGCCCTCGACCCAGAGCACTCCGCCGCCGTCGCGCACCCCGGTGCGCAGGAACTCGAGCACCCGCGCGGCGAGCGCGCGGTCGCCCGCGTCGAGGGCGGCGAGCGCGACCCACGCGTCGTCGTCGTAGTAGCGGGTGCGCATCCGCGGCCGCTCGGCGTAGCCCTCGCCGCGGCGGTAGTCCTCGAGCGCCGACCACAACCCGGGCAGACGGTCACGGGCTGCGGCGTCGTACGGCGCCACCGCGACGGTGGCGTGGAGCACCTGGCTGAACGGCCACAGCGGCTCGCGTCGGCGACGTCCGGGCTCGCGGACCGCCAGACCCGAGCGGGTCGGGCGGATGCCCGCGGCGTCGAGCGATCGCCAGGCCTCGACCGCTCGGCTCCGCCACGTCGCCGGCGACGTCATGGCGTCACGGGGTCCAGGTCGTCCCGAGCCCGTCGACGTGGGCCGACTCGGCGAACGAGCGCATCGAGGCGTTGCCGTCGGCGTACCACGTGAGCGTGGTGATCGACGCGGGCGCGAGCTCCATGCGGTTCATCGACGACGCCGGGGTGTCGAGGGCGCGCGCGGTGAGCGCTCGGATCGTGCCGACGTGCGCGACGAGGAGAAGGCGGCGGCCGGAGTACCTGTCGAGCACCCGCTGCAGGGCCGACCCGACGCGCGCCGACACCTCGTGCAGCGACTCGCCGCCCGGCGGCGCGACGTCGGGCGACGCGAGCCAGGCCGCCATCTCGTCGGGCCAGCGCGTCATGACCTCGGCGAAGGTGAAGCCGTCCCACGCGCCGAAGCGTGCCTCCTCGAACCCGTTGACGACCTCGGGGGCGAGGCCGATGCGATCGCCGATGATGGCCGCGGTCTGGCGGGTGCGCAGCATCGGCGAGCAGAGCAGGACGTCGGCCCCGCCGCGGCGCGCGAGCTCGTCGCCGGCGGCACGCGCCTGAGCCTCGCCCTGCTCGATGAGCGGCGGGTCGGCATCCCCTCCGGATCCGGAGAAGCGTCGCTCGACCGAGTGCTGGGTGACGCCGTGGCGCACGAGGACGGTGACGGTCGGCGGACCGATGTCGGGGCCCCAGCCCACGATGGCGGGCCGCGGCTTGGCGCCGGCGGGGACCGGCTCTGCCTCGGTCTCGGTCTCGTAGGCATCGGTGCGCGTGCGCCGCACGGTGCCGTCGAGGCCGCGCTGCACGGCGTCCATCGACTCGTTGGCCAGCGCATCGGCGAGCTTGTTCTTCTCGCGCGGGACCCAGGTGAAGCTCACCTGCTCGCGCGGGACGGCGTCGCGCGCCTGCAGCGCGATGGCGCGCAGGGTGTCGTTCTTGATCGCCCAGCGGCCGCTCATCTGCTCGACGACGAGCTTGGAGTCCAGCCGTGCCTCGATGTGCGCGTCGGGGTCGATCTCGTGCGCGGCGCGCAGGCCCTCGAGCAGACCGGTGTACTCCGCGACGTTGTTGGTGGTGTGGCCGAGGTGGCCGGCGAGCTCGACGAGCACCTCGCCGGTCGCTGCTTCCTTCACGACCGCGCCGTACGCCGCCGGGCCGGGGTTGCCGCGCGACCCGCCGTCGGCCTCGACGACCAGGCGACGGTTCACAGACCGGACTCGGGCGTGCGGACCAGGATGCGCCGGCACTCCTCGCAGCGCAGCACGGTGTCGGGCGCGGCGTCACGGATGCGGCCGATGTCGGTGGGCGTGAGCTCCATCCGGCAACCCTCGCAGCGACGCTGGTGCAGCGCGGCGGCACCGACGCCGTCGTGGTCGGCGCGCAGCTTGTCGTAGAGCGTCATGAGGTCGGCGGGGATGTCGGGCGCCACCTTCGAGCGCTCGGACCCGATCCACTCCCTGTCGCGGTCGGCGTCGGACCAGGCGGCGTCGCGCTCGGCCACGGCGGCATCGCGCGCGGCAGTGATCTCGTCGCGCTCGCCGGTGAGGGTCGCGAGCGCCGAGCGGGCATCCTCGAGCTTCTCCATCACCTCGAGCTCCGCGTCCTCGAGATCGGCCTGCCGGCGAGCCAGCGACGCGATCTCGCCCTGCAGGCTCTCGAGCTCCTTGGCTGAGGTGATGCGCCCCGAGCCGAGCAGCTCCTCGTCCTTCGCCGCACGGGTGCGCACCTGCTCGACGTCGGTCTCTGCCTTGGCGAGCGTGCGCTCGAGGTCGGCGACCTCGGTCTCGGCGGCGACGATCCGGTCGCGCAGACCGCCGAGCCGGCCGTCGAGCGCGGTGATCGTGGCGAGCGCGGGCAGCGTACGGCGCTTGTGCTCGATCTGGTCGAGACGGGAGTCGAGCGCCTGCAGGTCGAGCAGACGCAGCTGGACGGCGGGCTCGGCGTTCACCGGACTCCTCTGTGTTCTCGTGTGGTCGTGCGGCCCCCACCGTAACCCGGTGCGGCCGCCGCCGGGCGGGCGGCCGTGCGCCCCGGAGGCACCACTGGCCGGTCGCCGCTGAGGGTCCCGGGTGTGCCGCCTCAGCCGCGAAAGGTCCACGGATCGGTCACCAGGCAGGAGCCCTTGACGTGCCGAGCGGCCC
>DASSQW010000091.1:0-6332 GCA_035702165.1 Candidatus Nanopelagicales bacterium
GACCGGCGTCGCGGACGCCGGGCTCTGCCCTGGTCCGACGTGATCGGGGTGGGTGGCTGCTCGGTCATCGCGGCCCGGGTCCTGGTTGCAGCGGTCCCGGTGCGTGCTTGGCTCGCTCCCGCTCGGGAAGCCTTGTCGCTGTTCAGTTCTCGAGAGTTCCCCACACATGATCATGTCTGGGGAACTACCCCCGGAGGCTGGGTCGACGTCCGGATCGTCGTCGAGCTCGGCTATTCGGGGTCGGTGACGGCCACGATGGCGGGACGGAGGACCCGCCCCTTGTAGCGGTAGCCGGGCTGGAAGACCTGGGTGCAGGTGGGGCCCTGCACGTCGGGGCTCGTGGCGTGGCTGATGGCTTCGTGGATGGTGGGGTCGAAGGGGTCGCCGTCGGCCCCGTACTTCTCGAGGCCGAGGCGGGCGACGGTCGACTCGAAGGACTCGGCCACCGACTTGAAGGCGCCCTCGAGGTCGCCGTGGTCGCGTGCGCGGCCGATGTCGTCCAGGACAGGGAGCATGTCGCCGAGCGCCGCCCCGACCGCGAGGTCCTTCGTGGCCTCGCGGTCGCGCTCGACGCGCTTGCGGTAGTTCGCGTACTCCGCGTGGACGCGCTGGAGGTCGGCGGTGAGCTCGGCGACCTTGGTGTCGACGACGCCGAGGTCGACCTCGATGCCCTCGACGATGCTGTCGAAGTCGTCGGCCGGGGCCGGCCCGGGAGCAGCAGCGGGCTGCTCCCGGACCTCACCGGTCTCCGGATCGATGCGGCGCTTGTCCTGGAAGGAGAAGCCGCCGCTGCCCTCGGTGGGCTCGTTCGGCTGCTCGGTCACTGCTTGTCCGTCTCCTCGTCGACGATCTCGGCGTCGACGACGTCGTCGTCGGACGGCGAGGACTCGCCGGCACCCGCGTCACCGGCCGGCGCGCTCTGCTGGGCGTTGGCGTACATCGCGGCACCGAGCGCCTGGCTGGTCGTGGCGACCTTCTCGGCGGCGGACTTGATCGCCTCGATGTCGTCGCCGGCGAGCGCCGTCTTCAGCTCCGCGAGCGGGCCCTCGACGTTGCTCTTGGCGTCCTCGGGGACCTTGTCGCCGTTCTCGGCGAGGAACTTCTCGGTCTGGTGCAGCAGCGACTCGGCGCTGTTGCGGACCTCGGCCTCCTCGCGGCGCTTGCGGTCCTCCTCGGCGTGCGCCTCGGCGTCGCGCATCATGCGCTCGATGTCGTCCTTGGGCAGGCCCGAGCCGCCCGTGATCGTCATCGACTGCTCCTTGCCGGTGCCGAGGTCCTTCGCGGCGACGTGGACGATGCCGTTCGCGTCGATGTCGAAGGTGACCTCGATCTGCGGCACACCGCGGGGGGCCGGCGGGAGACCGGTGAGCTCGAAGGTGCCGAGCTTCTTGTTGTAGGCCGCCATCTCGCGCTCGCCCTGGTAGACCTGGATGAGCACCGAGGGCTGGTTGTCGTCGGCCGTGGTGAAGATCTCCGAGCGCTTGGTCGGGATCGTCGTGTTGCGCTCGATGAGGCGGGTCATGATGCCGCCCTTGGTCTCGATGCCGAGCGAGAGCGGCGTGACGTCGAGGAGCAGGACGTCCTTGACCTCGCCCTTGAGGACACCGGCCTGCAGGCTCGCGCCGACCGCCACCACCTCGTCGGGGTTGACGCCCTTGTTGGGCTCCTTGCCGCCGGTGAGCTCCTTGACGACCTCGGTCACCGAGGGCATGCGGGTCGATCCGCCGACGAGCACGACGTGGTCGATGTCGTCGACGGAGATGCCGGCGTCCTTGATGACGGCGGCGAAGGGCGCCTTGGTGCGGTCGAGCAGGTCGGCCGTGAGCTTCTCGAACTGGGCACGCGTGAGCGTCTCGTCGAGGTGCAGCGGGCCATCCGCCGACGCGGTGACGTAGGGCAGGTTGATCGAGGTCTGCATGGAGCTCGACAGCTCGATCTTCGCCTTCTCGGCGGCCTCGCGCAGACGCTGGAGCGCCATCTTGTCCTTGGTCAGGTCGACGCCGTGCGCGTTCTTGAACTGCGTCGCGAGGTGCGAGACGAGGCGCTCGTCCCAGTCGTCGCCACCGAGGTGGTTGTCGCCGGACGTCGCCTTGACCTCGACGATGCCGTCGCCGATCTCGAGCAGGGACACGTCGAAGGTGCCGCCGCCGAGGTCGAAGACCAGGATCGTCTGCTCCTTCTCGCCCTTGTCGAGGCCGTAGGCGAGCGCCGCAGCGGTGGGCTCGTTGATGATTCGGAGCACGTTGAGGCCCGCGATCTCGCCGGCCTCCTTCGTGGCCTGGCGCTGGGCGTCGTTGAAGTACGCCGGGACGGTGATGACGGCGTCGGTGACGGTGTCGCCGAGATAGGCCTCCGCGTCGCGCTTGAGCTTCTGCAGGACGCGCGCGCTGATCTCCTGGGCGGTGTACGCCTTGCCGTCGATGTCGACCGACCACGACGTACCCATGTGGCGCTTCACCGAGCGGATGGTGCGGTCGACGTTGGTGACGGCCTGACGCTTGGCCACCTCGCCGACGAGGACCTCGCCGTTCTTGGCGAAGGCGACGACCGACGGCGTCGTGCGGGCGCCCTCGGCGTTGGGGATGACGGTGGGCTCTCCGCCCTCGAGGACGGACACGACGGAGTTGGTCGTGCCGAGGTCGATGCCGACTGCTCGTGCCATGGGGTGTGCCTTTCGTGTGCGGATCTGGGGCACGGAGCGCCCCGAGCTGGTTCGAGCCTGCTCCCCCTCACATCCGCTGTCAATCTGAACAGCAGATGATCTGAGTCGCATCGGCTCATATCAGTAGACATAACTGCGCACCGGAGCCGCCTCTTCCCGGCGAGTACCGGGGCTGCCGTGACGCCGGTCACACCGCGGTGGCGCTGCGGCAGGCACCGCGCTCGACCGCGGGCACCGGTCGGGGCGGGTGGGCACGACCGCGGGCGCGCGGCTCGCTAGTTTGGCCTCTGCGACGGGCACACCGCCCGTGCCCGAGACCTCGCTGCGGAGCCCCCGTGCCTGTCGACGTCACCACGCTCACCCCGTTCTCCGAGACCCACCTCACGGTGCGCCTCGTCGTCGGGGTCGTCATCCTCATCGGTGCCCTGGGCCTGGCGGCCTGGCGCGGCCTGCGCATCCTCACCGTGATCCGGTCCGGCCAGCCGGCCGTGGGCCGCACCGACGAGGTGGGCATGCGCCTTCAGGCCGAGGCCACCGAGGTGCTCGGTCAGCGCAAGCTGCTGACGTGGCAGCCGTCCGGTCTCGCCCACTTCTTCACCTTCTGGGGCTTCATCATCCTGGGCCTCACGATCATCGAGGCGTTCGGTGCGCTGTTCGACCCCGACTTCCACGTGCCGATCATCGGGACCTGGGCGGTCGTCGGCTTCCTCGAGGACTTCTTCGGCCTCGCGGTGCTCGTCGCGCTGGTCGTGTTCTCGGTCATCCGGATCCGCACGAACCCGCACAAGATCGGGCGCGACTCGCGGTTCTACGGCTCGCACACCGGCGGCGCGTGGCTGATCCTCGCCTCCATCGCGACCATCGTCATCACGCTGTTCATCTACCGCGGCGCGCAGATCAACAACGGCACGTTCCCGTTCCCGCGCAACGCCGCGTTCGTCTCCAACCAGGTCGCGAAGCTGCTCGAGCCGCTCGGGACGACGGCCAACGAGTGGATCGAGACGACGTTCATCATCCTGTCGTTCGGCGCCGTGCTCGGTACGACGATCCTCGTGCTCTACAGCAAGCACATGCACATCTTCCTGGCGCCGTTCAACGTCCTGTTCTCCCGGCGCCCCAACGGCCTCGGCCCCCTGCTGCCCATGTACTCGGGCAAGGACCGGATCGACTTCGAGGACCCCGACGACGACGCCGTCTTCGGCCGCGGCTCGATCCGCGACTTCACCTGGAAGGGCAACCTCGACCTCCTCACGTGCACCGAGTGCGGCCGCTGCCAGTCGCAGTGCCCGGCGTGGAACACCGAGAAGCCGCTGTCGCCGAAGCTGCTGATCATGGCGCTGCGCGACAACCTGCTCGAGCAGGCGCCGTACATCGCTGCTCAGTCCAACCCGGGCTACCTCGCGTCGCCCGGAACGGGCAAGGCGTCGGTGCCGATCCCGGTCGAGATCGGCTCGTTCTCGCAGAAGGTGCAGGACGCCCACGCGCGTCCGCTCGTCGGCGTCACCGAGACCGACGGCGCCGTGATCGACGAGGACGTCCTCTGGTCGTGCACCACGTGCGGCGCGTGCGTGAACCAGTGCCCGGTCGACATCGAGCACATCGACCACATCGTCGACATGCGACGCAACCGCGTGATGATCGAGTCGGAGTTCCCGGGCGAGCTCGCCGGCCTGTTCAAGAACGTCGAGAACAAGGGGAACCCCTGGGGCCTCAACGCTTCCCAGCGCAACCAGTGGATCGAGGAGGTCGACTTCGACGTCCGCGTCTTCGGCATGGACGGCGAGGACGCCATCCCCGACGACGTCGACTACCTGTTCTGGGTCGGCTGCGCCGGCGCGCTCGAGGACCGCGCGAAGAAGACCACGAAGGCCGTCGCGGAGCTGCTCCACCTCGCGGGCGTCCAGTTCATGGTGCTCGGCGAGGGCGAGACGTGCACCGGCGATCCGGCGCGACGCGCCGGCAACGAGTTCCTGTTCCAGATGCAGGCGATGCAGAACGTCGAGATGCTCAACGAGATCAAGGCGAAGAAGATCGTCGTCACCTGCCCGCACTGCCTGAACACCCTCGGCCGCGAGTACCCGCAGGTCGGCGGGCACTACGAGGTCGTGCACCACAGCCAGCTGCTCGCGTCGCTGGTGAAGGACGGCCGCATCACTCCGGTGTCGCCGGTCGAGGGCAGCAGCACCGTGACCTACCACGACCCGTGCTACCTCGGGCGCCACAACAAGGTCTACACGCCGCCGCGCGAGCTGCTCGGTGCGCTGCCCGGGCTCGAGGTGCGCGAGATGGAGAAGTCGGCAGAGCGGTCCTTCTGCTGCGGCGCCGGCGGCGCGCGCATGTGGATGGAGGAGCGCATCGGCACGCGCATCAACCTCACGCGCACCGACATGGCGCTCGAGACCGGCGCGTCGACGATCGCCGTCGCCTGCCCGTTCTGCTCGGTGATGCTCAACGACGGCGTCACCCAGCGCTCGCAGGGCGGCGACGCCCCGGTCGCCGAGGTCGCCGACATCGCGACCCTGCTGCTCGCCAGCGTGGAGAAGACCCCCGCCTCCTGACCCGCCGGCCGCCACCACGGAAGCCCGCCGCTCGCGGCCACGGCTTCCGAGGTCGAGGTGCCGCGCGCACCGGAGCGGTACGTCAGGGGAGCAGCGGCGCGAGCTGGCGGTAGAGGTACGGCGCGAGGGCCGTCGCGAAGGTCGCCGTCAGGTGGTTGCTGTCGCGATAGACCAGGTACTTGCCGCGGGTGGCGGGGCAGCGGTCGGCGTCGCAGATGACGTCGGAGAGGTCGACCGCGTGCGCGCCCTCGATGCCCTTGACCATGCCGACGTCGTACGCCGGCGAGTCCAGCGCGTCACGCCCGACGTCGCACGCGGCCGGGTTGGAGGCGTGCTTCGACACGCAGACGGCGACGTCGCTCCCGGGCCACGGCGTGTCGCGCACGACCGCGACGGGGACGCCGGCCTTCGCCAGGGCCTGCAGGGTGCGGGTCCAGCCCGCCTGCCACTCGCCGGGCGCCCTGCTCCTGTCGATCATCGACCCCGTCGAACGGTCGACGAGCGAATCGGTGCGGGTGCCGGCCGCGACCACGAGCGCCGGATGGAGCTTCGCGATCTCGGCGAGCTCCGCGCTCCGCCAGGTGTCGCACTCGTCGTACAGCCGCTTGAGGCCCCTGTTGAAGATCGAGACGTCGGGCGCCGGGCAACCCGACTTCGTGCGCGCCAGGACCTTGAAGCCGTGCTTCTCACCGAGTGCGTCGAGGGCCGGGAACCACTGCGCCGCATGGGAATCCCCGAGGAGCACCACGGTCGTAGCGGCCGACGTGTCGCCGAAGGCGCACGCGTTCGGCGGAGCGGTCGCGGCTGCCTGCAGGTGGCAGCCGTCGCCGTAGATCGAGGGGATGTCGCCGCGCGCCTTCGACGGGTTCGGGGTGATCGCGCCCTTCGGCCACACGATCGCGGCGGTGCTCGCCGGGGTCGACGGCTTCGCGGAGGGTGAGGCCGGCGGCGTCGACGGCGGAGCGCTCGCCACGCCGCGGCCGGTCTGCTCGTCGGCCGCCGCACCAAGCGTGACCGCGGTCGCCATCGAGCCGCCGCCGGGGAGGCCGGCCAGTGCGAGCCCGGCGAGCGCGGCGCCCGCCGACAGCGCGCCGCCGAGCAGCAGCGAGCGC
>DASSQW010000092.1:0-21843 GCA_035702165.1 Candidatus Nanopelagicales bacterium
GAGCTCCTCGCGGCGCTCGTCGGTCATCGTGCCGCGCACGGTGGCCGTGTAGATGCCGAGCAGGTAGAGCGCGGTGATCTGGGCGAGGAACGCCTTCGTCGATGCGACGGCGACCTCGGGCCCGGCGTGGGTGTAGAGCACCGCGTCGGACTCGCGCGGGATCGTCGAGCCGTTGGTGTTGCAGATCGCGAGCACCCGGCCGCGCTGCTCGCGTGCGTGCCGCAGGGCCATCAGGGTGTCCATCGTCTCGCCGCTCTGCGAGATGGCGACGACGAGCGTGCGGTGCCCGACGACCGGGTCGCGGTAGCGGAACTCGCTGGCGAGCTCGACCTCGCACGGGATGCGCACCCAGTGCTCGAGCGCGTACTTCGCGACCATGCCGGCGTGGTACGCCGTGCCGCACGCGATCACGACGACCTTGTCGATCTCGCGCAGGTCGTTCTCGGTCAGGCGCATCTCGTCGAGGTGCAGCCGTCCCTGCGCGTCGACGCGGCCGAGGAGGGTGTCGGACACCGCCTTGGGCTGCTCGGCGATCTCCTTGGCCATGAACGTCTCGTAGCCGCCCTTCTCGGCAGCGCTCGCGTCCCACGTGACCTCGTACTCGTTCACCGGAGCGGGCTCGCCGTGGAAGTCGGTGACGACGACGGAGTCGCGGCGCAGCTCGACGACCTGGTCCTGCCCGAGCTCGACGGCGGAGCGGGTGTGGGCGACGAACGCCGCGACGTCGGACGCGAGGAAGTTCTCGCCCTCGCCGCGGCCCACGACCAGCGGGCTGTTGCGACGAGCGCCCACCACGACGTCGGGGACGTCGGAGTCGACGGCGACGAGTGTGAACGCGCCGTTGAGCCGGCGGCAGACCTGGCGCATCGCCTCGGCGAGGTCGCCGTCGACGGTGGGGAGGACCGCGGCGAGCAGGTGCGCGACCACCTCGGTGTCGGTCTCCGAGGAGAGCGTGACGCCGGCGTCGGTCAGCTCGGCGCGCAGCTCGGCGAAGTTCTCGATGATGCCGTTGTGGATGACGGCGACCTTGCCGTCCTCGCTCACGTGCGGGTGCGCGTTGGCGTCGGTCGGCCCGCCGTGGGTGGCCCAGCGCGTGTGACCGATGCCGATGGTCGACTGCGGCAGCGGGTCGCTGCCGAGCAGCGTCTCGAGGTTGGCGAGCTTGCCCGCCTTCTTGCGGGTGTCGAGCTCGCCGTCGGACACGACCGCGACGCCCGCGGAGTCGTAGCCGCGGTACTCCATGCGCCGCAGCCCGTCGACCACGACCTGCAGCGCCTGCTTCTCACCGACGTACCCGACGATTCCGCACATAGGGGCAAGGGTATCCCGGCGCAGCACCCCCTCCGATCCGCCGGACGGTCGGCACAGGGCCGTCCGTGGCGTACGACACGCCGACGGGTACGCCGAACCCGCAGGTCAGCGGCGTACGCGGGGGTCAGCCCAGCGAGGTGCTGACGACCGCAGCGAGGCGCTCGGCCACCGACTGGGCCTGCTCCGCGGTGGCCGCCTCGACCATCACGCGCACGACCGGCTCGGTGCCCGAGGGCCGCAGCAGCACACGGCCCGTGCGGCCGAGCTCGGCCGCGGCGTCGCGCACCGCAGCCTGCAGCGCCTCGTCGGAGTCGACGCGGGACCTGTCGACGCCCGTCACGTTTAGGAGCACCTGCGGCAGCTTCTTGACGACCGACGCGAGCTTGGTGAGCGACGTCCCG
The DNA here is from genome assembly GCA_035702165.1 of Candidatus Nanopelagicales bacterium. GTDB lineage: Bacteria > Actinomycetota > Actinomycetes > S36-B12 > CAIYMF01 > Longivirga. The sequence continues at coordinate 1,713 of DASSQW010000092.1, forward strand.
GTCTGGGCGACGCGCGCCAGCAGGTGCAGCGCGGTCAGGACGCCGTCGCCCGTCGTGGCGTGCTCGGAGAGGATCACATGACCGCTCTGCTCGCCGCCGAGGACGTAGCCGCCCTCGCGCATCGCCTCGAGCACGTAGCGGTCGCCCACGCCGGTCTCCACGACGGTGAGCGAGGCCTCCTCGGCCGCGAGCTTGAAGCCGAGGTTGGCCATGACCGTGGCGACGACGGTGTCGTGCGCCAGCACGCCGCGCTCGCGCATCGCGGTGCCGAGGATCGCCAGGATGTGGTCGCCGTCGACGACATTGCCCTCGCCGTCGACCGCGAGGCAGCGGTCGGCGTCGCCGTCGAACGCCACACCGGCGTCGGCGCGGTGGTCGACCACGGCGGCCTTGAGGTCGCCGAGGTGGGTCGAGCCGCAGTGCTCGTTGATGTTGAGGCCGTTGGGCGAGGTGTGGATCTCGATGACCGTCGCGCCCGCTCGACGCAGAGCCTCGGGGCCGACGACCGAGGCGGCGCCGTTCGCGCCGTCGACGACGACGGTGAGCCCGTCGAGGCGGTGCGGCAGCGTGGAGAGCAGGTGATCGACGTAGACGCGCGCGCCCTCGTCGTGCCGCGTCACGCGGCCGACCGCGGCACCGGTGGGCCGCACCCAGTCCTCGTTCATGCGCGCCTCGATGGCGTCCTCGACGTCGTCGGGGAGCTTGTGCCCGCCGCGCGCGAGGATCTTGATGCCGTTGTCGGGCATGGGGTTGTGGCTCGCCGAGAGCATCACGCCGAGGTCGGCGTCGAGCGCGGCGGTGAGGTAGGCGACCGCAGGCGTCGGCAGCACGCCCACGCGCCAGACGTCGACCCCCGCCGACAGCAGCCCGGCGACGACGGCCGCCTCGAGGAACTCCCCGCTCGCGCGGCTGTCGTTGCCCACCACCGCGACCGGGCGCCGCCCCTCGTGGCCGGCGAACGCGCCGACGTCGCCGAGCACGTGCGCCGCCGCCACCGCGAGGTCGAGCGCGAGCTCGGCGGTGAGGTCGGAGTTGGCCAGGCCGCGTACGCCGTCGGTGCCGAACAGCCGTCCCACGTCGTCTCCTCGTCGTCGGGCCCAGGGGCCTCGGGGGTCGGGGCAAGCCCCTGACGCACCGATGCCCCGGAGCGTAGCCCCGGGGCATCGGTGAAGGTCCTGCCGAGCGGATGCCCGCTGGCAGAGCGACGAGCGCTTCGAGTGTTCGCCCTCGGCTCTGCCTCGTGCTCGTGCTCTCGCGCCGCTCGGGTGTGAACGAGCCACGATCGGGCTCGTTCTCACCGCTCGCTTAGCGCTTCGAGTACTGCGGCGCCTTGCGGGCCTTCTTGAGGCCGTAGTGCTTGCGCTCCTTGATCCGCGCGTCGCGGGTCAGGAAGCCGGCCTTCTTCAGCGCCGGGCGGTAGGCCTCGGTGTCGATCTCGTTGAGCGCACGGGCGATGCCCAGGCGCAGCGCACCGGCCTGGCCGCTCGAGCCACCGCCGTTGAGGCGGGCGACGACGTCGTAACGACCCATGAGGTCGAGCGTCGCGAAGGGCTCGTTGACCAGCTGCTGGTGCACCTTGTTCGGGAAGTACGCCTCGAGGGTGCGCCCGTTCACGGTGAACTTGCCGGTGCCGGGCACGAGGCGGACGCGGGCGATGGCCTCCTTGCGGCGGCCGGTCGCGTTCGCGGGGCCGGATGCGGCCTCGCGGTGCGTGACGGCGACCGGCGTGGTCGGCGACTCGGAGGTGTAGGAGCCCTCGAAGTCCTCGGGGGCGTCGGTCTCGGTGGTGGTCTCGTTCACGGTCTCGCTCACGGCGCGGTCCTCTCTTCGTCTCTCGTCCGCGGCGCTTACTGCGCGACCTGGGAGATCTCGTACGGCTGGGGCTGCTGGGCGGCGTGCGGGTGCGTGGGACCCGAGTACACCTTCAGCTTCTTGATGACCTGACGGCCGAGCTTGTTGTGGGGGAGCATCCCCTTCACGGCCTTCTCGACCGCGCGGCGCGGGTCGGACTCGAGCAGCTCGGCGTACGACGTGGCCTTGAGGCCGCCCGGGTAGCCGGAGTGGTGGTAGGCCTGCTTCTGCTTGAGCTTGTTGCCGGTCAGAGCCACCTTGTCCGCGTTGATGATGATGACGAAGTCACCGCCGTCGACGTGCGGGGCGAAGGTGGGCTTGTGCTTGCCGCGCAGCAGCGTGGCGGCCTGGGAGGCGAGGCGGCCGAGCACGACGTCGGTGGCGTCGATGACGTGCCACTCGTGCGTGAGCTCGCCGGCCTTGGGACTGTAAGTGCGCATGGTGCGGCACCCTCGATCTCGCTCGTCGGGACTGGGATCTGCGCATACGCCGAGGTCTCGTCGTACGCCGTACTGGCCACCATCCCTGGCGCCAGGCTGCGCGGACGCAGCAAGAGCCCAGGCTACCGGCCCCGCACCCGACCGACCAAATCGCCCGGACGGCGGCTGACCTGCACCGATGCCCCCGGCCCACCCGCGATCGGCGTGATCTTGGTCGTACGCCGGTTTCCCACCAGCCTGCGGCCCGGGTAACCAGCAGAAGACCACGATCACGCGGGATGGGTCCTCAACGGAGGGGGCGCGACTCGTCCCAGACCGGCTCGGGGGTCTCCCGGACCGTGCCGTCGGCGCTGAAGACGACGTAGCGGTCGAAGCCCTTGGCGAACCAGCGGTCGTGGGTCACGGCGACCACCGTGCCCTCGAAGGCCGCCAGGCCCTCCTCGAGCGCCTCCGCGCTCGCGAGGTCGAGGTTGTCGGTCGGCTCGTCGAGCAGCAGCAGCGTGGCTCCCGACAGCTCGAGCAGGAGGATCTGGAACCGCGCCTGCTGGCCGCCCGACAGCAGCTCGAAGGTCTGCTCCGAGGCGTGCGCGAGCTCGTAGCGGTCGAGCTTGCGGGCGGCCTGCTCGCGTCCCATGCCGTCGCGGTGCGCGTCGCCGCGGTGCAGGATCTCGAGCAGCGTGCGACCGAGGAGCTCGGGGTGCTCGTGGGTCTGCGCGAACCACCCCGGCCGCACCCGCGCCCCGAGCCGGGCGACGCCGCTGTGCGCCACCGGCGAGATCGGCACGTCGCCCACCGGGCGGTGCTCGACGTCGGGGTCGCTGCCGCCGGCCGCCAGCAGCCGCAGGAAGTGCGACTTGCCCGAGCCGTTCGCGCCGAGCACGGCGAGCCGCTCGCCGAACCACACCTCGAGGTCGAACGGCTTCATCAGCCCGGTGAGCTCGAGGTCCTCGCACACGATCGCGCGCTTGCCGGTGCGACCGCCGGTGAGGCGCATGCGCACGCTCTGCTCGCGGGCGATCTCCTGCGGCGGGCCCTTCTCCTCGAACTTGGCCAGACGGGTCTTGGCCGCCTGGTAGCGCGACGCCATGCCGTCGTTGTACGCCGCCTTGACCTTGTACATCTGCACGAGGTCCTTGAGCTTCTGGTGCTCCTCGTCCCAGCGCCGGCGCAGCTCCTCGAGCCGCGCGAAGCGGTCGGCCCGCGCCTGGTGATAGGTCGCGAAGCCGCCGCCGTGCGTCCACGTGGTGTTGCCCGCGGCGCCGAGCTCGACGGTGACGACCTGGGTCGCGGTGCGCGCGAGGAGCTCGCGGTCGTGCGACACGTAGAGCACGGTCTTCGGCGACTCCGACAGCCGCTGCTCGAGCCACTCCTTGCCCGGCACGTCGAGGTAGTTGTCGGGCTCGTCGAGCAGCAGCACCTCGTCGGGTCCGCGCAGGAGCGCCTCGAGCACCAGCCGCTTCTGCTCGCCGCCCGACAGCGTCCGCGTCTCGCGGTACTGCGCCTTGTCGAACGGGATGCCGAGCGCCGCGACCGTGCAGACGTCCCAGAGCACCTCGGCGTCGTAGCCGCCGGCGTCGGACCAGTCGGCGATGGCGTGCGCGTACGCCATCTGCGTCGCCTCGTCGTCGCTGTCCATCATGGCGAGCTCGGCCTTCTCGAGCGCCACGGCCGCTGCCTGCACACGCGGCGGAGACACCGACACGAGCAGGTCGCGCACCGTCGACTCGTCGCGCACCTGCCCGATGAACTGCCGCATGACGCCGAGCCCGCCCGAGCGCACGATCGCGCCCTCCTGCGGGTCGAGGTCGCCCGATACCAGGCGCAGCAGCGTCGTCTTGCCGGCGCCGTTGGCACCGACGAGCGCCACCTTCGCGCCGTCGGCGACCCGGAACGTGGCCTCGTCGAGCAGCACACGCCCGTCCGGGAGCGTGTGCGTGACCTTCGCGACGTCGACGTGACCCACGAGGCGCGATCCTCCCCTCGGCGCTGCTGCCGCGTCCAACCGGTTCTGTCCGAAGACCGGTCGGTAGCCCACCACGAACGATCACGTGGAGCGTGGTTGCTTGACGACGCACCGTGACGAGCGGACCCTCCGGCAGTGGGGGCGGTGCGCACCACGTCCCCGTGCACGGTCCGCCGTGGGGCGGATCGGCATACCTGGGGAGGGCGCAATGTCCACCGATACCGCGACCGTCGACGGCGTCGCCGTCGACACCGCCGACCGGATCACGATCGCCGCAGCCCAGAAGTGGGCGGGCGTCACGAGGATCCTGCTCGGCTTCACGTTCCTCTGGGCGTTCCTCGACAAGTGCTTCGGCCTGGGCTTCGCCACCACCGACGGCTGGATGTTCGGCACCGGCAAGGGGAACCCCACCGCGGGCTTCCTGAAGTTCGGCGTGAACCCCAACAGCCCGCTCCACGACTTCTACAACAACCTCGCACCCACCTCGCCGTCGGCGCCCATCAACTGGCTGTTCATGCTGGCGCTGCTGGGCGCGGGCGTCGGTCTCGTGCTCGGTATCGGCATGCGCATCTCGTGCATCGGTGCGTCGATCCTGCTGCTGAGCATGTGGCTCGCGGTCGCCCCGTGGGCGAAGTACGAGGACAAGGGCGGCTCGACCGTGGCGTCGAACAACCCGCTCCTCGACGAGCACATCATCTACTCGGCCACGCTCATGGTCCTCATGTTCGTGCTCGCCGGCCGCTACTGGGGCCTCGGGCGCATGTGGGAGAAGCGCGTCCCGAGATGGCTCGTCTGACCTGATCGCAGCAGGGGACGTCGGCGCCGCCGGCGTCCCCTCGACGCGTTCGCTCCAGGTCAGCTGCGCTCCACCTCGACGACGAGCGCGCCGCCCTCGAGACGAGCGTCCGAGCCGATCGGCACCGCGACGTTCGGCTCGTCGTGACCGATGGGCGCGCCGGCCACCACGGGTACGCCGAGCCCGCCGAGCCGGTCGAGCAGCAGTGCGCGCACGACCCCGTCCGGTCCGCACCGGGTGAACCCGCCGAGCACGAACCCGCTCGCGCCGTCCAGGCGCCCCGACCGGAGCAGAGCCGTGAGCGCACGGTCGACGCGGTGCGGGCTCTCGTCGACGTCCTCGATCAGCACGAGGGCTCCCTCGCTGGGCAGCAGGTCGTCGGGGCAGGCCGCGAGCAGCGCCAGGTTCCCGCCGACGAGCGTGCCGCGCGCATCGCCGGGCACGAGCACGTCGAGGCCCCGCGCCACCACCCGCTCCCCCGCGGGTCCGAGCAGCAGGTCGTGCACCGCGTCGCGCGAGGCCTGCGCCCCGTCGCCGATCCCGGTCACGGCCGGTCCGTGCACGGCGGCGTACCCGAGGTGTCGCACGACCGCGTGCAGCAGCGGAGTGAGGTCGGAGAAGCCCACGAGCGTGCGCGGCCCGGCCGCAGCGAGCACGTCCCAGTCGAGCAGGTCGAGCATCCGGGGTACGCCGTACCCGCCGCGCCCGACCAGCACCGCGCGCACCTGCGGATCGGTCCAGGCAGCGGTGAACGCCGCGGCCCGGTCCTCGTCGGTGCCGGCGAGGTAGGGCAGGTCCGGGTGCGTGCCGCGCAGCCCCGGCGCCTCCACGACCTCGAGCCCCCACCCGCGCAGGACCGCGAGCCCGGCGTCGAGCCGGTCCTCGGGCACCGGGCTCGACAGCGCCACGACCGCGACGCGATCTCCGTCGACCAGCGCGGGCGGCAGCGCGACGCTCACCGACGCCCCTCCGTCCCGGGTGACGGTGCTCGTGGCCGCGCCAGCGGCAGCCCTGCTTCCGCGCGTGGCCGAGCGACGGCGGCTCCCGCGGCGCTCACCGGGCGGTGATCCCGTCGACGTCGGAGCTCACCTGCGTGCCTCGGGTCCCGGCGATGATGGCGCGGATGTCGCCGAGCGCGCCGATCGCCGCGCGGCGGCCCGGTGCGGAGCGCGCGAACCGGCAGGCCGCCTCGACCTTGGGTCCCATCGACCCGGCCGGGAAGTCCTGCGCCAGCAGCGCCTCGGGCGCCGCGGCCGCGATGGCGCGCTGCTCGGGAGTGCCCCAGCCGAGGTAGACGGCGTCGGTGTCGGTCGCGATCACGAGCAGATCGGCCTCGAGGTCCTGCGCGAGGACCGCCGACGACCGGTCCTTGTCGATCACCGCCTCCACGCCCACGAGGGTGCGCGGGTTGTGGTCGTCCTCGAACTCGAGGCGCTCCTCGCGCAGGTACATCGTCGGGATGCCGCCGCCGCCCGTGCAGATCACGACGACGCCCGAGTCGAGCAGCTGCTTGATCGGTCGAATCTCGAAGATCCGCTTCGGTGCGGGCGAGGGCACCACGCGGCGCCAGTGCTCGCCGTCGCGTCGCACGGTCCAGCCCCGCTCGGCCGCGATCCGTCGCGCGTCGTCCTCGGTGTAGACCGGTCCGACGAACTTCGTCGGGTTCGCCATCGCAGGGTCGTCGGGGTCGACCTCGGTCATCGTGAGGATCGTCGCGATCGGCGTCTCGAACGGCAGCAGGTTCCCGAGCTCCTGCTCGATCAGATAGCCGATCATCCCCTCGGTCTGCGCCCCGAGGACGTCGAAGGGGTACGTCGACTCCTCGTCGTATGCCGACGCCTGCAGCGACAGCAGGCCGACCTGGGGTCCGTTGCCGTGCGACACCACGAGCTGGTGCTCCATCGCGACGGGGGCGAGCGCCCGGCACGCGACGCGCACGTTGGCCCGCTGGTTGGCGACCATCATCGGCTCGCCGCGCTGCGCGAGCGCGTTGCCGCCCAGCGCCACCACGACCCTCATGCCGCACCTCCTCCCCGCACGTCCGACCCTGCCACTCCCGCTCCCCCCACGCAGGTCCGGGGTCAGTCGCCGCGGAAGCGCTTCGAGCGCTCGGCCTGGCCGGCGAGGTCGTCGTCGGGCGGGTACTCCACGGCCTCCAGGCAGAGGCCCTGCGGCGCGGCGACGTCGGCGTCGGGGTCGCGCTCGCGACGCGCGAGGATCCGGGCCGCCCACTGCACGTCGCGGCGGCCGTCCCCCACCGGCAGCAGCGCACCGACCAGCGCGCGCACCATCGAGTGGCAGAACGCGTCGGCCCGCACCGTCATCACCACGAGGCCGCTGCCGGGCTCGCGGTCCCAGTGCAGCTCGAGCAGGGTACGGACGGTGCTCGCGCCGTCGCGCCGCCGGCAGAACGCCGCGAAGTCGTGCTCGCCGAGCAGGTGCGCCGCAGCCTGATTCAGCGCCTCGAGATCGAGCGGCGCGCCGCGGTGGCCGGCATGCCACAGCACGTGCGACCGGGTCAGCGGGTCGGCCCCGCCGGGCTGGTCGGAGACCCGGTAGGTGTAGGTGCGCGACCGCGCCGACCACCGCGCGTCGAACCCCTCCGGGGCCACCCGCGCGGACCGGACCCGGACGTCGTCGGGCAGCAGCCCGGCGAGGCGGCGCACCAGCCGCCGAGGCTCCGCGGCCTCGTACGCCGCGAGCGGCACGTCCGCGTGCGCCACCTGCCCGCGCGCGTGGACCCCTGCGTCCGTTCGCCCGGCGCACACCAGCCGCACCGCCTCGGGCAGGCGCAGAGCGGTCGTCAGCGCCGTCTCGATCTCGCCCTGCACCGTGCGGAGCCCCCGCTGGCGGGCCCAGCCGTGGAAGGCGGTTCCGTCGTAGGCGACGTCGAGCCGCAGCCGCACCGGCGGCGCGTCGACGTCGGGCTCGGTCACGGGCACATCCTGTCGCAGGAACGCGCGAGCCCGCCGCCTCGATGAGGCGACGGGCTCGTGGTGGCTCAGGTGCAGAGGACTACTTCTCGGTCTCCTCGGCGGCCTCGTCGGCCTCCTCGGAGTCCACGGCAGCCTCGGCGTCGTCGGCCTTCTCCTCGACCGACTCGGCGTCGTCCTCGACCTCGTCGACGGCGTCCTCGACGTCGTCATCGGTCTCGTCCACAGCCTCGTCGGCCTTGGCAGCCGCGGCCACGGTGCCGTCGGTCTCGGCCTTCGTCGCCTTCTCCTTGGCCCCGCGCTTGGCAGCGCCCTCAGCCTCGGCGACGACCTGCTCCGCGAGCGGCTCGACGAGCTCGATCACGGCCATGGGCGCGTTGTCGCCCTTGCGCGGGCCGATCTTGGTGATGCGCGTGTAGCCGCCGGGACGGCCGGCGTAGGACGGCGCGATCTCGGTGAACAGGACGTGCACGACGCCCTTGTCACGCACGACCGTGAGGACGCGACGGCGCGAGTGCAGGTCGCCGCGCTTGGCCAGCGTGACGAGCCGCTCCGCGAGGGGGCGCAGGCGCTTGGCCTTGGCCTCGGTCGTGGTGATCTTGCCGTGCTCGAACAGCGCCGTGGCGAGGTTCGCGAGCATGAGCCGCTCGTGGGCCGGGCTGCCGCCGAGACGGGCACCCTTGGTGGGGGTAGGCATCAGTTCTCCTGGTTCGGGTCTCGAGTCGAGTCAGCTCGTCAGAGCTGCTCGTCCTCGGCGTAGCCCTGGTCGTCGTCGTCGTAGAAGCTCACGGCGGTCGTGGGGTCGAACCCGGGCGGGCTGTCCTTGAGCGCGAGGCCCAGGGTCGCCAGCTTGGCCTTCACCTCGTCGATCGACTTCGAGCCGAAGTTGCGGATGTCGAGCAGGTCGGCCTCCGAGCGACCGATGAGCTCGCCCACCGTGTGGATGCCCTCGCGCTTGAGGCAGTTGTACGACCGCACGGTCAGGTCGAGGGACTCGATCGGCGTCGAGAGCTGCTCGGCGACGAACGCGTCGGCGGGCGACGGGCCGATGTCGATGCCCTCGGCGTCGACGTTGAGCTCGCGGGCCAGGCCGAAGAGCTCGACCAGCGTCTTGCCGGCCGACGCCACCGCGTCGCGCGGGGCCATCGACTGCTTGGTCTCGACGTCGATCACCAGGCGGTCGAAGTCGGTGCGCTGCTCGACACGGGTCGCCTCGACCTTGTACGAGACCTTGAGCACCGGCGAGTAGATCGAGTCGACCGGGATGCGGCCGATCTCCTGGCCGGGCTGCTTGTTGAGCTCGGCGTTGACGTAGCCGCGGCCGCGCTCGACCACGAGCTCCATCTCGAGCTTGCCCTTGCCGTTGAGCGTGGCGATGTGGAGGTCGGGGTTGTGCACCTCGACGCCCGCCGGCGGGGCGATGTCGGCGGCGGTGACCGCGCCGGGGCCCTGCTTGCGCAGGTACATCACGACCGGCTCGTCGTGCTCCGAGGAGACGACGAGCTGCTTGATGTTGAGGATCAGCTCGGTGACGTCCTCCTTGACGCCCGGCACGGTGGTGAACTCGTGCAGGACGCCGTCGATGCGGATGCTGGTGACAGCCGCGCCGGGGATGGACGACAGCAGGGTGCGGCGCACCGAGTTGCCGAGGGTGTAGCCGAAACCGGGCTCGAGCGGCTCCATGACGAAGCGCGAGCGGAACTCCGAGACCGGCTCCTCGACGAGGGTCGGCCGCTGGGCGATCAGCACGTTCGTGTCCTTCCGTGGCGCCCGCTATTTGACGCCGGATGGTGGGCTGGCTGGGGCAGTGCGGTGGTCCGGGTCCCGCCGCAGCGGGACCCGGCACCAGGGGTCACTTCGAGTAGAGCTCGACGATCAGCTGCTCCTGCACCTGCGTGTCGATGGCACCACGCTCGGGCAGGGAGTGGACGAGCACGCGCATCCGCGACGGGATGACCTCGAGCCACGCGGGGACGGGGCGCTCGCCGAGCTCGGCGTGGGCGACCACGAAGGGCGTGAGCTCGCGGCTGGCCGAGCGGACCTCGACGATGTCGTTGGCCGACACGCGGTACGACGGGATGTCGACCTTCGCGCCGTTCACGGTGATGTGACCGTGGCGCACCAGCTGACGGGCCATGTCGCGGCTCTTGGCGAAGCCGGCGCGGTAGACGACGTTGTCGAGGCGCGACTCGAGGATGCGGAGCAGGTTCTCACCCGTCTTGCCCTGCTTGCGCTGGGCCTCCTCGTAGTAGCCGCGGAACTGCTTCTCGAGCACGCCGTAGATGCGCGCGCACTTCTGCTTCTCGCGCATCTGGAGCAGGTACTCGCTGTCCTTGGTCCGACCGCGGCCGTGCTGGCCGGGCGGGTAAGGACGGTTCTCGATGGGGCACTTGGGGGACTCGCACTTGGCACCCTTGAGGAAGAGCTTGGTCTTCTCGCGGCGGCAGCGCTTGCAGTCCGGTCCGGTGTAACGGGCCATGATCGGAAAGTCTCTCTTCTCGGCGTCAGACGCGGCGGCGCTTGGGCGGGCGGCAGCCGTTGTGCGGGCTCGGGGTCACGTCCTGGATGGTGCCGACCTCGAGGCCGGTCGCCTGCAGGGAGCGGATCGCGGTCTCGCGGCCCGAACCCGGGCCCTTCACGAAGACGTCGACCTTCTTCATGCCGTGCTCCATGGCGCGGCGCGCAGCGGCCTCGGCGGCGAGCTGGGCGGCGAAGGGCGTGCTCTTGCGCGAGCCCTTGAAACCGACCTGGCCCGAGGAGGCCCACGAGATCACCGCACCCGTCGGGTCGGTGATGGAGACGATCGTGTTGTTGAACGTGCTCTTGATGTGCGCGTGGCCGTGGGCCACGTTCTTCTTCTCCTTGCGGCGCACCTTCTTGGCGCCGGCCGCGGTACGGCTCTTGGGAGGCATCGACAATCCGTTCTGGTTGAGGTCATCGGCCCTGATCCGCCCACTCCTGGGGCTAGGACCGTCGGGCTACTACTTCTTGCCGGCCTTCTTCTTGCCGGCCACGGTCTTCTTCGGACCCTTGCGCGTGCGCGCGTTGGTCTGGGTCCGCTGACCGCGCACGGGCAGGCCACGACGGTGGCGAAGGCCCTGGTAGCAGCCGATCTCGACCTTGCGCCGGATGTCGGCGGCAACCTCGCGACGGAGGTCGCCCTCGGTCTTGTAGTTGGCCTCGATGAAGTCGCGCAGCTTGATCAGGTCCTCGTCGGAGAGGTCCTTGGCGCGCAGGTCCGGGCTGATGCCGGTCTCCTGCAGCGTCTGCGCAGCGCGGGTCTTGCCGATGCCGTAGATGTACGTGAGCGCAACCTCGAGCCGCTTCTCGCGGGGGAGGTCGACGCCGACGAGACGTGCCATCGGGCGTTTCTCTTCTCTGTTCGTCCGGAGGTCTCTGGAGCGGCACCGGTCCCACCGCCCTCGGTGGGTCCCCGGCCTCCGGGCCGGGGGTGGCGTCCCGCGCGCGGCACGTGTGCTGCGCGGGGGTCGGGTGTCCGCTTCTGGCCGTCAGCCGGCCTGTGCCGGTGACGTGCGATCTGGCGATTCAGTTGTGGGGCGGTGCCGCGATCAGCCCTGGCGCTGCTTGTGGCGCGGGTTCTCGCAGATCACCATGACCCGGCCGTGGCGGCGGATCACCTTGCACTTGTCGCAGATCTTCTTGACGCTCGGGTTGACCTTCATCGTTCTCTCCACGGGTGCTCGTGCCAGGCGGCATGCGCCCGTGCGACTAGATGGTGGACATCGGTGGTCGGCACGACTGTCTCCGGCGTACGCCGTCGCAGTCGCGCGACCGTCACTTGTAGCGGTAGACGATCCGGCCGCGGGTCAGGTCGTAGGGCGAGAGCTCCACGACGACCCGGTCGTCGGGAAGGATGCGGATGTAGTGCATCCGCATCTTCCCGCTGATGTGTGCAAGCACCATGTGCCCGTTGTCGAGCTCGACCCGGAACATGGCGTTCTGGAGCGACTCGGTGATCGTGCCCTCGAGCTCGATGGCACCGTCCTTCTTGGGCATGTCCTCGCACTTCGTCCGTATCGGCTGGGTTACTGTCGGGATCCCGGGCCGTGCTCGGCACCCCGCAGACCTGCGGAGCAGGTCCGGGCGCGCGCGTGTGAGCACGACTCGATGAGCCGAGGGTCGAGTCTACGTGAGAAACGCGGCCGAGCGTTAATCGGCCCCGGTACGCCGGGCATCCCGGACGAATCGGACCTTCCCGGCGCCTCGCCGCGGGCCGTCACGGCCGGGCGGACGCGGGCGAGGCCACGCCCATGGCCTCGAGCCGGGCGGCTCCCCCGTCCAGCGCGGTGAGCACCCAGGGGCCCTCGTCGGTGAGCGCGACGGTGTGCTCCCAGTGGCAGGCCCGGGCACCGTCGGCGGTCACCACGGTCCAGTCGTCGGCGAGGGTCCTGGTGTGCCGGGAGCCCGCACAGACCATCGGCTCGATCGCCAGCGCCATGCCCGCCACGAGCGCGAGGCCCTTCCCCGGCAGGTCGTAGTTCGGGACGTTGGGGTCCATGTGCATCCGGGTTCCGATGCCGTGGCCGACGTACTCCTCGACGATGCCGTAGCGCTCGCCGCCGGGAGCCGAGCGGACCGTGCTCTCCACGGCCCGGCCGATGTCGTTGAGCCGGCCGCCGACCTGGGCGGCGGCGATGCCGGCCCACAGCGAGGCCTCCGCGACCCGGGACAGCTCGACGGACTCGGGGGCAACCTCGCCCACGCCCACGGTGATGGCGGCGTCGCCGTGCCAGCCCTCGAGGATCGCGCCGCAGTCGATCGAGATCTGGTCGCCCTCGTGCAGCACCCGGCCGCCGGGGATCCCGTGCACGACCTCCTCGTTGACCGAGGCGCAGATGTGCGCGGGGAAGCCGTGGTAGCCCAGGAACGAGGGCACCGCGCCCTCGTCGCGGATCGAGGCCTCGGCGATGCGGTCGAGGTCGGCCGTGCTCACGCCCGGGGCGACGGCGTCGCGGAGCCGCTCGAGGGTCCTGGCGACGACGAGGCCGGCGCCGCGCATGAGCTCGATCTGCTCGGGGGTCTTGATCTCGACCCGGTCCTTGCGCCGGAACACGGTCAGCTGCCGATGACGGCGAGCACGCGACCGGTGACCACCTCGATGGCGCCCATGCCATCGACCCGGGTCAGCAGGCCTTGCGCCTCGTACGCCGCGATCAGCGGCGCGGTCTGCTCGAAGTAGATCTCGAGCCGGCGGCGGACCACGTCCTCGGTGTCGTCGCTGCGGCCCTGCTCGGCAGCGCGCTTGAGCAGCCGGCCCACCACCTCGTCGACGTCGACGGTGAGCTCGACCACGCGGTCGAGCGCGACGCCGTGCGAGGCGAGGATGTCGGCGAGCTCGTCGACCTGGGCCACCGTGCGGGGGTAGCCGTCGAGCAGGAAGCCCGCAGCCGCATCGGCCTCCCCGAGGCGGTCGCGGACCATCGCGTTGGTGACCGAGTCGGGCACGTACTCGCCGGCGTCCATGAACTTCTGCGCCTCGATGCCGAGCGGCGTGCCGCCCGCGACGTTGGCGCGGAAGATGTCGCCGGTGGAGATGTGCGGCACGCCGAGACGCTCCGCGAGCACGACGGCCTGCGTCCCCTTGCCCGCGCCCGGCGGGCCCATCAGCACGATGCGCATCAGCGGAGGAACCCCTCGTAGTTGCGCTGCTGGAGCTGGGACTCGATCTGCTTCACGGTGTCGAGGCCGACGCCGACCATGATGAGCAGGCTCGTACCACCGAACAGGAACCGCTGCCCGACGCCGAGGTAGGCGAAGGCCGCGAACGGGATGATCGCGATGATCGCGAGGTACATCGACCCCGGCAGCGTGATGCGCGTGAGGACGTAGTCGAGGTACTCGGCGGTGGGCTTGCCCGCTCGGATACCGGGCACGAAGCCGCCGTACTGCTTCATGTTGTCGGCGACCTCGGTCGGGTTGAACGTGATCGCGACGTAGAAGTAGGTGAAGAAGATGATGAGCAGCGCGTAGAGCGCCATGTACAGAGGCTCGTCACCGCGGGTGAGGTTGCGCGAGATCCACTGCGCGACGTCGCCCTGGTTGCCCGACAGGCTCACCAGCAGGGTCGGGATGTAGAGCAGCGAGGAGGCGAAGATGACCGGGATGACGCCGGCCATGTTGACCTTGAGCGGGATGTAGGTCGAGGTGCCGCCGTACATCCGTCGGCCGACCATGCGCTTGGCGTACTGCACCGGGATGCGTCGCTGGGCCTGCTCGACGTAGACGACGCCCGCGATGATGAAGACGCCGACGAGGAGAACGAGCAGCAGGGTGAAGGCGCCGTTGATGGTGCCGATCTGCCAGAGCTGGCCGGGGAAGGTCGCGATGATCGAGGTGAAGATCAGCAGCGACATGCCGTTGCCGACGCCCTTGTCGGTGATGTTCTCGCCGAGCCACATGATGACGCCGGTGCCGGCCGTCATCACGAAGACCATCGTCAGCACGAGGCTGATGTCGTTGCTCACCAGCAGCGACTCGTTGCACCCCTGGAACAGACGGCCGGGCACGCGCGCCAGGGCGATGATGCCCGTCGACTGCAGCACTGCGAGCCCGATGGTGAGGTAGCGGGTGTACTGCGTGAGCTTGGCCTGGCCGGACTGGCCCTCCTGGCGCAGCGACTCCAGCCGAGGGATCACGACGGTGAGCAGCTGGATGATGATGCTCGCCGTGATGTAGGGCATGATCCCGAGCGCGAACACCGACAGCTGCAGGAGCGCGCCGCCGCTGAACAGGTTGATCAGGCCGTAGAGCGAGTTGTCCTGGACCAGGCTGATGCAGGTCTGGATCGCCTTGTAGTCGACGCCCGGGGTCGGGACGACCGAGCCCAGACGGAACAGCGCGATGATGCTCAGGGTGAACAGGAGCTTCTTGCGCAGGTCCGGCGTGCGGAACGCCGACGCGAACGCGGAGAGCACGGTTCCTCCTGGTGGGCGCCCGTGCGCCCGCTGGTGCTAGCAGACCCCCCGACGGACGTCGAGGGCGTGGTCCACCACGCGTCCGGGCCCCCCGGACGGACGGTGCCGACTCTAACAGCCGTACGCCGAAGGGCGTCCCTCGGCGCTGGCCGGGGACGCCCTTCGAGCGGTGTGGTGCCTACAGCTCGGTGACCGAGCCGCCGGCCCCCGCGATCTTGCTCTTGGCGGCCTCGGAGAACGCGTGCGCGCTCACCTGGACCGCGACGGTGCAGTCGCCGTTGCCGAGGACCTTGACCGGCTGGTTGCGGCGGACCGCACCGGCAGCCACGAGATCGTCGACGCTCACGGCGCCGCCCTCGGGGAACAGCGCCGAGAGCTGGGCCACGTTGACGACCTGGAACTCGACCTTGTTCGGGTTCTTGAAGCCCTTGAGCTTCGGCAGGCGCATGTGCATCGGCATCTGGCCGCCCTCGAAGGACGCCGGAACCTGGTAGCGCGCCTTGGTGCCCTTGGTACCGCGACCGGCGGTCTTGCCCTTGGACGCCTCACCGCGACCCACGCGGGTCTTGGCGGTCTTCGCGCCCGGAGCCGGGCGCAGGTGGTGGACCTTGAGAGTCATGTCAGTCGACCTCCTCGACCTTGACGAGGTGCGAGACGGTGTTGACCATCCCGCGGATCTCGGGACGGTCCTCCTTCACGACGACGTCGCCGATGCGCTTGAGACCGAGCGAGCGCAGCGTGTCGCGCTGGTTCTGCTTCCCGCCGATCTCGCTCTTGAGCTGGGTGACCTTGAGGCGGGCCATCAGGCACCCGCTCCCGCGGCTCGGGCGCGCAGCAGCGCGGCCGGGGCGACGTCCTCGAGCGGGAGACCACGGCGGGCCGCGACCTCCTCGGGACGCTCGAGGCCCTTGAGGGCCGCGACCGTCGCGTGGACGACGTTGATGGCGTTGTCGGAGCCGAGCGACTTGCTCAGCACGTCGTGGATGCCGGCGCACTCGAGCACGGCGCGCACCGGACCACCGGCGATGACACCGGTACCGGGGGCGGCCGGACGCAGCATGACGACGCCGGCGGCGGCCTCACCCGTGATGGGGTGCGGGATCGTGCCCTGGATGCGGGGGACCTTGAAGAAGTTCTTCTTGGCCTCCTCGACGCCCTTGGCGATCGCGGCCGGCACCTCCTTCGCCTTGCCGTAGCCGACGCCGACGGTGCCGTCACCGTCGCCGACGACGACCAGGGCGGTGAAGCTGAAGCGACGACCGCCCTTCACGACCTTGGCGACACGGTTGATCGCGACGACGCGCTCGACGAACGCGGACTTCTCCGCCACGGGGCCCTTGCCGTCGCGACGGTCGCGACCCCGCTCGTTGCCGCCGGCGCCGCCTCCGCGGCGCTGGGCTGCAGCCATGATGATTCCTCTTCCTTCGTCGTTCGCGTCAGAACGCGAGGCCGCCCTCGCGGGCGCCCTCCGCGAGGGCCGCGACGCGGCCGTGGTACTTGTTGCCTCCGCGGTCGAAGACGACCGCCTCGACACCAGCGGACTTCGCGCGCTCGGCGAGCAGCTCGCCGACCTTCTTGGCCTTCGCGCTCTTGTCACCGTCGAACGCGCGCAGGTCGGCCTCCATGGTGGAAGCAGACGCGAGCGTGGCGCCGGCGGTGTCGTCGACGACCTGCACGAACAGGTGCCGGGTGGACCGCGAGACGACCAGACGGGGACGGGACGCAGTGCCCGTGACCTTCTTGCGGACCCGGGTGTGGCGGCGCTTGCGCGCGACCGCCTTCTTGTTGCCCGAGCCGAGCTTGGTGACGACCGACATGGTTACTTGCCCGCCTTTCCGGCCTTGCGGCGGATGACCTCGCCGGCGTAGCGCACGCCCTTGCCCTTGTACGGGTCGGGCTTGCGCAGCTTGCGCAGGTTCGCGGCGACCTCGCCGACCTGCTGCTTGTCGATGCCGGCGACCGAGAACTTGGTGGGGCTCTCCACGGCGAAGGTGATGCCTTCGGGGGCGTCGACCACCACGGGGTGGCTGTAGCCCAGCGAGAACTCCAGCGCGTTGCCCTTGGCAACGACGCGGTAACCCGTGCCGGAGATCTCCAGCGCCTTGATGTAGCCGTCGGTGACGCCGACGACCATGTTGTTCACCAGGGTGCGGGTGAGCCCGTGCAGCGAGCGCGACTGGCGCTCGTCGTTGGGGCGGGCGACCGCGAGGCTGCCGTCGTCACCCTTGGTGATGGTGATCGGCGAGGCGACCTCGTGGGTCAGCGTGCCCTTGGGGCCCTTGACCGTGACGGTGCTGCCCTCGATGTCGACGGAGACGCCCGAGGGGACGGAGATCGGCAGACGACCGATGCGCGACATGTCTTCTCCCTCCCTTACCAGACGTAGGCGAGGACTTCCCCGCCCACGCCCTTCTTGGACGCCTGCTTGTCGGTCAGGAGACCGGACGACGTCGAGATGATGGCGACACCGAGGCCGCCGAGGACGCGCGGCAGAGCCGTGCTCTTCGCGTAGACGCGCAGGCCGGGCTTGGACACGCGGCGCACGCCGGCGATCGAGCGCTCGCGGCTCGGGCCGAACTTGAGGTTGAGGGTGAGCGACTTGCCCACCTCGGCGTCGGCCACGGACCAGTCCGCGATGTAGCCCTCCTGCTTGAGGATCTCGGCGATACCGGCCTTGATCTTCGAGTGGGGCATCACCACGGTGTCGTGGTACGCCGTGTTGGCGTTGCGCAGACGCGTGAGCATGTCTGCGATGGGGTCTGTCATCGTCATGGCCGGATGGCCTCTCTCACCGTGGTATCCGACGCGTACCTCGCGTCGGACCTGCGGCGTCGTCGGGACTTACCAGGAGCTCTTGGTGATACCGGGCAGCTCGCCACGGTGCGCCATCTCGCGCAGGCACACGCGGCAGAGCCCGAACTTGCGGTAGACCGAGTGCGGACGGCCGCACCGGTTGCACCGGGTGTAGGCACGGACGGCGAACTTGGGCTTCTTGTTCGCCTTGTTGATGAGCGCGGTCTTCGCCACGGTCAGTTCTCCTTGAAGGGGAAGCCGAGGAGCCGGAGCAGCGCGCGACCCTCGTCGTCGGTGGCCGCGGTGGTGACCACGGTGATGTCCATGCCGCGGACGCGGTCGATCGAGTCCTGGTCGATCTCGTGGAACATCGACTGCTCGTTGAGGCCGAACGTGTAGTTGCCCCGACCGTCGAACTGGGTGGCCGACAGGCCGCGGAAGTCGCGGATGCGCGGGAGGGCGACCGCCAGCAGGCGGTCGAGGAACTCCCACATGCGGTCGCCGCGCAGCGTGACGTGCGCGCCGATCGGCATGCCCTCGCGCAGCTTGAACTGGGCGATCGACTTGCGGGCCTTGGTCACCTGCGGCTTCTGACCGGTGATCGTGGCGAGGTCCTTGATGGCGCCCTCGATGAGCTTGGAGTCGCGAGCAGCCTCGCCGACACCCATGTTCACGACGATCTTGGTCAGGCCGGGGACCTGCATCACGTTGGCGAAGCCGAACTCCTCGCGCAGCGCGGGGACGATCTCCTCGCGGTAGCGCGTCTTGAGGCGCGGCTGCACCTTCTCGGGAGCAGACGTGGTCATCAGATGTCCTTACCGGTGCGCTTGGAGACCCGCACGCTGCGCGTCGACTCGTACGACGTGCCGTCGGGGCGGTTCTTCGTGACGGTCTCGCGACGGAAGCCCACGCGGGTGGGGCGGTTGTCGCTCGGGTCGACGAGCATCACGTTGGAGACGTGGATCGGGGCCTCCTGCGTGATGATGCCGCCGGTCGAGGCACCGCGGGCCGACGTACCGACCTTGGTGTGCTTCTTGATCCGGTTGACACCCTCGACGATCACACGGTCCTGCTCGACCAGGACCTTGATGACCTTGCCCTGAACGCCCTTGTCCTTGCCCGTGACGACCTGCACGAGGTCGCCCTTCTTGATGGCGATTCCAGCCATGTCAGAGCACCTCCGGCGCCAGCGAGATGATCTTCATGAAGCGCTTCTCGCGCAGCTCGCGGCCGACCGGGCCGAAGATGCGCGTACCGCGAGGCTCGCCGTCGGCCTTGAGGATCACCGCGGCGTTCTCGTCGAAGCGGATGTAGGAGCCGTCCGCGCGGCGGCGCTCCTTCTTGGTCCGCACGACGACCGCCTTGACGACGTCGCCCTTCTTGACGTTGCAGCCGGGGATGGCGTCCTTCACGGTGGCGACGATGATGTCGCCGATGCCCGCGTAGCGCCGACCGGAGCCGCCGAGAACGCGGATGCAGAGGATCTCCTTGGCACCCGTGTTGTCGGCGACGCGCAGTCGCGACTCCTGCTGGATCACTGTCTCTCCTGTTGTCGTGCCGGTTCTCGCGGCTGCTGCGCCTCGAGCCTGGCCGAACTGATAGGTCTGCGGCCGGCGCCTGGGCGCCGGACCTGGTGAGTCTAGGTGGACGTCCGCGGACGGCCCAAACTCGCGGGATCGGGGCGGTTCTGCTAGCAGCCCGCCCCGGGGATCACTTGGCCTTCTCGAGGATCTCCACCACGCGCCAGCGCTTGGTCGCCGACAGCGGGCGGGTCTCCATGAGCAGGACCTTGTCGCCGACGCCGGCGGCGTTGGCCTCGTCGTGCGCGTGCAGCTTGCTCGTGCGACGCACGACCTTGCCGTACAGCGGGTGCTTGAAGCGGTCCTCGACAGCGACGACGACGGTCTTGTCCATCTTGTCGCTGACGACGTACCCCTCGCGCGTCTTGCGGAAGCCGCGGGCCTCGTTGGTCTCAGTCACAGTCGTCTCGTTCGTGTCGCTCATGCGGCACCCACCGGGGTGATGCCGAGCTCGCGCTCGCGCATGATGGTGTAGATGCGGGCGATGTCCGTGCGGACAGCGCGCAGCCGGCCGTGGCTCTCCAGCTGGCCGGTCGCCGCCTGGAAGCGGAGGTTGAACAGCTCGGCCTTGGCCTCGCGCAGCTTCTCGACGAGCTCGTCGTCGGTCAGGTTGCGCAGCTCGGCGGGCTTGGTTCCCGTAGCCATTACTTGTCACCCACTTCGCGCCGCACGATGCGGCACTTCATCGGGAGCTTGTGAGCGGCGCGGGTCAGCGCCTCACGAGCGACGGTCTCGTTGGGGTAGGCCAGCTCGAACATGACGCGGCCCGGCTTGACGTTGGCCACCCACCACTCCGGCGAGCCCTTGCCCGAACCCATGCGGGTCTCGGCGGGCTTCTTG
>DASSQW010000093.1:0-4703 GCA_035702165.1 Candidatus Nanopelagicales bacterium
GTGCCCGACCACCTCGCCGAGGCCGGACGCCTCCGCACCGAGCACCAGCAGGCCTCGCTCGAGGAGCTCGGCGCCCTCGCCGACCCGCCCATGACCAAGGACGCCATCGCCGGCCGGATCCGCCGGCTGCTCGCTCTCGCCGACAAGCGCGCGGGGGAGCTCGGCATCCCCGACACCGAGGCGGGCATCCCCGCCGACCTCGTCGACGCCGACTGACCCGCCACGATCTGCCCACCGTCCGGCCCTTTCCCGCGACCTGAGGGGCCCCGGAAAGGGCCACGAGGTGGGCAGGAGCGGGTGGTGTGTGTGCCTACTCACCAGTACGTCGGTGCCAGGAAAACGCTTACGGCGGTCCGATAGGGTCGGAGACGCCACGAGGGCACCTCGCGTGCCCCTGACCGAAGGCCGGCAACGACGCCGACCGCGCTCTCGAGCACAGACGAGGACTGATCCCACCGTGACCGTTCGTGTAGGCATCAACGGCTTCGGCCGCATCGGCCGCAACTTCTACCGCGCGCTCGCCGCGCAGGGCGCCGACGTCGAGGTCGTCGCCGTCAACGACCTCACCGACACCGCGACCCTCGCGCACCTGCTGAAGTACGACAGCATCCTGGGCCGCTTCCCCGAGGCCGTGTCGGCCGATGGCGACACCATCAAGGTCGGCGACAAGACCATCAAGGTCCTCGCCGAGCGCGACCCCGCGAAGCTGCCCTGGGGCGACCTGGGTGCCGACATCGTCATCGAGTCGACCGGTCACTTCACCGACGCCGACAAGGCCCGCGGGCACATCGAGGGCGGCGCGAAGAAGGTCATCATCTCGGCGCCGGCCAAGGGCGAGGACGCCACCATCGTCATGGGCGTCAACCAGGACATCTACGACCCGGCCAAGCACACGATCATCAGCAACGCGTCGTGCACCACGAACTGCCTCGCCCCGATGGCCAAGGTCCTGCAGGACACCTTCGGCATCGAGCGCGGTCTCATGACCACGATCCACGCCTACACCAACGACCAGGTCATCCTCGACTTCCCGCACAAGGACCTGCGTCGCGCCCGCGCCGCCGCGCTCAACATGATCCCGACGAGCACCGGTGCTGCGAAGGCGATCTCGCTCGCGCTGCCCGAGCTCAAGGGCAAGCTCGACGGCTACGCGATGCGCGTACCGGTTCCCACCGGCTCGGCCACCGACCTCACCGTCGAGCTCGGCCGCGAGGCGACCGAGGCGGAGATCAACGCCGCGATGAAGGCCGCTGCCGAGGGCCCGCTCAAGGGGATCCTCGAGTACACCGAGGACCCGATCGTCTCCTCCGACATCGTGACCTCGCCGGCGTCCTGCATCTTCGACGCAGGCATCACCAAGGTCATCGGCACGAGCGCCAAGGTGCTCGGCTGGTACGACAACGAGTGGGGCTACAGCAACCGCCTGGTCGACCTCGTCCAGTACGTCGGCAAGTCCCTCTAGGGATCCCGTCGTGAAGACGATCGACGACCTCGACGTCGCCGGTCGCCGCGTCCTCGTGCGGGCGGACTTCAACGTCCCGCTCGAGGACGCCGGCGACGGCACTCGTTGCATCACCGACGACGGCCGCATCCGCGCCGCGCTGCCGACGATCACGGCGCTGCGCGAGCGCGGTGCCCGCGTCATCCTCGTGGCCCACCTCGGCCGCCCCAAGGGCGAGGCCAAGCCCGAGCTCTCGCTCGCGCCCGTCGCCCAGCGCCTCGCCGAGCTGCTCGGCGCGCCCGTCGCCCTCGCCGGCGACGTCACCGGGCCCTCGGCGCGGGCGATCGTGGCCGACATGGCCGACGGCGACGTCGTCCTGCTCGAGAACGTGCGCTACGACAAGCGCGAGGACAGCAAGGACGACGCCCAGCGCGCCGAGCTCGCTGCCGAGCTCGCGTCCCTCGCCGACCTCTTCGTGAGCGACGGGTTCGGCGTCGTGCACCGCAAGCAGGCCAGCGTGTCCGACGTCGCGACCCTGCTGCCGCATGCCGCGGGCCGGCTCGTCCTGGCCGAGGCCCAGGTGTTCCAGAAGGTCCTCACCGACCCCGACCGTCCCTACGCGGTCGTGCTCGGCGGCTCGAAGGTGAGCGACAAGCTGGGCGTCATCACCAACCTGCTGACGTCGGTCGACCGCCTGCTCATCGGTGGCGGCATGTGCTTCACCTTCCTCGCGGCGCTCGGCAGGAACGTCGGGTCCTCCCTCCTCGAGACCGACCAGATCGAGACCGTGAAGGGCCTCATCGCCGACGCCGAGCAGCGCGGGGTCGACCTCGTCCTGCCCGTCGACGTCGTCGTCGCCACCGCGTTCTCGGCCGACGCCGAGCACAAGGTCGTCACCACCGACGACATCGAGGACGGCTGGATGGGCCTCGACATCGGACCGAACAGCCGCGCGCTCTTCGCCGACACCCTGGCCGACTGCCGCACCATCGTCTGGAACGGCCCGATGGGCGTGTTCGAGATGGCGCCGTACGCCGAGGGCACCCGCGCGGTGGCCGAGGCGATCACGCGCGTCGACGGCCTCACCGTCGTCGGCGGCGGGGACTCCGCGGCCGCGGTCCGTCTGCTCGGGATCCCCGAGGACGGCTTCTCCCACATCTCCACCGGCGGTGGGGCCTCGCTCGAGTTCCTCGAGGGTCGCACCCTTCCCGGCATCGCGGTCCTGGAGGACTGACCCATGGCTGCACAGACCGGCCGTCTCCCGCTCATGGCGGGGAACTGGAAGATGAACCTCAACCACCTCGAGGCGATCGCGGTGGTGCAGAAGCTCGCGTTCGCGCTCAACGACGAGGACCTCAAGGCCTGCGAGGTCGCGGTCCTCCCGCCCTACACGGACATCCGCTCGGTGCAGACCCTCATCGACGCCGACAAGCTCGACCTGCGCTACGGCGCGCAGGACGTGTCGGCGTACGACAAGGGCGCCTACACCGGCGAGATCAGCGGACCGATGCTCGAGAAGCTCGGCTGCACCTACGTCGTGGTCGGGCACTCCGAGCGCCGCGAGTACCACGGCGAGACCGACCAGATCGTGGCGTCGAAGGTGCAGGCGGCGTACCGCAACAACCTCACGCCCATCCTGTGCGTGGGCGAGGGCCTCGAGATCCGCAAGGCCGGCACCCACGTCGAGCACACGCTCGCACAGCTCGACGGCGCGCTGGCCGGCCTGAAGGCCGACAAGGCGCGCAGCATCGTCGTCGCGTACGAGCCCGTGTGGGCCATCGGCACCGGCGAGGTGGCGACCCCGGACGACGCCCAGGAGGTCTGCGGCGCGATCCGCACCCGCCTGGCCGAGCTCTACTCCGGCGACCTCGCCGACGGTGTTCGCGTGCTCTACGGCGGCTCGGTCAAGGCTTCGAACGTGGCCGCGATCATGGCCCAGCCCGACGTCGACGGCGCCCTCGTGGGCGGTGCCTCGCTCGACCCCGACGAGTTCGTCGCGATCGCGCGGTTCCGCCTGCACCCGGCGGTGGAGTCCTAGTCACGACGTCGAACGCCCCGGACGGCGCCCGTGCGCCGCTCCGGGGCGTTCGTCGCTTATCCTGGTCCGACGTGCCGGACCGGCACGCCCGAGGGGAGAGTCCGTGGTCATCGCGTTCGAGGTCGCGCTCATCATCATCAGCGCGCTCCTGATCCTCCTGGTGCTGCTGCACAAGGGGAAGGGCAGCGGCCTCTCCGACATGTTCGGCGGCGGCATCTCCTCCTCGCTCGGCGGCTCGAGCACGGCCGAGCGCAACCTCGATCGGATCACCATCGGCCTCGGGATCGTCTGGGCCGCGCTCATCGTGGGCCTCGGTCTGCTCCTCAAGGGCACCTGATCCCGCTCGCACCGACCCGTTCCCGACTCCCTTCGCGAAAGAGGCAGCCCCGTGGCCAGTGGTAGTGCGATCCGTGGCAGCCGTGTCGGCGCCGGCCCGATGGGCGAGGCCGAGCGCGGCGACTCCGCCCCGCGTCACCGGGTGGCGTTCTGGTGCGCCAACGGCCACGAGACCCGCCCGTCGTTCGCGACCGAGGCCGCCGTCCCCGAGACCTGGGACTGCCCGCGCTGCGGCCTCCCGGCCGGCCAGGACCGCGACAACCCGCCCGCGGCCCCGAAGATCGAGCCGTACAAGACCCACCTGGCCTACGTGAAGGAACGGCGCAGCGACGCCGACGGCGAGGCGATCCTCAACGAGGCCCTCGCCAAGCTCCGCGACCAGTAGTCGCCCGGGACCCTCCCGGTCCCACCCACCTGACCGTCAGGTCCTGGCCTGCTCTGCGCCGGGTGGGGTGGGACCGTTTCTCGTCCCGGCCTCTGCCGGTGTCAGGGACAGCTGGTCGGGACCTCGGCGGCGTCCGTGCCGACGGCACCGCCAGCACTGCACGAGCGCACCTCGAAGGCGCCCCGGGCGACGAGCAGCGAGCCGGTCACGACGACCGCAGCCAGCGCGAGCCCGACGAGCGCGGCCACCCACCCGGCGGTGGCAGTGCCGCGAGGGCGCGCGCTCGCCAGCGCGACGACGTACCACCCGGCACCCGCGAGCAGAGGTGCGGCGACGAGCATCCACGTCTCCCCTCCGGTCGCGAGGAACGCGGCACCCGGCAGGACGACGGCCCCGCCCAGCGCGATCGCGCCTGCCCGTGGCACCCCCCGGCGGCGCAGGAGCCACCAGGCGCCCACGGCCACCACCGCCGACACCATCAGGACGAGACCCAGGACGGCCAT
>DASSQW010000094.1:0-4973 GCA_035702165.1 Candidatus Nanopelagicales bacterium
GAGGTGACCCAGCGGATGTTCACGCGGCAGTCGTGGGCGAAGCCGCCGGCGCGCAGCGCCTCGGTGACCGAGAGGTAGGCGTCGGGCAGGTCGACGTACTTGCCGACGAGCGCGACGGTCACCTCGTGCGCCGGCTGGTGCACGCGACGGAGCAGCTTGTCCCAGTCGGTCCAGTCGACGTCGCGGAAGGGGAGCCCGAGACGGCGTACGACGTAGGCGTCGAGCCCCTCGGAGTGCAGCACCTTCGGGATGTCGTAGATGCTCGGCGCGTCGACGGCGGCCACGACGGCCTCGACGTCGACGTCGCACCTGAGCGAGATCTTGCGCTTGATCGACGACGGCACCTCGCGGTCGGCCCGCAGCACGATCGCGTCGGGCTGGATACCGATGTTGCGCAGTGCGGCGACCGAGTGCTGGGTCGGCTTGGTCTTCAGCTCGCCGGACGGGCCGATGTAGGGCAGCAGCGAGACGTGCAGGAAGAACACGTTGTCGCGACCGACCTCGTGACGGATCTGGCGCACGGCCTCGAGGAAGGGCAGCGACTCGATGTCGCCGACCGTGCCACCGACCTCGGTGATGACGACGTCGACGTCGGGCCCCGCCATGCGGCGGATGCGCGACTTGATCTCGTTGGTGATGTGCGGGATGACCTGGACGGTGTCGCCGAGGTACTCGCCGCGGCGCTCCTTGGCGATCACCTGCGAGTAGACCTGGCCGGTCGTGACGTTGGCCGACCCGTGCAGGTCGACGTCGAGGAAGCGCTCGTAGTGGCCGATGTCCAGGTCGGTCTCGGCGCCGTCGTTGGTGACGAACACCTCGCCGTGCTGGAACGGGTTCATCGTGCCCGGATCGACGTTGAGGTACGGATCCAGCTTCTGCATCGTCACGCGCAGGCCGCGCGACTTCAGCAGGTTCCCGAGCGAGGAGGCCGTGAGGCCCTTGCCCAGGGAGGAGGCGACTCCTCCGGTCACGAACAGGTGCTTGGTCGTCTGCGCGCTCACGGGGGTCCAGGCTATCAGCCGTCGCCGACGCCGGGACCCGCGCGACTCGCCGGGCCGGACCGGTCGCGAGCGGGTCGGACGGCCTCAGCCGGCCAGCCGGGCGCCGACCGCCAGGATCCCGCGGGCGTAGGCCAGCGCCATCGACGAGGTGACCGTCCTCGGCAGCTCGACGGTGACGCCGACACCGGGGTGGCCGGCGTTGAACCACTGGGTCATGGTCCCCGTGCACGGCCCGGTGCCGCAGGGCACCGAGCGCTGCGGCAGATGCAGGGCGCCCGCCAGCCGGGCGGCCCAGACGACGGTCTTGCCCGAGCCGACATCGATGGAGTTGAACGCCTGGTGCAGCGAGACGACCAGGCCCGGACGGAGGCGGTCGAGGAACGCCATCACCGCGCGGGTCTCGGGCTCGGAGGCCGGTGCCCGCCCGGGGTAGAAGAACGGCTGCGTCCAGCGGTAGACCCAGCCCCGCGGGAAGTTGCGGTTGAGGTCGACCCCGCGCGCGTTCGTGCGGCGACCGGCGGCAGCGCCGTCGGGGTTCATCGTCGAGATCGTCCAGACCTGCACCTGCGACGGCGGGGCGAGACGGCGCACCCAGGCCACGACGGCGCGTCCGCGCGGCTCCGAGCCGTGCATCTGCCCGAGCACCAGCAGCACGTACGGTGCGTCGGCCGGCCCCTGCCGCATCGCCACGATGGCCCGCCCGAGCACCGAGCGACCGATGACGAGCGACGACGGAGCGGCCGCGCGCCAGTCACGCGCGACCGAGTCGAGGGTGCGGCTCGCGGCCGTCGGGATCGGTGCCGTGGGTGGCGTCGACGCCGAGGCGGCGGCGCCCGGCAGGAACGCGACCGCCGCCGCAGCGACTGCTGCGAGCACGAGCGCACGGGACCGGGCCATGCTCGAGGCTAACCCGCACCCCGTGGCATCAGACCCCGACGCGGGTCAGGCTTCGTCCAACCAGGCGTCGAGGACGGAGAGCCCCACCGAGCCGAGCGCGAGCGCCTTCATGTGCCAGGTCTTGAGGTCGAAGCCGGGCTGCTCCTCGGCGCGGCGACGTGCCGCGACCCAGAGCCGCTCCCCCACCTTGTAGCTGATCGCCTGGCCGGGCAGCCCGAGGTAGCGGTCGACCTCGCTGCGCGAGAACGACTCCGACTGCAGGGCGCGCGCCGCGAGGAACTGCCGCGCGATCTCGGCGTCCCACACCGCGCCGCGGACGTCGCCCTCGACGCCCTCGAGCAGCAGCGGGTCGACGTCGGCGGGGATGGCGAGCCCGAGGTGCAGGCCGATGTCGAGCACCACGCGCGCGGCGCGCATCGCCTGGTTGGACAGGAAGCCGAGCTCGTAGGCCGGGTCCTCGTAGTAGCCGAGCTCGTCCATGAGCCGCTCGGAGTACAGCGCCCAACCCTCGGCGTGGCCCGAGATCATGTTCTGGCGCTGGAACCGGGACAGGTGCTCGGCCTGGCACTTGGCGTAGCCGATCTGCAGGTGGTGGCCGGGCACCGCCTCGTGGTGCCAGACCGAGAGCAGCCACCAGGTACGGAACGACGACGCGTCGATCGCGGGCAGCCAGGTGCGCCCCGGGCGGGAGAAGTCCTCGCTGGGCCCGGTGTAGAAGGGCGCGGCGGCCGACCCGGGCGGGGCGATCATCGCGTCGCAGGCGAGCATCTTCTCCGGGATGTCGAAGTAGGTCCCGTTGAACGACGCCGTGGTCTCGTCGGTCACCTGCTGCAGCCACGCACGCGTGGTCTCGGCGTCGGGGTGGTTGTAGGCCGGGTCTCGGTCGAGCCGGTGCTGGGCCTCGGCGGGGCTGACGCCGCCGTAGAGCCGGGCGGCGCAGTCGTGCATCCGTCGGGTGATCTGGCCGAGGTCCTCCCAGCCCCACTCGTAGGTCTCCTCGGGGTCGATGTCGGCGCCGAGGAAGGTGCGGGCCCGCGCGGCGTAGCGGTCGCGGCCGACGCCGTCGTGCTCCACGGCCTGGCCGGCGTAGTCCTCGCGCATCCACGCGGCCATCGACGCGTACGACTGCGTCGCGGTCGCGGCAGCCGACTCCAGCCGCGAGCGAAGCGCAGCGTCGTCGCCGGAGTAGCCGGCCACGAAGCCCGGGAAGAACGCCCCCGGCGAGCCGTCGCCCTCGGCCTCGAGCCCGGCCGTGATGGCCGCCGAGCGCGCCGCACCGAGCACCTGGCGCACCGCGGGGCGCAGGTCGCGGGCCACGCCCTCGTCGTACGCCGCCCGCGCGGACGCGAGCGCCTCGGGGACCGCCTCGAGACGGGTCGCGACCGTCGCCCAGTCCTCGTCGGTCGCAGTCGGCATCAGGGTGAAGACGTTGCGCGTCACCTGCACCGGGCTGAACAGCACGTTGACGTCGCGCAGGTGCTCGCCGGCGTCGTAGGACTGCAGCTGGGCACCGATCCGCTCCTCCATCACCGCTGTCGCGAGACGGTCGTCGCGACCCTCCGCGGGGAGTCCGGCGAGCTCGTCGAGCCAGCGGCGCTGATCGGCGGCGCGCTCGTCGTTGCCCGCGGGCGAGAAGTCGGTGAGGCGGTCGTCGTGACCCGGCACGCCGCCGTAGGTCGCGTAGATCGGGTTCGCGGCGGCGCTCTCCTCCACGACCTGGTCGGCGAGACGGAACACGGGGCTGTCGGTCATGGGGTTCCCTTCCGGCGGCGTGCGCGTGGCTTCGGTGCGTCGGTGCGTTCAGCGGCTGCGAGGTCGAGCAGCTCCTGGGCGTGAGCCGCGGCGTGCTCACTGCCTTCGAGCCCCGCCAGCATGCGAGCCAGCTCGCGGACCCGCTCGGCGTCGTCGACGGCGCGCAGCTGCGAGGCGGTCACCCGGCCGTCGTCGGACTTCTCGACGACCACGTGGCGGTCGGCGAAGGCGGCGACCTGCGGAAGGTGCGTCACGACGAGCACCTGGCTGCTGCGTCCCAGGCGGGCGAGCCGGCGGCCGACCTCGACGGCCGCCTTGCCGCCGACACCGGCGTCGACCTCGTCGAACACCAGCGTCGCCACCGGGTCGCTGCCGGCCAGGACGACCTCGACCGCGAGCATCACGCGCGAGAGCTCGCCGCCGGAGGCACCCTTCGCGATCGGCCGCGCCGGGGCGCCCGCGTGCGGCACCAGCAGGATCTCCACCTCGTCGACGCCGCTCGGCCCGAACGCCACGCTCCGGCCGCCGTCGGGGAGCTGCAGGCCGTCGCGCGCCTCGGCGCTGCGCAGCGCGACCGACACCTCCGCGTGCGGCATCGCCAGCGCGACGAGCTCACCCGTCACGGCTGCGCCGAAGAGAGCGCCCGCCCCGCTCCGGGCGCCGCTCACCTCGGCCGCGAGGACTCCGAGGTCTGCCCGCAGCATGCGGCGCTCGTCCTCGAGGGCCGCCAGCCGCTCGTCGTCGCCATCGAGCTCGAGCAGCCGGCGCGAGGCGTCCTGCGCCCAGTCCAGCACCTCGTCGATCGTCGCGCCGTACTTGCGGGTGAGGCCGGCGAGCGCGGCCCGCCGCTCCTGCACCGCCTCGAGGCGTGCGGGATCTGCCTCCACGCCGTCGGCGTAGGACGCGAGGTCGGAGGCCAGGTCGTCGAGCGCGGCGACGACGTCGGCGAGGCGGTCGGCGAAGCCGCCGAGCACCGCGTCGTGCTCGCGCTCGGAGTCGAGGGCGCGGCGGGCTGAGGCCAGGAGTCCCAGGGCATCGGAGCCGTCGTCGTCGGAGCGCAGCGACTCGTGCGCCCGGGCCGCGGCGTCGCGCAGCCCCTCGGCGTGGGCGAGGCGCTCCGCCTCGGCCGCCAACGACGCCGCCTCCGCGGGCTCCGGTGACACGGCCGCCACGGCAGCCAGGCCGTGGCGCAGGAGGTCGGCCTCCTGCGCGCGCTCGCGCACGTGGGCGCCGATCTCCACGAGCAGCCGCTCCACCTCGCGCAGCCGGTCGTAGCGCTCGCGGTACGCCGCAAGCGGCACGGCCACCGCGTCGCCGGCGTAC
>DASSQW010000095.1:0-21541 GCA_035702165.1 Candidatus Nanopelagicales bacterium
CGTCTCGGGCCCGAACATCGCGGTCGCGAAGTGATCGAGCGTGCCCTTGAGGTCGGCGACGGTGATGCCCTCGTCGACGACGAGGCCCTCCACCTGGTGGAAGACCGGCGTGTGCGTCTGGTCGAGCTCGTCGGTGCGGAACACCTTGCCAGGGCAGATCACGTAGATCGGGGGCTGGCGGTCGAGCATGGTGCGGATCTGCACCGGCGACGTGTGCGTGCGCAGCACGACGCCGCTGTCCTCGGTGCCGACGAAGAAGGTGTCCTGCATCGTGCGCGCCGGATGGTCGGGGCCGATGTTGAGGGCGTCGAAGTTGGTCCACTCGGCCTCGACCTCCGGGCCCTCGGCGACCTCCCAGCCCATGGCGACGAAGACGTCCTCGATGCGCTCCATGATCGTCGTGAGCGGGTGCCGAGCACCGACGGGACGGCGGTCGTAGGGCAGCGTGACGTCGACGGCCTCCTCGACGAGCACACGGGCGTCGCGCTCGTCCTCGAGCTCGACCTGGCGGCGCTCGAGGGCCTCGCGGACCTTGCCGCGCGCCTCGCCGACGCGCTTGCCGGCCTCGGCCTTGGCCTGGGGCGGCAGCGCGCCGATCTCGCGGTTGGCCAGCGCCAGGGGGCTGCGGTCGCCCGCGTGCGCGAGTCGCGCCTCCTTGAGGGCGTCGAGGTCGGTCGCCGCAGCGACCGCGGCGAACGCGTCCGCGACGGCCGCGTCGACGCTCTCCTGGCTCAGTGCGGCGACCTCGACCGGGTCGAACGACTTGTTGGGGGCGGACATCGAGCCTCTTCCATCTGCCGGGCCCGTCCACCGACGGGCGCCACGAGTCTAGGGACCGGGGCGCGCTGACCTGCGGCGTGGGAGGACGGCGCGGTCAGCGCCGGCGAAATCGACCGTCGACGGCCGCGGCGAGGAGGCTGCGCGGCGCGGAGGTCATGTCTCGAGGTTCGCCTGCGACGGCGTACGCCGTCAAGCGCGATCCCGCGCCCTCGCCGCGATCACGCCTCCGAGAGCTGCTCCATCTCCATGCCGCCGCCCATCTGCTCCTCGAGCACCGTGAGGGTGCCGTCGCCGAAGCGCGGGTCCTGGCCGCGCGCGGCGAGCGCCGCGGCTCGGGCGTCGCGCTTGCTCTGGGCGAGCGCCTCTCCAGCCGCGATCTCCTCGTCCGACAGCGGGTAGCTCTCCACGTAGGAGACGCCGGAGTGCTTCTCGATGTAGGCGTCGAGCTCGGGCCCGGACTCCCACGAGGTGATGAGGCAGTACCGCGGCTCGTCGCTCGGGTGGTAGACGGCGTGGTAGAGCCGCTGGGTGTCGACGATGAGCTGCGCGCCCTTCGGCAGCGCGATGCGCGTCTCGGTCGTGGGGTCGTCCTTCACCTCGCGCAGGACCATCATCGAGTCCTTGTCGTCGGTGAGGTTGAAGAAGCCGCGCACGATCCAACCGGTGCCCTCGGGGTTGAGCCGGTTGTTGTCGTCGCGGTGCAGGTTGTAGAGGCACTCGCCGTACTGGTTGGGCTGCAGCTCGATGATCCGGCAGCGACCGACGTTCGCGCCGGGCTCCTGGGCGCGCTCGGTGAGGGTCGGCGCGAGCGCGGTCTGGCTCTCGATCCACACGCCGTCCTTGTCGGTCTTGGGCGGCGTGTGGTTCCAGAAGCCGTCGCACTCGACGTCGCCGTACGCCGACGCCAGCGGCGCGAACCGGGTCTCGCCCGAGGACTTCCAGTCGACCCACTCGACGCCCAGCCACTCCTGCGGGTCCACCTCGCCGGCGTACGGCTCCAGCACCACGTAGCCGTTCTCACGGAACGCCTCGAGCTTGGTGTAGCCGTTCTCGGTGTAGCTGGCCATGGGAGAGGTCCTTCGCTTCGGGGCCGGGTGCCTGCGCCCATCATGCCAAAGCCGAACCACGGGTTAGGTAACCCTAACCCGGGGTGTGTCCGGTCTCACGGGCCCGATCAGGATGTTCCAGCGCGCGCCAGCGCCATCGCTCACGCATCCCGAGCCACGGATCCAGGCCTCGCGACAGCGGCCGTGCGTCGGAGTCTTTGCGGCCTCGGTCGCGGCGCCCCCTCGTGCTCTAGGCCTCCGACATGACGTTCGTCGGGTCGTAGCCGTAGAACGCGGTGCGGGCGGCGCGGCGCTCCTGGGCGTGCATCTCGCCCTCGACCGCGGTCCTCGGGTCCAGCGGAGCGCTCTCGACGCGCTGGACCGGGTTGGTCTCCCAGACCCACTTCTCGAGGTCGGGGCCCGACTCGACCGAGGTGATGAGGCAGTAGCGGGGCTCGCCGGCGGGGTCCTGGTGCCAGACCGAGTGCCACATGCGCTCGGAGTCCACGAGCAGCTGAGCACCTGCGGGAAGGGCGATGCGCGTCTCGGTCGACGGGTCGTTGATGTCCTCGCGCAGCACCATGTACGAGTCGGGGTTGTGGGTCAGCTGCATGAACAGGCGCAGCACCCAGCCCTCACCCTCGGGATTGAGCCGGTTGTTGTCGTCGAGGTGGCTGTTGTAGAGCGCGTCGGCGTAGGAGTTGGGCTGCAGCTCGATGATGCGGCAGCGGCCGACGTTGGCGCCCACCGCCTTGACGCGCTCGACGAGCGTCGGCGCGATCGCGACCTGGGAGTCGATCCAGACGCCGTCCTTGTCGGCCTTCGGCGGGTCGAAGTGCCAGAAGCCGTTGCACTCGATCTCGCCGTACGCCGACGCCAGCGGCGCGAAGCGGGTGTCGCCGGAGGACTTCCAGTCGACGTACTCGAGGTTCAGCCACTCGGCCGGGTCGATCGGCTGCTGGTAGCTGTCGAGGACGACGTAGCCGGTCTCCTCGAGGATCGAGAGCGTCACGTGGTTGAGCGACATCGCGGAGCCCCTCCCGGGCACGACGCGCTGCTCCGGCAGCAGCACGGTCGGCGACCAGTCTGACGCATGGGAAGATCGAAAACCCGTTGCGGCTGAGGGGTTTTCGTCACATGCCAGACTTAGGCGAGGCTTGCCGAAGCGCGACGGCAACGGGTGGCTCAGGTGCGCGTCGAGCGGTCGTACGCCGCCGAGCGGTGCGTGCCCTGCCGAGGTGCGAGGTCGTAGGCGTCGTCGGGCGCGAGGACGGTCGTGACCGCCGGCTTGGGCCGCACGAGGCGGTACGCCGAGTACGCACCCATGACCAGGCCCGCCGTGAGGAGCACGACGGCGGCCGACCGGCCCACTCCGTTGCCGTCCTCGGGCGCGATCCGCCCGAACGGGAGCAACCGCACGGCGGTCGTGCCACCGACAGCGGGCGTGCCGACGGTGCTCAGCACCACGGTGCCGACCGACTCGTCAGGGAGGCGCACCACCACGACGTTGGTGCCGGTGGCCGGCTGCTCGGTGACGGACACGACGGACGCCTGCACGACCGGTGCGGTCGACGCCCACAGGAACATCGCGCCGACGGCCAGCAGCAGGCCGACGATCACCCAGCGGGTGACGGCCCACAGACCGCGCTTGGAGTCGTAGTACTCGCGCGTCTCGCCCTTGTAGCCGAGCGTGCCCTGGCCGAGCTGGTGCTCGGGGAACCGGGTCTTCATCGTTCCCTCCCCCGGGACCGGAGCGATCCCACACGACGACGCTACGCCGGCCGACCGTTCGTGTCCGTACGGATCGCGGAGCTCGTGGACCGCGGGGTGGTCCCCGTCGACGCAGCGGATGGGTGCCGCCACGACGTCGGGGGTCAGCGGCGGCGCTGCGCCCGAGCAGACGCGTAGAGGCAGACGGCCGCCGCGGTGGCGAGGTTGAGGCTCTCGGCGCGTCCGTGGATCGGAACCATCACGACCTCGTCGCACAGCGTGCGGGTGCTCTCGGGCAGTCCCCAGGCCTCGTTGCCGAACAGCCAGGCGGTCGGCCGGGCCAGTGAGCCGTCGTCGAGCAGGTCGTCGAGGTCGCGCTGCGCCGCACCGTCGGCGGCGAGCACGCGCAGGCCGGCCCGCTGCAGCGCGGGCACGAGCTCCTCGACCGACGGCCCGGCCACGACGGGGAGGTGGAACAGGGACCCCGCCGAGGCGCGCACCGCCTTGGGGTTGAGCGGATCGACGCTGGCTTCGGTGAGCACCACTCCCCCGGCGCCGGCGGCGTCGGAGCACCGGATGACCGTGCCGACATTGCCGGGGTCGCGCGCGTGGGCGAGGACGGTGACGAGGGTCGGGCGCTTCTCGAGCAGCTCCTCGAGCACGGCACCGACGCGCGCGCAGACGCCGACCATGCCCTGCGGCGTGACCGTGCCCGACAGCGACGCGACGACCTCGCCCGAGGCGCGGACGATGTCGGCGCCGGCGGCACGCGCCGCGGCCACGATCTCGGGGTGGCGGTCGGCGGCGTCAGCCGTGACGTAGAGCTCGAGCAGCACGCCCGGCGCCGCCGCGGCCTCGCGGCAGGCCTGGGGCCCCTCGGCGAGAAAACGACCGT
Organism: Candidatus Nanopelagicales bacterium; assembly: GCA_035702165.1. Classification (GTDB taxonomy): domain Bacteria; phylum Actinomycetota; class Actinomycetes; order S36-B12; family CAIYMF01; genus Longivirga. Next base: position 4,432 of record DASSQW010000095.1, read on the forward strand.
CCCGGTCGCGGAACGCGCGCTTCACCAGACGCCGCGCCGCCGTCACCCGCGGGGAGCGGGTGGAGGTCAGCTCGGAGGAGGTGCTCACGCGGTCGCGACCGGGACGGTCGGAGGACTGCCGGGTCAGGCCACGGAGGCCGGCGCGTTGACGTCGGCCGGCAGCGCCGCCTTCGCCACCTCGACGAGCGCGGTGAACGCCGCCGCGTCGTTGACGGCGAGCTCGGCGAGCATGCGGCGGTCGACCTCGACGCCCGCGGCCTTGAGGCCCTGGATGAACCGGTTGTAGGTGATGCCGTTGGCGCGGGCACCGGCGTTGATCCGCTGGATCCAGAGGCGACGGAAGTCGCCCTTGCGCTTGCGACGGTCGTTGAAGGCGTAGACCTCGGAGTGGAGGATCTGCTCCTTCGCCTTGCGGTACAGGCGCGAGCGCTGACCGCGGTAGCCGCTGGCCTGCTCGAGGGTCTCGCGGCGCTTCTTGTGGGCGTTCACTGCCCGCTTCACGCGTGCCATGGGGGTCTCCTGCTTGAACGAACGGGCCGCACCGGCCCGAGATGAGTCGGGTGGGGGCGGCCTAGCGGCCGAGCAGCTTCTTGACCTTCTTGGTGTCGGCCGGCGCGACCTCGGCCGTACCGGCGAGGCGGCGGGTACGCCGGCTCGTCTTCACCTCGAGGAGGTGCCGACGGTTCACGCGCTCGTGCAGGATCTTGCCCGAGCCGGTCACCTTGAAGCGCTTCTTGGCGCCGCTGTGGGTCTTCTGCTTCGGCATGTCGCCGTTCTCCTCGTACGTCGGTCGTGCGCGGTCTGGGGCGGCCTGGGCCGCGGTCGTACGTCTAGCTCTCCGAGGACTCGAGCGCCTCGGCCGGGGCCTCGAGCACCTCGACCGGAGCCTCGGTCGCCTCGACGGTCTCGAGTGCGTCTGCCGAAGCCTCGGTCGCCTCGACCTCCTCGACGACGTCGCCGGCCTGGCGGCGCGCCTTCGCGGCGTCCTTCTCGGCCTGCGCCTCGGCCATGGCGTCGGCCTTCTTCCTCGTCGGGCCGAGCACCATGATCATGTTGCGGCCGTCCTGCTTCGGCGAGTACTCCACGAAGCCGTAGTCGACGACGTCCTCCGCGAGCTTCTTGAGCAGCCGGAACCCCAGCTCGGGGCGGGACTGCTCACGACCGCGGAACATGATCGTGATCTTGACCTTGTCCCCCGCCTTCAGGAACCGGACGACGTGACCCTTCTTGGTCTCGTAGTCGTGCGAGTCGATCTTCGGGCGGAGCTTCATCTCCTTGATGACGGTGTTGACCTGCTTCTTGCGGTCCTCACGCGCCTTCAGGGCGGACTCGTACTTGAACTTGCCGTAGTCCATGAGCTTGCAGACGGGCGGCTTGGCCATCGGGGCCACCTCGACCAGGTCGAGATCTGCCTCCGCGGCCAGTCGCAGCGCATCCTCGATGCGCACGATGCCGACCTGTTCCCCGTTGGGGCCGACAAGTCGGACCTCGGGGACGCGGATCCGCTCGTTGATGCGGGGCTCGGCGCTGATGGGCTCTCCTCGGGTCGCTTCTCGTGGATCGCAGCGGTCCCTCATGGAGAGAGGCCCCGCGCGCACGCGCAGGGCCTCGCAGTCGTCGGACGCGCCCGCGGGCGCGTCCGTCCGGCGCCCCCGTCGGGGAGCCGCGACCAGGACCCGACGACCCGGAGGTCGTGCGGGTGGGAGCGAGGGCTCCGCTTGTGCGGCCCCTCCCCACGTACGGGACGGGCCGGTCCGGGGGCAACTGTACCCGGACCGGCCCGCAAGGCCCAAACCGCCCGCGGAGCGCGGGGCGGCGTACGACGTCAGCTCAGGTCGGGCTGGCCCACAGCCTCGCCGCCGCTGCGGGTCAGCGGGTACACGAACGCCGCGATGGCGCCGCCGACGAGCGGGGCGAGGATGAACAGCCACACCTGCGAGAGCGCGGTGCCGCCCGCGAACAGCGCCGGGCCCAGCGAGCGTGCCGGGTTGACCGAGGTGCCGTCCAACGGGATGCCGAAGGCGTGGATGGCCGTCAGGGCGGCGCCGATCGCGAGGCCGGCGGCGGCGGCCGTGGCGAAGCGGTCCGTGACCAGCAGGATGACCAGCACGAACGTGGCTGTCGCCAGCACCTCGAAGACGAACGCGCCCTGCAGGTTGATGGCGCCGTTGTCGTAGGCGTTGGTGCCCAGCGCGCCGGTCTGGTCGGTGACGCCGCCCGAGCTCACGAGGTACTTGAGGACGCCCGCGCCGACGATCGCGCCGAGGAACTGGGCGATCCAGTAGCCGACGGCCTCGTTCACCGGCTGGCGCTTGGCCAGCACCATGGCGAGGGTCACGGCGGGGTTGACGTGCGCGCCGCTGACCGGGCCGAACGCGTAGGCGACCATGATCAGGACGAAGCCGAAGGCCACGGCGACGGCGATGACGCCGGCCGACTTCAGGCCCGACACCGCCGCTCCGACGGCGACCAGGACGAGGAAGAAGGTGCCGAGGAACTCGGCGAGGAGCTTGCGGGTCTGCATGACCGGCCCTTCCGGGGTCGAGGATGTCTCGTGGTTCATGGTCGTGCCGCGCTCGCGCCGCGACAGGGAGACACGCTCGGCACCCGGTGACGATCTGTCCAGCGGATCAGGACGAACGCGACATTCGGTGCATCGCGTCCTGCGCGGACGTCCCAGGCACGGGAAACGGGAGGTGCCCGGCCCGCCGTCGCGGACCGGGCACCTCCACCGATCGTCAGCCGCAGCTGCTCGTGCCGCTGTCGAGCACCGCGCCGGTCTCCGACACGAAGCTCCAGTCGTAGGAGCCGGCGTGGAGGGTCAGCGCCAGCGCGCCGTAGTGGGCGTCGTCGTGCACGAGGGACCCGGCGCGGACGGTGGTGATCGGGTAGTGGCTCTTGCCGCCGGTCCCCACCACGAACTGCCGGACGCCTGCCGGGTCGGCCACGCCTGCGGCCGTCATCGGCTCGAACCGCTCGTAGTCGTGGTCGTGCCCGGAGAGCACCATCTCCGCCCTCGCTGCGACCAAATCGCCGAACAGCGTCGTCATCGAGGTGTTGTCGCCGTGCTCACCGGAGGAGAAGCGCGGGTAGTGGACGTAGGCCACGGTGCACGTGGCGGGGTGGGCAGCGAGGTCGGCTCGCAGCCACTGGTCCTGCGCCGAGCCGGAGCCGCAGCCCCCGACGGCCGAGCAGTTCGAGTTCAGCGCGACGACGTGCCAGCTGCCGAGGTCGTAGGAGTAGTAGCCCTTCGCGGGGTCGCCGGCGCGCGCGCCGAAGTAGGCGTAGTAGCCGGTCGCGCCCGCGGTGTTGTACTCGTGGTTGCCCGCGACGGGCCAGGTGATGCCCATGAACCGGCCGAACGCCGGCTGGTAGGACGCCTGGAACGCGTCGAGCGTGCCGTTCTCGTACTGGTTGTCGCCGAGGGGCGCCACGACGTCGACGCGCGCCATCGCGGCGATCCGGTCGCCGACGTACTTCTGCCGGCACGAGGTGGAGGTGCCGAGGCCTCCGTTGAACGAGCCCGACGCCGGGTCGCACGCCGAGTCGCCGAACGCCACGAGCACCGGGTCGGAGCCGGTCGCGGTGGGAGTGGGCGTCGGGGTCGGGCTCGACGAGCTGGTGGTTGGGGTGGGAGTGGGCGTCGGGGGGGCCGAGGTCGCGGTCGGCGTGGGTGTCGGCGAGGCCGTCGTCGCGTCGCCGACGAGGTGCTGGCGCAGGATGTCGGCGTAGACGCCGTGCCCGGAGGCGGAGGCCCATTCGACGGCCGACTCGACCGCGGTGCCCTCGCCCCACTCGTTGTAGGTCGTCACCAGCTGCAGCGGCTCGTGGGAGGCGACCATCGTCGCGACGTCGCTGGCGAAGCGCGCGGGGTCGCGCACCAGTCGGGGGGCGGCCTCGCCCTTGAGCCAGAAGCCGGGAGAGACGACGAAGGAGTAGCCGCTCTGGTGGTCGGTCGCCGACGCGGGGCCGTACTGGTGCCACCCGTCGGGCTGGCTGGCGCAGGTGCGGTAGCCGCTGAACACCTTGAGGATCACGTGGAAGCGGCCGTTGTTCGCCTGCGTCCAGCGGTCGGCGGTCGTGCAGTCCTCGCCGTTGCCGTAGACCACGATCGCGGGCTTGCCGTCGATGGTCAGGAACGACGGGTCGGTCGCGTAGTTGGCCGCGATGTAGTCGAGGTCGGACGAGATCTGGGCGACGGTCGGAGAGGCGTTGGCCTCGTTCTCGTAGTACAGCGTCCAACGGAAGCCGGTGCCGCGCGCTGCCGCGAGCAGCAACGGGATGCGCCCGTCGGTCCGGCTGCCCACGCCCCACCAGCTCGCGATGCCCGCCTGCAGTCCGGCGTACTGCATGTCGCCGATCTGCCGGGAGAGGGTCGAGCTCGCTGAACCGTCGTAGAACCCGGCGGACGGCGTGTAGTCGGTGAACGGGTTGTAGCCCGACTGGTTCCAAGCCTCCGGGAACCAGGGGTAGTAGAACGTGGCGCGCAGCGGGCCGGTGCCCGGGTACGCGGGCGACGTCGAGGTCGCGGTGGGTGTCGGCGCCGGCGTGATGGTCGGGGTCGGCGCGGGCGAGGTGCTCACGGTCGGGGTCGGGGTGGGGGTCGGCGTGGGGGACGGGGCCGCGGACGGCACGAACACGACATCGACGAAGTAGTTGGTCGGGGTCGAGGGCGACCTGCGCGGGAAGGAGCTCTTCGTCGAGCGCGTGTAGGCGCCGCCCAGCGCCGTCAGCGGTGCCACCGAGACGGGATAGGTCGTCGGCGCGGTGTAGGCCCAACGACCCTGCGGCGCGAAGTACGACGCGACGTAGGTCTGACCGGCGGCGAGGCTGACCGGGCTCGCGAGGGTCGCCTCCTGCCAGCCCGACGCGGACTCGCCGGTGAAGGCGACCGTCGAGAGCCGCTTGCCTCCCGACGTCCACAGGCTGGCGGTGTGCGTGCCGCCGCTGCCGGTGCCCTTCCAGAAGCGCAGGGCCGTCACCCGGCCGGCCGCGGACGTGGTGAAGCGCAGGCCCAGCTCGGTGGCGGAGGTGTCGGCGGCCGCGGCGACCGAGGGCGTGGCCGCGGCGAAGAGCGACACCGAGGGGTCGGCGGAGGCGGCTGACGTCAGACCGCCAGCGGCAAGGGCCAGCGAGACGGCCACAGCAGAGACGAGTGCGTACCGAGGAATGCTCACGATCCGCTCAATCGACGGGCGCACTCCCGCGTCTTGAGCGTTCTGCGTCACCGTCAGGCCGGTGGCGGCACCACCCCGACGGCGACGCCGCGCGGGCACCGGCGGGCGAGCAGAGCCTCGGCGGCGAGCGCACGTGCCAGGACCTGGCCGACCGCTGCGGGGTCGAGCGTCGGGTCCGGCTCGACCAGCAGCACGAGATCGGCGTCCACGGCAGCCGGCTCCGCGCCGGGCGGCCGCAGGTCCGCACGCACCACGCCGGGGACCGACTCCAGCACCGCCACGACGGCGGCGCGGACCTCGGGGTCGTCGTACGGCTCCGGCAGCGCGACACCGTGGGCGAGCGCGGTGAGCGGTACGCCGACGAGCGCATGGCGGACCGGGCCGCCGACGTCGAGGAGCACGGCGTCGGCGCCCTCCTCCAGCGCCGCGGCCGCCACCTTCTCGATGCGCGACGGGATCCCACGGGCCGCGGGGTCCCACGCGGCCATGGCGTCGACCGACGTGAAGGCCAGCAGCCCGCGCCGGCCGTCGGGCGCCACCATGCTGACCGAGGCCAGGTGCGAGTCCTTCTCCCCCGGCCCCGGCGCCGCCACCTGCTCGTCGAGGGAGTCGAGCACCGCCACCAGCGGCACCATCACGCGCGAGCCGGCGAGCACGGCCAGCAGCTCGGCGTCGCCCGCCGAGCCTTGGTCGTACGCCGCGAGGGCAGCCGCGACCGCAGGCACGGACGAGCCGTCGTCGCCGGCGAACTCCGGGTCGGGCACGGTCATCCCGCCGAAGCGGGGGGCGCCGGGTCGCTGCTGCTCGGCCGCGCCGTGCTCGAGGTCCATGCCCCCGATCCTCGCGCACCGCCGCGCGGCGGCCCGGGACCGGTCGTGCCGGACCGCCGTCGCTGCTAGAACTGTTCCGATCCGCGGGACGCGCCCGCGGCGGGGAGGGACCCATGACCGTCGTGCTCGGCTACGTACGCACCGACGAAGGCCAAGCGGCCCTCGCCACCGCCCTCGATCTGCTGCAGGAGGGCGAGCGGCTCGTCGTCGTGAACAAGTCCGAGCCTGACGAGCTCGCGGGCGAGTTCTCCGAGGAGCAGGAGGCGGATGCCTTCCACGACCACCTCGCCGACATCGGGGTCGACGCCGAGGTCGTCACCCTGACGGCGGCCGACGAGCCCGCCGACGTGATCGTGTCGCAGGCGACGGCGAGCGGCGCGCGACTGGTGGTCATCGGGATGAGGCGGCGATCGCCGGTCGGGAAGATGCTGCTCGGCAGCACGGCGCAGGCGGTGCTGTTCCGCTCCCCGTGCCCGGTGGTCACCGCCCGCGCGCAGGCCTGACGGCGCCGAGCGGGGTCGTCAGAGCCGGCAGGCGAGGATGTCGGTGACGAGGATCCCGCGGGCGCCGAGATCGTAGAGCTCGTCCATCACCCGGTGCACCTCGCGCTTGGGCACCATCGCGCGCACCGCGACCCAGCCCTGGTCGTGCAGCGGCGAGACGGTCGGCGACTCGATGCCCGGTGTGATCGCGCACGCGGTCTCGACGTGCTCGGCGCGGATGTCGTAGTCGACGAGCACGTACGACCGGGCCACGAACACGCCCTGCAACCGGCGCACGAAGGTGTCGACGGCGACGTCGGTCGGCACCCCGGTACGCCGGATCAGCACGGCCTGGTTGTGCAGCAGCGGCTCCCCCACCACGGCGAGGCCGGCCTGCTGGAGCGTGGTGCCGGTCTCGACGACGTCGGCGACCGCGTCGGCCACGCCGAGACGGACCGCGTTCTCGACCGCGCCGTCGAGCTTCACGACGGTGGCGTCGATGCCCAGCGCTGCCAGTCGCGCACGCAGCAGGCCGTCGTACGACGTCGCGATCCGCTTGCCCCGCAGGGCACCGAGGTCGTCGGCCGCCGCGTCCTTCGGGACGGCGAACCGGAACGACGAGCGCGCGAAGCCGAGCTCGAGGATCACCTCGGCGTCGCTCCCCGAGTCGATGAGCATGTCGAGGCCGGTGATGCCGACGTCGAGCTGGCCGGTGGCGACGTACGTCGCGATGTCGCGCGGGCGGAGGAAGAAGAACTCGACGTCGTTGTCCGGGTCGAGCACGACCAGCTCGCGCGCGCTGTGCGCCGCGGGATAGCCCGCCTCGCGCAGCATCTCGCGGGCGGGGTCGGACAGCTGTCCCTTGTTCGGGAGGGCGACTCGCAGCACGGTGCTGCTCCTAGCGGTCTGAGGGGAAGGGTGCCTGCCTGCTCAGATCACAGATGGCGGTAGACGTCCTCGAGCGACACGTCGGAGGCGATCATCAGCACCTGGGTGAAGAAGAGCAGCTGCGAGATCTCCGCCGCCGCGCGCTCCTTGCCCTCGAACTCGGCCGCCATCCACGCCTCGGCGGCCTCCTCGACGACCTTCTTGCCGATGCCGTGCACGCCGTCCTCGAGCAGGCGGGTGACCGTGCCGGACTCGGGGTCCTTGGTGGCCCACTTCGTGACCAGCTCCGCGTGGAGCTCCTCAAAGGTCTTCACGACGCAAAGCCTACGGAACCGCGCGGGGCGAGCCCGCGCAGGGTCAGCGCGGTGAGCAGCGCGGCCTCGACCGCCTCGCGACCCTTGTCCTCCGAAGAACCCGGCAGCCCGGCCCGATCGAGGGCCTGCTGCTCGTCGTCGCAGGTGAGCAGTCCGAAGCCGACGGGTACGCCGGTGTCGAGGGCGACGCGCGTGAGGCCGTCGGTGGCGGCGCTGCACACGTAGTCGAAGTGCGGTGTGCCACCACGGATGACGACGCCGAGGGCCACGACCGCGTCGTGGTCGGCAGCGGCGGCCTTGCACACGACCGGGAGCTCGAACGCGCCGGGCACGCGCACCAGGTCGTAGCGCGCTCCGGCCTGCTCGAGCGCGCGCACCGCGCCGGCGACGAGGGCGTCCATCACCGTGTCGTGCCACGAGGCGGCCACCAGGGCCACCCGCAGCCCCGCCGCGCCGGACAGGTCGATGCTGGGCGCTCCGCTGCCGCTCATGCCTGGTCTCCTTCGTGGGTCGTGCCGGCGCCGGAGCCGGCCTGGTCGTCGAACCCGTCCTCGAGGACGTGGCCCATGCGGTCGCGCTTGGTGCGCAGGTACTGCCGGTTGTCGTCGTTGGGCGCCACCTCGAGCGGCACGCGCTCGATGATCGACAGCCCGTAGCCCTCGAGGCCCGCGCGCTTGGCCGGGTTGTTGGTCAGCAGGCGCATGCTGCGCACTCCGAGGTCGACGAGGATCTGCGCCCCCTGGCCGTAGTCGCGGGCGTCGGCGGGCAGGCCGAGCGCGAGGTTGGCGTCGACGGTGTCCGACCCGGAGTCCTGCAGCTCGTAGGCGCGCAGCTTGTGGAGCAGTCCGATGCCGCGGCCCTCGTGGCCGCGCATGTAGAGGACCACCCCCCTGCCCTCCTCGGCGACGCGCCGCAGGGCGGCGTGCAGCTGCGGTCCGCAGTCGCACCGGCGCGATCCGAACACGTCGCCGGTGAGGCACTCGGAGTGCACGCGCACCAGGATGTCGTCGCCGTCGCCGACCTCGCCGTGCACCAGGGCGACGTGCTCGACGTCGTCGATGCGCGAGCGGTAGCCGACCGCGCGGAACTCGCCGAACTCGGTGGGCAGCCGGGTCTCCGCGGCGCGCTCCACCTGGCGCTCGTTCTTGCGCACGTAGGCGATGAGGTCGGCGATCGCGATCATCACCAGCCCGTGCTCGTCGGCGAACGCGCGGCACTCGGGCGCGCGCATCATCGAGCCGTCGTCGTTCACCATCTCGCACAGCGCACCGGCTGGCCGCAGCCCGGCGAGGCGAGCGAGGTCGACGGCGGCCTCGGTGTGGCCGGCCCGACGCAGCACGCCGCCCTCGGCGGCGCGAAGCGGCACGACGTGGCCGGGGCGGGTGAGCTCCCACGGCTCGGTCGCGGAGTCGCTCAGCACCTTGATGGTGCGGGCGCGGTCCTCGGCGGAGATGCCGGTGGCCTTCACGTCGCGCGCGTCGACGGTGATGGCGTACGCCGTGCCCTTCTTGTCCTCGTTGATGACGGTCATGGGCGGCAGGCCGAGGCGGTCGAGCTCGCGCCCGGGCATCGCCACGCAGATGTAGCCGCTCGTGTAGCGGATCATGAACGCGGTGAGCTCGGGCGTCGCGCGCTGCGCCGCGAAGATGAGATCGCCCTCGTTCTCGCGGTCCTCGTCGTCGACGACGACGACCGCGCGGCCCTCCTTCATGGCGCGCACGGCGTCCTCGATCGGGTCGAGCCTGATGCCCTCGTGGTGCACGAGGGTCCCCTCGCGCAGCTCCTGGTCGTTCACGACGTCCTCCACTCCAGCATGCGCTCGACGTACTTGGCGACGACGTCGACCTCGAGGTTCACGAGGTCGCCCACCGCCGTGCGCCCGAGCGTCGTGAGCTCGAGCGTGGTCGGGATCAGCGACACGGTGAACGACTCGCGCTCCGCCTCGACGACGGTCAGCGAGATGCCGTCGACCGTGATCGAGCCCTTCTCGACGACATAGCGGCCGAGATCGCCGGGCAGCGCGATCCGCACGACCTCCCACTGCTCGCCGGGGATGCGCTCGAGGATCGTTCCGGTGCCGTCGACGTGACCCTGGACGAGGTGGCCGCCGAGGCGGGCCTGCAGCGTCACCGGCCGCTCGAGGTTCACCGGCGAGCCGACCTGCAGCGCCCCGAGCGAGGAGCGGTCGAGGGTCTCCTGCATCACGTCGGCGGTGAACTCGACGTCGTCGTGCTCCACGACGGTCAGGCAGACGCCGTTGACCGCGATGGACGCGCCGTGGACGGCGTCGGACACGACGAGCGGCCCGCGCACGCGCAGCCGCACGGAGTCCGCGAGCGGCTCCAGCGACACCACCGTGCCGAGCTCCTCCACGATCCCGGTGAACACCTACCGGCTCCTCTCCCTGCGCACGCGCGCATCGATCCGGACGTCGTCGCCGACGCGCACCACGTCCACCACGTCCAGGCGCAACGCCTGGGCGATGGACTCCATGCCCGCGTCGTCGAGGGCCGCACGTCCGGCGCCCAGCAGCGCGGGTGCGGCGTACCACCGGACGGCGTCGACCAGATCGGCGCGCACGAACGCGGCAGCGAGGGTCGGGCCGCCCTCCAGCAGCACGTGCTGCACGTCGTGCGCGAAGAGCGTCGCGAGGACCTCGCGCGGGTCGTGGGTGCGCAGCTGCAGGGTCCGGGCGGCGTCGTCGAGCACCCGGCTGCCCGCCGGGATGTCGCGCAGACCGACGACGACGCGCATCGGCTGAGAGCCGGGCGCGACCTGGCCGCCGCGACGCACGGCGAGGTGCGGGTCGTCGGCGAGCACGGTGCCCGTGCCGACCACGACGGCGTCGACCTCGCCCCGCAGCGCGTGCACGTCCGCACGTGCGGCAGACGACGTGATCCAGCGGCTCGAGCCGTCGGCCGCAGCGATGCGGCCGTCGAGCGTCGCCGCCGCCTTCCAGGTGACGAACGGGCGGCCGACCGACACTGCGAACGTCCACGTCTCGTTCAGCGCCGCGGCATCCTCGGCCAGGAGCCCGGTCTCGACCTCGAGGCCGGCAGCACGCAGCAGCGCCTCGCCGCCGGCAGCGACGGGGTTCGGGTCGCGCTGCGCGAAGACGACCCCGACGACGCCCGCGCGGATCAGCGCCTGCGCGCACGGCCCGGTGCGGCCGGTGTGCGCGCACGGCTCGAGCGTGACGACGGCGGTCGTGCCGGCGGCAGCAGCGCCGGCGGCCGCCAGCGCAGCCGCCTCCGCGTGCGGGCTGCCTGCACCTCGATGGTGCCCCTCGGCGACCGTGGTGCCGTCGGGGGCGAGGAGCACGCAGCCGACGCGCGGGTTGGGTCCGGTCGGGACGCCGGGCGACGCGGCGAGCTCCAGCGCACGGCGCATGGCGGCCTCGAGGGCCGGCTGCGGCGGGCGGGTCATGGCTGTCCTCGTCGGTCCGGGCCCGCGGATCCCGGGGCGCGTGGACACGACGACGCGTACGCCGAGGCTGGGGAGCGCACGGCGTACGACGACCGACGCGCGCGTCGCCTCCCATCCGGACTCTCACCGTCGGCTCCGGATGACCTGCGAGGCAGGCTGACCGGATCAACCGGCCGCTGGATGCGGTCGGGTCGCGGGCTCTCACCGCCGGTTCGGACTTTCACCGACCCCGGGACGCGCGAGCAGTTGCTCGTACGCCGGCGAGTCTACGACACCGGCGCCGGCCAGCCGGCTGGGCGCGTGCCGAGGGCCGGCAGCGAGCGCTCAGGCGTGCGTGCACCACCACGACGACGCGGTCGCGCGCTCGGCCTGCGCGGCGAGCGACCGCACGGCCGCAGCGGGGTCGTCGGCACCGTAGACGGCGGAGCCCGCGACGAACACGTCGGCACCCGCGTCGGCGCACACCTCGATGGTCTCGGCGGACACCCCGCCGTCGACCTGGATCCAGAGATCGAGGTCGCGGCCCTTCACGAGCTCCCGCGCCCGGCGGATCTTGGGCACCACGACATCGAGGAACCTCTGCCCGCCGAAGCCGGGCTCGACGGTCATGACCAGCAGCATGTCGATCTCGGGCAGCAGGTCCGCGTAGGCGTCCACCGGCGTCGCCGGCCGCAGCCCCATGCCGGCGCGGGCGCCCGCGCGGCGGATGTCGCGCGCGAGCTTGATCGGAGCGGTGGCCGCCTCGACGTGGAACGTGACCGAGCCCGCCCCGGCCTCGGCGTACGCCGGGGCCCACCGGTCGGGGTCCTCGATCATGAGGTGGCAGTCGATCGGCGTCGTGACGGCCGACAGCAGCGACTCGACCACCGGCAGGCCGAGGGTGAGATTGGGGACGAAGTGGTTGTCCATGACGTCGACGTGCAGCCAGTCCGCCGCCCCCGCCACGCGCTCGCAGTCGTCGGCGAGCCGCGCGAAGTCGGCCGACAGGATGCTCGGGGAGACCTGGACGCCCATGGCAGGAGGCTATCCGGCCCACGCCCCGAGACCCCTGTCGGCACGCCTTGTCGGACCCCATGTGGAACGATCCGTCCACGGCTGCGTGTGGGGCGCACCGAGAAGGGCGTGCGATGGCGGGCACGGGCAGCGGGCTGGTCGCCTCGATGCTGCACGTCTCGCATCCCGACCACGCGACGCGGCGCCGGGCCCGCAACGCTCTCGTGGTGATCTACGCGATCGTCGTCATCTCCCTGCCCGCCACGGTCGCCCTGTTCTTCATCCCCGACGGGCGGACGGTAGGCACCGTGGCGGTGCTGGCGACCCTGCTCATCGCATCGTCGGCCCTGCTCCTGCGCCGCGGCCGGGTGAGCCTGGGCCTCTCGCTGTTCTTCTTCGTCTTCATCGGGTCGTTCCTCGCGTCCGTGCTGTTCACGCACGACTCCCGGCTCGTCGCCATCTACTTCACGATGCCCGTCGGCATCGCGGGAGTCACGGTCAAGCGCTACGGCCTCGTCATCATCACGATCGCCTGCGTAGCGCTCGGGATCTGGGCCACGCTCGCCTTCCCCGTGTCGTCCATGATCACCGGCTTCGAGGTGATCGTCGCGAGCCTGCTGCTCGTCGCCATGGCACTGACCGCCTCCGTTCTCGGCCTCGAGGGGCAGCGCGCCGAGACGTCCCGAGCGGACGAGTACGCCGCGCGGCTGCAGCGCAGCAACGACGAGCTCGAGCATCGCGTCGCGGAGCGCACCGAGCAGCTCCAGCACGCACTGGACCGCCAGGAGCAGCTGGTGTCCGAGCTCGCCGAGCTGTCACTGCGCGACCCGCTCACAGGGCTGCACAACCGGCGGCACGCCGACGCCGAGCTCCCGCGCCTGGCGTCCGCGGCCGACCGCCACGAGCAGCCTCTGTCGATGGCGATGGCCGACCTCGACCACTTCAAGCGCGTCAACGACGACCACAGCTACCTCATCGGCGACGAGGTGCTGCGCCAGTTCGCCGCCATCCTGCGCCGGGCCACGCGGTCCTCCGACGTCGTCACGCGGTACGGCGGCGAGGAGTTCCTCGTGCTGATGCCGCAGACGACGCTCGAGCAGGCGGTCGTGCTGTGCGAGCGGGTCCGTGCGGAGGTCGAGGCGCACGACTGGGCGGCGATCGACGAGGGCGTGCACGTGACGGTGAGCATCGGCGTCAGCGACTCGCTCACGAGCGGCGGCCTGGTGACCATCGGCGCCGACGCCGACGCTGCGCTGCACCGCGCCAAGCGCGAGGGTCGCAACCGCGTCGTGGCCGCGCACCGGGAGAGCCCGGCCCAGGGTCGGTGAGACCGCCGCGGCGGGCGGCCTCAGCGCACGCGGCGCAGCAGTGCGAGGTACATCCCGTCGGTCCCGTGGACGTGCGGCCACAGGCGCAGGTCGGGTCCCGCACCGAGGTGGTCCACCTCGGGCAGCAGCGGCCGTACGTCGATCCGCTCGATCTGCCCGCCGCCGACCGCGTCGTCGACGACGAGGGTGGTCTCGGCGAGGTGCGGCGAGCAGGTGGCGTAACCGACGACCCCTCCCACGCGGACCGCATCGACGGCGGCGGCCAGCAGCCGGCGCTGCAGGTCCGCGAGCTGCGGGACATCCCCTGGTTCGCGGCGCCAGCGAGCCTCCGGTCGACGGCGCAGGACGCCGAGGCCGGTGCACGGGGCGTCGAGCAGCACGCGGTCGAAGGCGCGTGCGCGCCACGGGCCGGCGGTGCTGTCGGCGGCCACCACCAGGTGGTGCCCGGCGGCACCTTCGAGCGTGCGGGACACCAGGCGGGCGCGGTGCGGGGCGCGGTCGACGGCGAGCAGCGCTGCGCCACGGTCGGCACCGAGGCCCGCCAGGAGACCGGCCTTGCCGCCCGGTCCGGCGGCCATGTCGAGCCACGCGGCGTCGGTGCCGTCGATCTCGGCGCGCGCGAGGGCCAGTGCCACGAGCTGGCTGCCCTCGTCCTGGACCGCTGCCGCTCCGCTGCGCACCTCGGAGATCGCACCCGGCGCACCCCCTGAGAGCGTCACGGCGTACGGCGACCAGCGTCCTCGCTCGGCGCCGGGCACCTCGAGCAGCGCCTCGACGGTCGTGCGCCCCGGCCGGGCGACCAGCGTGACGGACGCGGACTCGTTGTCCGTGGCGAGCAGGTCCTCGGTCTCGGCCCAGGACGGCCGGCCGTTCCACGCCGACAGCGCGTCGTGCAGCGCCTCGACCACCCAGCGCGGGTGCGACTGGACGACGGCGAGGTGGCCGACCGGGTCGTCGTAGGCGTCGGGAGCGACCTCCGCCACCCACTCGTCGAGGTCGCGCTCGCCGACGCGGCGCAGCACCGCGTTGACGAACCGGGAGCGTGCCTCGCCGCCGACCAGGCGGGCGAGCTGCACGGTCTCGCCGACCGCGGCGTGCGGTGGGACGCGCAGGAACAGCAGCTGCTGCGCGCCGAGCCGCGCGACGTCCAGGACGCCGCGCTCGATGTCGGCCAGCGGTCGCGCGCTGCACGCCTCGAGCACGGCATCGAGGAACCCCCGCCGTCGCAGCGTGCCGTAGGCGAGGTTCGTCGTGAACGCGGCGTCGCGGCCGTGCAGCCCTGCCTTGGTCAGGATCTGAGGAGCGACCAGGTTGGCGTAGGCGGCGTCGTCGTCGACGGCACGCAGGATGTCGTACGCCGCGAGCCGTGCCGGGTCGACCGGGCGGCGGTCCGATCGCCAGCGGGCCGGACGGGAGTGGTGGCCGCGGTCGCTCACCCGAGCACCTCGCCGGGCTCGGGGCGCGCGCCCCGGGCCCAGTCGGCGGCGGCCATCGCCTTCTTGCCGGTGGGCGTCACCTCGCCGAGCCGGACCGGCCCGCTCGCGGTGCCGACGAGCACCTCGTGCTTCGAGACCACCATCCGGCCGGGCTCGACCGGCTCGCGGTCGGCGGGCTCGACCGGCTCGCGGTCGACGGGCTCGACCGGGCCGAGCTTGAGCCGCTCGCCCCGGAACGTCGTCCACGCGCCCGGAGCGGGCGTGCAGGCGCGGACCTGCCGGTCCACCCGCACCGCGGGCTGCCGCCAGTCGACGCGGGCGTCGTCGACGGTGATCTTCGGAGCGAGCGAGACGCCGTCGTGGGGCTGGCGGACCGCGGTCATGACGCCGGCGTCGAGGGCGTCCATCGTCGCGACGAGCAGCTGGGCGCCGGAGCCGGAGAGCCGCTGGAGGAGATCGCCGCTCGTGTCGCGCGGGCGGATCGTCTCGGCGACGATGCCGAGCACCGGGCCGGTGTCCAGCCCCTCCTCGAGCAGGAAGGTGGTGGCCCCGGTGACGTCGTCGCCGTGCCACACCGCGTGCTGGACCGGAGCCGCGCCCCGCCAGGCGGGCAGCAGCGAGAAGTGCAGGTTCACCCAGCCATGGCGCGGGATCCCGAGCGCGGCGCGAGGGACGAGGGCGCCGTAGGCGACGACCGGGCAGCAGTCCGGCGCGATCTCGCGCAGCCGCGCGAGGAAGTCGGCGTCCGAGGGCCGCTCGGGCCGGAGGATCTCGATGCCGCGCTCGGCAGCGACCGCAGCGACCGGCGAGGGTGCGAGCGAGCGGCCGCGACCGGCGGGGGCGTCGGGGCGGGTCACGACCGCGGCCACCTCGTGGCGGGAGTCGAGGAGCGCCCAGAGCGAGGGCAGGGCGACCTCCGGCGTACCCGCGAACACCAGGCGCATGCGGCTACAGCCAGCGCGAGGAGATGCGGTGCGGAGAGAGCTTCACCTCGGCCGGCGGCTGCCCGAACCACTCGGCCTCGCGGATCGCCTTCATGGCCTCCTTGCGCGTCTCGGCGTCGAGTCGATCGATGAACACGATGCCGTCGAGGTGGTCGGTCTCGTGCTGGATGCAGCGGGCCATCAGCTCGCTGCCCTCGATCACCACCGGCTCGCCGTGCATGTTCATGCCCTTGGCCACGACGCGCATCGAGCGCCGGGTGTTGAACGCCAGGTTGGGGAGCGAGAGGCAGCCCTCGTCGCCCTCCTGCATCTCGTCGGAGAGGTCGAGCACCGGGTTGATGAGGTGGCCGATCTCCTCGTCGACGTCGTAGGTGAACACGCGGAGGCCGACCCCGAGCTGGGGCGCGGCCAGACCGGCGCCCGGCGCGTCGAGCATCGTGTCGGTGAGGTCCTTGACCAGCTTGCGCAGCTCCTTGTCGAAGGTCGTCACCTCCGCCGCCGGCGTGGTGAGCACCGGGTCGCCGAACAGGCGGATGGGCTTGACGGCCACGGACGGATCTCCTCGGTACGACGGCAGGCCCGCGGACGCCAGGTCGCGGGAGCGCCCAGTCTAGGGACTGCCTGCAGGCCGCCGCGCCAGGTGCGACGGGCTCAGCCCAGCGCGGCCGGGTCGACCCGGACGGTGACCGGCCCGCCCTCCTTGCGCGCGCTGCGCACGGCCGAGGCGGCGTGCAGCGCCGCGGCGAGCTCGGGGCCCTCGCGGCGGGGCACGGTGACCAGTGCGCGCACGCGCGGCTCCTGGTCGGCCGAGCGCGGCGAAGGCACGACGGGGACCGGTCCGAGCACCGCTGCGGACCCCGGGAGCCGCACGTGGCCGAGCAGGTCCGCGACGTCGCCGGGGCGGCCGGTCAGCTCGGCGACCCGCCAGGCAGGAGGCAGCCGGAGCAGCTCGCGCTCGGAGAGCTCCCGAGCGGCGAAGCCGGCCGGGTCGCCGCGCACGACCGCCTGCACCGCGGGCAGCGCCGGGTCGGCGACGACCACGACCGTGCCGCCGTCGGACGCCGGCCGCACCAGGCTCACCGCGGCGATCCAGCGGCGCACGGCCTCCTCGGCCGCGCGCAGGTCCGGGCGGTCGATCATCAGCCGGCCGTCGAGCAGGAGCGCGGCGGCGTACCCGCCCTCGACGCGCGGTTCGGCGCCGGGTGTCGCGACCACGATGCCCGGCCTCGGCTCGACGGTGTCGAGCACACCGCTGCCGCCGGGGTCGCGGCCCGAGACGCGGACCGGGTAGC
>DASSQW010000096.1:0-6532 GCA_035702165.1 Candidatus Nanopelagicales bacterium
GTCGTCGCCCCCCGGGCACCCTTCCTCGCCGCCACGGTGGCGCTGCTCCTCGTCGTCGTCGCCATGATCGCGCTCGCGGTGCTCGTGGGCGGCCTCGGCTCCTGGCTCTGCCTGGCGGTCGCGGTCGCGGCGACCGTGGCCGTCGTCGGCCGGCTGCGGGCGAAGGTCACGGTGACGCCCGACCAGGTGGAGATCCGCACCGGCTTCGGCGCGACGGTCGTGCCGCGCCGGCCCACCCCTCAGGTCGCGGTCCTCAAGCAGTCGCTCGGCTGGACGCCGGTGCTGCGTGTCGCGGGCGGTGCCGACGTCCTCGTCCTGCCGCTCGCGGGCTGGTCCCAGGCTGGGGCCGGCAAGGCGGCCGCCGAGCTGTCGGCGGCGCTGGACCGGGTCCGTCGGGCGTGACGGTCGCGCTGCGGGCCGTCACGCCAGACGACCTCCCGCTCCTCGAGCGCCTCGCGCAGCTCGAGGCGCACGACCTCTCCGAGGTCACCGGCGCGCTCCCGGACAGCGACGGGCTCTTCGCCGACCCGCGGCTCGAGCGGTTCGTCGACCGGCCCGGCGCCGCGGCGTACGTCGTCGAGCACGACGGCTCGGTCGCGGGCTTCTGCCTCGTCCGCGAGGTCGAGGGCCGCTCCTTCGTGCACTCGTTCTTCGTGGTCCGGGCCCTGCGCCGTCGAGGCGTCGGTGCCACGGCCGCGGCCGCCCTGCTCGCGACCCGCCCCGGGCCATGGACGATCGCCGTCGTCGAGCGCTACGAGGCGGTGGCCCGCTTCTGGCGCGGGGTCGCGACGTCGGTCGCCGGCGCGTCGTGGACCGAGGATCGGCGCGACCACGCCGGCGAGACGTTCGCCTGGATCAGCCTCGAGTCGCCCTCGACGTAGCTCCTCGGTGTGGCAGGAGTCGCCCCGGTAGGGCGCGGTGGGACGAGCGGCGCGAGGTCAGGCGGCGTCGCCGGCGTCCGGCGCCGGGAAGTCGGTCGCGAGGCCGGCCCAGGGCTCCAGGGCGGTGGAGGCGTCGCGGCCCTCGGGGCAGTGCCGGCGGTAGTCGCACCACGAGCACATCGGACCGGGCTGCGGCGGGAGCACGGCGTCGATCGCCTCGATCGCGTCTGCGTCGCCGGCGGCGGCGTCCTCCGCCCTCGCCGACAGGTCGTCGGACCAGACCTCCTGCGCAGCCTGCGCGTCGGCCGCGATCTGCTCGGCCCGGCGCAGGTGCCGGTCGAGCGACTCCTCGCTGTGGTCGTACGCCGCCACGGTCGCCGTGGGCAGGTGGTGCAGCTCGACCCGCCGCGAGCGCTTGCGCAGCGTGGTGCGGGCGGCGACGACGTAGACGGCGAGCGCCAGCGAGGACCGCGCGTCGTCGACCGACAGCGGGCGGCGCCCCGTCTTGTAGTCGACGATCACGAGCTCCTCGCCGCCGTCCTCGCTCGGACGCAGGTCGATGCGGTCGACGCGGCCCTGCAGCGCGAGGGCCGTCGTGCGAGCCGACACCGTGCGCTCGACGCCGATCGGCTCGTCGTCGGGATCGAGCCCCGCGGCGTACGACTCGGTCATCGCGGCGGCGCGGTCGCGCCACTCGGCGGCCTGCGCGCCGTCGCGGAAGCCGTCGGTGAGCCAGTTCCGCGAGACCAGCTCGCTCGCGGCCTCCGGCGTACGCCGCTCCGCGGGCAGCAGCCACCAGTCGCGCAGCGCGTTGTGCACGGACGAGCCGACGCTGTTGTGCGCCCACGGCAGGCCCTTCTGCCGGCGCTCGAGGTAGGTGAAGCGGTAGCGGCGCGGGCACGAGAGCCACGTGTCGAGCTTGGTGGGCGTGCAGCTGAACAGCCGCCGCGGCATGGCGTCGAAGGTCCCCTGGGTCACGTCGTCACCCGTGCGCGTCGATGAAGCCGAACACGCCGTCGGCAACGAGCTGCACCGCGATCGCGGCGACCAGCAGACCGGCGATCCGTGTGAGGACGAGGATCCCGGTCGGACGCAGGATCCGCGCGAGCCACGACGGAGAAGCGCATGACGAGGTAGATCGTCACGTGGATGGCGACGATGGCGACGACGAGCGCGAGGGTCTCGGGCGCGGTGTCGGCGGATCGCACGAACAGGATCGTCGCGACGATCGCGCCCGGACCGGCGAGCAGCGGCGTGCCCAGCGGCACCATCGCGACGTTGACGTCGTCGACCTCCGTGGGCTCGTCGGTCCTGCCCGTGAGGAGCTCGAGGGAGACGACGAGCAGGAGCAGGCCGCCCGACACCTGCATCGCCGGCAGCGTGATCCCGAGGAAGGACAGGATCCGGTCGCCGAGGACCGCGAACAGGACGATCACACCGAACGACGTCGCGGCGGCCTGCAGCGCCGAGCGTGCCATCGCGGCCGAACCGCGCCGAGCCGTCAGCGCGAGGAACACCGGGATCACCCCGGGCGGATCCATGATCACGAACAGCGCCAGGTACACCGACGCCAGGAACTTCCAGTCCACGCCCGGAGCCTAGGTGCCCCGCGGGCCGCGGCCCGCCACGCCACGAGCCGCGGACCCCGATCGGCTCGTCACGACGTCATGAGTGGAGGGAATGCTGCTCTCTCGGCAACGGAAGGCACGTCCAGTGAGATCAGCCGGCGAGGCGGGGGCTCAGGGCGGCGGTGGGGATGCCGGCGAGGTGGGCGCGGTTCTCCGCGGTCCTCGCGTCGACGAGGTGCAGGTCGTCGTGGACGACCATCCAGTCCGAGACCGGCCACACGACCGCCCAGAGCCACAGGCCGCCCGCCTCGCCGACGTAGACGGCGCGGTCGGTGACGGGCAGGGACCACAGCGCGGTCTGATGCCCGGCAGCGGTGAGCCGGGTGTCGCGCGGGAGGTCGGCGAGCTCCGGCCCGGGGTCGGTGGCCCGCAGCCCGGCGTACGACGCCCCGAGCCCCACACCCGGCTCCTCGGCGACCAGGACCAGCTCGGCCGTGCGGGCCGTGATGCCGGGGCCGGTGAGGGAGACCGCGACGCCGCGCGAGGGCCCGGTGCCGCCGGCGCGTCGTACGCCGCTGATCGACCAGCCGACCGGCATCGGCCAGGGCATCCACACCGGGACGCCCGAGCTCGACGCCACGTCGACGAGGTGGCCCTCCTCCGGCGGGAGGGCTGGGTGCAGGGGCTCGACGTCGCCGTGCTCGGCGCAGGCCCACGCTCCGTGGTGCTCAGGCGTGTGCAGCGGACCGCGGCAGCGGACGCAGACCGGATCGGGCATGGATCCTCCTGCGCCGACGGTTCTCCCGCGGACCGGTCCGAGTCAAGCCTGGGGCGGGACAGACTCCTCGCATGGACAAGCGTCGGATCCCCTGCGTCGGCGCCGTGGTGGTGCACGACGGACGGCTGCTCCTGGTACGCCGTGGCCACGAGCCCGGACGCGGGCTCTGGTCGGTGCCCGGCGGCCGGGTCGATGCCGGCGAGACGCTCGCCGAGGCCTGCGTCCGCGAGGTGCGCGAGGAGACCGGGCTCGACGTCGTCGCGGGGCCGCTCGTGGGCACGGTCGAGCGCGCGGCCCCCGACGGTGCGACGTACGTGATCGACGACCTCGACTGCCGGGTCGAGCAGGGCACGGCGGGCGTGCCGGAGCTGCACCCCGGCGACGACGCCGAGGATGCGACGTGGGCCTCGGTCGCCGACCTCGAGGTGCTCGAGCTGGTGCCGCTCCTGCGCGAGACCCTGGACGGCTGGGGCGTCCTCGATCGGCTGCGCTGAGCGCGTCAGAGCGCGCGCATCCGGTTGTTGCGTGGGTTGTGCTCGACCTCCGCGAGGCCGAGGTGCTCGAGGACGGGCGGCACGTAGGTCGCGAAGCGACCGCGATATCCCTTGCGCAGACCGTAGAAGCCGCCGACCGGGTTGTCGGCCGCCCGCGCCCACGCCTCGACCGTCCCGGGCTTGGCCTCCTTCTGCTCGTCGGCGTTGCCGAGCGGCATCCAGTCGCCGTACGCCGCCAGCATCGTGTGCAGGTCCTCGATGCAGCGCAGGTCGTAGCTCAGCTTCGTGGTGCCGACGCGTACGCACAGGGCCGGGGGATCGGCGTCCTCCTCCCGCCAGGCGTCGAACTCCGACGTCCCGACCGGCGTGGACAGGATCCATGGATCCTCGCGCGTCCCTGCTCCTTCGACGTGCTCTGCCACGACCGCACCTTTCGACGAACCTCACCGACGGCCCGACTCTGCCCGGTCATTCATGACACCGTGTGTCATGAATGACCGGCGAACTTCCGGAGGACCACGATGCGCGCCGCGCGGCTGCTCACCATCCTGCGGGTGCTCCAGGTCGAGGGGCGGGTGACCGCCGGCCAGCTCGCCCGCCGCCTCGAGGTCTCGGAGCGCACGGTGCTGCGCGACCTGACCGAGCTCGGCTCCACGGGCGTGCCGGTCTACGCCGTACGCGGTCCGGGCGGGGGCTTCGAGCTGCTCGACACGTTCCGCGCTGCGGCGGCCGCGCACGCAGCGCCTGCGACCGAGCCGGGCCCGATCCGCCGGATGCGTGTGCGGATCTCGCCCGAGGCCCTGCAGCGCGTCCTGATCAGCGGCACGCCGGAGGGCTGGCGCCCGCGACCGGTCCCCGACGTGTGGCCCGACCGCGACGACTGGGTCGAGGGCTCGTTCGCGTTCACGTCCGACGACGAGGCGGTGCGCACGCTTCTCATGCTCGCTCCCGACCTCGAGGTGCTGCTCCCGGAGTCGTTGCGGACCTCGATGCGCGAGCGTGCGATGGCCGTCGCCGCGCTGCACGGGGGCGACTGACGGCTCAGCCGCGGACGCGCGTGCGGTCCGGGTCGTAGAAGGGTCGGAGCGAGACGCGGCACGGGTATGCCCTGCCTGCGACGACGACCTCCCACGACCCGGTCGTCAACCACTCCCCCGTGACGCCGTCGGCGTGCGCGACCGTCGCAAGGGCGACGGCGCCGCCGAGGGTGAAGCCGTAGCCGCCGGCCTGCGTGTGGCCGACCCTGACGCCGTCGCGGTGCACCGGCTCGCTCCCGTACAGCAGCGGCTCCGGGTCGTCCACGAGGAGCGAGACGAGGCGCTCGCTGCGGTCCGCGCGCGTCGCCTCGAGCGCCGCCTTGCCGCGGAACGGAGTCGGTTTGTCCCAGGCGACGGCGAAGGCGAGACCCGCGGTCACCGGGGTGTCGGTGTTGTCGATGTCGACGGAGAAGTCGCGGTAGCCCTTCTCCAGCCGCAGCCCGTTCATCGCCTGCAGCCCCACGGGCCGCAGCCCGAGATCGGCTCCGGCGCGCTCGAGGTTCTCCCACAGCGAGGCCGCCTGGTCGCTCGGCACGTAGAGCTCGAAGCCGAGCTCGCCGACGTACGTCACGCGCAGGGCCAGCACGCGCGAGTAGCCCACCTCGATCGTCTGCGCCGTGAGGTAGGGGAACGCGGCCTCGGACAGGTCGTCGGGCGAGAGGCGTTGCAGCAGCTCGCGCGAGCGCGGCCCCTGCACCTGAAGCAGCGCGTACGCCGACGTCTGGTCCGTGACCGTCGCGAACTCGCCGTCGCGCAGCTCGGCGTGCAGCATCCGCTCGACGCGGCGGTGCGAGATCCCCGAGACGACGACGAGGAACGCCTCCTCCTCGAGCCGGGTGACGGTGAGGTCGGCCATGATGCCGCCGCGCTCGTGGAGCCACTGCGTGTAGACCACCCGGCCGACGTCTCCGGCGACCGCGCCCGCGCTCAGCCGGTCGAGGATGTCGGCAGCGGACGGACCCTGCACGAGGAACTTCGACATCAGCGTCATGTCGATGACGCCGACCGCCTCGCGCACCGCGCGGTGCTCCTCCTCGACCCACGCCGTCCACGGCCCGCGTTCCCAGGTGTGCCCGGGGTCCGGGACCTCGATGGTCGTGGAGAACCAGTCGGGGTACTCCCAGCCGTCGGCGCACGCGAAGTAGGCGCCCCTGTCCCTCCAGACCTCGTGCAGCGGTGCGCGCCGGACGTTGCGCGCGGTCCTCTGCTGGAAGCTGGGGTAGGCACCGTCGCCGATGAGGACGCCGAGCTGCTCGACGATGCGCTCGCGACGGAACTGCAGGGAGTTGAGGAACGGTTCCGCGCGCTCGACCGAGTAGTGCGCCATGTCGACCGGCGGGACACCGTCGACGATCCACGACGCGACGGCGCTGCCGACGCCGCCTCCGGTGAGGATGCCGACCGAGTTGAGCCCCGCAGCGACCCACATGCCGTCGGCCTCAGGCACCGGCCCGAGCATCGGGGCGATGTCGTGGGTGAAGCTCTCCGGGCCGCAGAAGAAGGTGCGGATGCCGACGCCGTCGAGGCTCGGGATCCGGGCGCTGGCGAGGTCGACGAACGGCAGCACCCGGTCGTAGTCGGGCGGGATCGTGCCGAAGGCGAAGTCGTACGGCGCACCCTCGGGGTGCCAGGCGCCGGCCACCGGCTCGAACAGGCCGACGAGCAGGCCGCCGCCCTCCTCGCGGAAGTAGCCGTAGCTGTTGGGGTCCTCGAGGATCGGCAGGTCGCGGTGCACGCCGTCCATCGGCTCGGTGAGCAGGTAGTAGTGCTCGGC
>DASSQW010000097.1:0-6949 GCA_035702165.1 Candidatus Nanopelagicales bacterium
GCCTGCGCGTCCGATGCCCGACTGCACCTCGTCTACGACGAGCAGAGCGCCGGCGGCGTCACAGATCTCGCGAGCGGCCGTGAGGTAGCCCTGGGGCGGCAGCACGACACCGCCCTCCCCCTGGACCGGCTCGAGGATCACCGCCGCGGTGCGCGCGTCGACCGCGGCGCGCAGCGCGTCGACGGAGCCGTGCTCGACGAACACGACACCGCCGGGCAGCGGCTCGAACGGCTCGCGCTTGGCAGGGGTGCCGGTGACGGCGAGGGATCCGGCGGTGCGGCCGTGGAAGCCGCCGTGCGTGGAGACGATGCGGTCGCGCCCCAGCGCGTTGCCGCGCTTGCGGGCGATCTTCAGCGCGGCCTCGTTCGCCGTGGCGCCGTCCTGGCAGAGGAAGACGCGGGTCGGCACCGGCAGGAGCGCCGCGAGCCGCTCGGCGAGGGCGATGCCGGGCTCGTGCAGGTAGAGGTTGCTCGTGTGCACGAGCGTCGACGCCTGGCGCGCGACGGCCGCGGCCACCTCCGGGTGGGCGTGGCCGAGCGAGGAGACGGCGATGCCGGCGAGCAGGTCGACGTACTCCGTGCCGTCGACGTCCCACACGACCGCACCCTCGCCGCGCGCGAGCGCGATCGGCGGAGTGCCGTAGTTGCGCAGCATGACGGCGTCCCAGCGCCGCTGCAGGTCCAGCGTCCTGGTCGCACCTGCAGCCGTCATGGGAGCCCCACGACCTCGTCGCCCGGCTCGTCCTCGAACAGGTGCGCGTCGTCGGGCAGCACCATCGTGCCGATGCCCGACGACGTGACGACCTCGAGCAGCACGCCGTGCGGGAGCCGGCCGTCGATGACGTGCGCACGGGGTACGCCGCCCCGCACGGCCCGCGCACAGGCCTCCATCTTCGGGACCATGCCGCTCGCGAGGCTGGGCAGCATCGCCTCGAGGGCGCTGACGCCGATGGTGCGGATGACCTCGTCGCTCGCCGGCCAGTCGGCGTACAGGCCCTCGACGTCGGTGAGCATCACGAGCTTGTCCGCGCCGAGCGCGATCGCAAGCGCGGCGGCCGCCGTGTCGGCGTTGACGTTGTAGGCCTGGCCGTCGACACCACGACCGACCGACGACACCACCGGCACGAGACCGTCGTCGAGCAGCTGGCGGACGAAGTCCGGGCGCACCTCGGACACCTCGCCGACGAGGCCGATGTCGACCGGCACGCCGTCGACCATCACGTCGCGACGCTCGGCGGTGAACAGGTGCGCGTCCTCGCCGGACAGCCCGACGGCGTAAGGACCGTGGGCGTTGATCAGTCCCACGACCTCGCGCTGGACCTGGCCGGTGAGCACCATGCGGACCACGTCCATCGCCTCGGGGCTGGTGACGCGGTAGCCGCCGCGGAACTCGCCCGGGATGCCGAGACGATCGAGCATCGCCGAGATCTGCGGCCCGCCGCCGTGCACCACCACGGGACGCAGGCCCGCGAGGCGCAGGAACATGACGTCGGCGGCGAACGCCTCGCCGAGGGCGGGGTCGACCATGGCGTTGCCGCCGTACTTGAGCACCACGGTCGCGCCGTGGAAACGCTCGAGCCAGGGCAGCGCCTCGGCGAGAACCGCCGCCTTCGCCAGCGCGTCCGCGCGATCGCCGGTCATGTCGAATACGCCGAGTTCTCGTGGACGTACGCCGCGGTGAGGTCGTTGGTCCAGACCGTGGCCGACTCCTTGCCCGAGCGCAGGTCGATCGTGATCGTCACCTCGCGGCCGGACATGTCGACCAGCGCGCGGTCCTCGCCGGTGGCGCCGTCGCGGCAGACCCAGACGCCGTTGATGGCGACGTCGACGGCGTCGGGCTCGAAGGCTGCGCTCGTCATTCCGAGCTCGGCGAGGATGCGGCCCCAGTTCGGGTCCTCGCCGTGGATCGCGCACTTCACGAGGTTGGCCCGGCTGATCGCACGGCCGGCCTCGACCGCCTCGTCCTCGGTAGCGGCGTTCACGACCTCGATGCGGACGTCCTTGCTCGCACCCTCCGCGTCGGCGACCAGCTGGCGCGCCAGGCTCGAGCACACCTCGGTGACGGCCGCCTCGAGGTCGGCGTACGCCGGCGACTCCCCGGACGCGCCGCTCGCGAGCAGCAGCACCGTGTCGTTGGTGGACGTGCAGCCGTCGCTGTCGACGCGGTCGAAGGTGACGCGCGCAGCGGCGCGCAGCGCGCGATCGAGGGTGTCGGCGTCGGCGACGGCGTCGGTCGTGACGACCACCAGCATCGTGGCGAGCGACGGCGCGAGCATGCCCGCACCCTTGGCCATCCCGCCCACCGACCAGCCCCCGCGAAGAGCCTCGGCCGTCTTCGCCACCGAGTCGGTGGTCATGATCGCGGCAGCGGCGTCCTCACCACCCTCGGGCGCGAGGCCCGAGATCGCCTGCGAGACACCGGAGAAGAGCAGGTCGATCGGGAGCCGCTGGCCGATGAGCCCGGTAGAGCAGACGGCCACCTCGCCCGCACCGATCTGGAGGGCAGCAGCCGCGTGCTCCGCCGTGCGATGCGTGTCGAGGAAGCCGTCGGGACCGGTGCAGGCGTTGGCACCGCCCGAGTTCAGCACGACAGCGCGCACGACACCGGCCTTGAGCAGCTGCTGCGACCAGAGAACCGGCGCGGCCTTCACACGGTTGCGCGTGAAGACGCCGGCCGCCGAGGAGAGCGGTCCGTCGTTGACGACGACCGCGACGTCCTTGGCACCGCTCGACTTCAGACCGGCGACGACGCCGGCGGCGCGGAAGCCCTGAGGTGTGGTGACGCTCATGGTGCGATACCGATCGCGGTGAGGCCCAGCGTCTCGTCGAGACCGAGGGCGAGGTTGGCGTTCTGCAGCGCCTGGCCGGCGGCGCCCTTCACGAGGTTGTCGATCGCGGAGATCACGACCGCGCGACCGGCGTGCTGGTCGGCGGCGACCTGCAGGTGCACCGAGTTCGCGCCGAGCGTCGCGCCCGTCTGCGGCCACGACCCGTTCGGCAGGGCGGTCACGAAGCGCTCGTCGGCGTATGCCGCGTGCAGCGCGTCCTGCAGCACCTCCGTCGTGACGCCCTCGGCGAGGCGGGCTGTGGTGGTCGCGAGGATGCCGCGCGGCATCGGCGCGAGGACCGGGGTGAACGACACCGTGACCTGCTCGCCGGCGGCCCCGGTCAGCGCCTGCTCGATCTCCGGCGTGTGCTGGTGCACCCCACCGGCCTTGTACGTCGAGAGCTGACCCATGACCGAGCTCGCGAGCAGCGCGTCCGAGGGCTTGCGACCGGCGCCGGTCGTCCCGCTCGCCGCCACGACCACGACGTCGTCGGGATCGACCAGGCCGGCGGCCAGCAGCGGCGCGAGGCCGAGGATCACGCCGGTCGGGTAGCAGCCCGGGTTCGCGACGCGGGTCGCCCGGGCGATCTCGGCGCGCTGCTCGCCGAGCTCGGGGAGCCCGTAGGCCCAGGTGCCGCTGTGGCTGCCGCCGTAGTAGCGCGACCATGCCTCGGGGTCGGCGAGGCGGTGGTCGGCTCCGAGGTCGACCACGAGCGTGCCGGGCGGCAGGGCCGCGGCGATCGAGCCCGACTCCCCGTGCGGCAGCGCGAGGAACACGACGTCGGCCTGCGCGAGCACGTCGACGTCGGTCGCGACGAAGCTGCGGTCGGCCAGCGATACGAGCTGGGGGTGCAGGTCGGTGACCCGCTTCCCCTCGCTCGAGCCGGCAGCCAGCGGCCCCACGTCGAAGGAGGGATGGCCGAGCAGCAGCCGCACGAGCTCGCCGCCGGCGTACCCGGAGGCCCCGGCGACCGCGGCGACGTAGGTCCTGGTCACACCCGGACTATACACATATCCGGATATTCAGGCGGTCACCCGCGCAGCACGGCTCCGACGCTCTCCCCCGCGGCGGCGACGGCGGCGTCGCGGGCGGCGGCGACCTCGTCGACCTTGAGGGTGCGGTCCGGCGCGCGGAAGCGCAGCGCGTAGGCCAGGGACTTGCGACCCTCGCCCACCTGCTCGCCGGCGTACACGTCGAACAGGCGCACCGACTCCAGCAGCGGACCGGCGCCGGACACGAGTGCCTTCTCGACCGCCGACGCCGGCACGTCGGACGCGACGACGAGCGCGACGTCCTCCTTGGCGACCGGGTAGGTCGAGATCGGGGTCGCGGCCACGACGTCGCCGGCGGCCGCGATGAGCGCCCCGAGGTCGAGCTCCATCGCGGCGGTCCGCCTCGGCAGGCCGGCAGACTCGCAGGCGCGCGGGGCGATCTCGCCCGCGTGGCCGACGACGCGGCCGTCCAGCACCAGCTCGGCGCAGCGTCCCGGGTGCCAGGGCGCGAGGGTCTGGCCGCGGCGCACCTCGAGCTCCACGCCGACCGCGGACGCGACCATGCGCCCCGCCTCGACGGCGTCGGCCCAGCCGGACGCGACGCCCTCGCCCCACCAGCCGGCGGGCGTGCGATCGCCTGCCAGGGCGACGGCCACGTGCAGCGGCTGGTCGGGCAGCAGCGCCTCGAGGCCGGAGATGTCGGCGTCGGACGGGCGGCCGGCCACCGACGGACGCGGCGGATCGGTGATGCCGCGCTCGTCCTGACCCTCGCGCAGCAGCACCACCGCGCCCGTCTCGAACAGCGCGACGTCGGCCGTCCCGCGCCCTACGTTGCGACGCAGCGTCGCGAGCAGGCCGGGCAGCAGCGTGGTGCGCATGCCGGGCTGCTCGTCGGAGAGCGGGTTCGCCAGCAGCAGCAGCCGGCGGCGCGGGTCGTCGGCCGCGATGCCGAGCACCTCGAGCTCGGCCTGCCCCACGAACGGGTAGGCGAGCGACTCGACGTAGCCGTCGGCGGCGAGGGCGCGCCCGACGCGGCGGCGTGCGCGCTGCGCCGCGGTGAGTCCGAAGCCCGCGGGCGCAGCGGGCAGCCGCGCCGGGATCGCGTCGTAGCCGCCGAGGCGCAGCACCTCCTCGACGAGGTCGGCCGGGTCGGTGAGGTCGGGCCGCCAGGTCGGCGGGGTCACCGCCAGGACCTCGGCGTGGGCGTCGGCGGTCACCGCACCCACGGCGGCGAGCCGCTCCACGACGGTCACGGGGTCGACGTCGATGCCCGCCACGCGCCCGGGCAGGTCGACCGCCATCTCGACCACGACCGGCTCGTGCGCGGCCTCGACCGCGGTCATCCCGACGTAGGAGCCGCCGCCGTGCTCGATCAGCAGCGCGGCCGCGCGTGCCGACGCGTACGGCGCGAGCACGTGGTCGACCCCGCGCTCGAACCGGCGTGCGGCCTCGCTCGACAGCTTGTGCCGGCGCGACATGTGCGCGACGGCCGGTGCCAGGAAGTGCGCCGCCTCGAGGGCGATCTCGGAGGTGTCGTCGTCGATCTCGGTCTCGAGGCCGCCCATCGTGCCGGCGAGGCCGATGGGACCGCGGTCGTCGGTGATGAGCAGGTCCGACGGATCGAGCGTGCGCTGGACGTGGTCGAGCGTCTCGAGCTCCTCGCCCGCCCTCGCCCGACGTACGACGATGGGCCCCCGCAGCTTCGCGCGGTCGAACGCGTGCAGCGGCTGGCCGGTCTCGAGCATCACGTAGTTCGTGACGTCGACCGCGAGCGACACCGGACGCATGCCGGCCATCGAGAGCCGGCGCTTCATCCAGTACGGCGAGGGCGCCTTCGGGTCGAAGCCGAGAATCGTGCGCAGCGTGAACAGGTCGCATCCCTCGAGGTCCTCGACCACGCACTCGTGCGGGGTGCCGGCGACGGGAGCCGGCAGCTCGACGAGCTCGAGGCCCGGATCGCGCAGCGGTACGCCGTACAGGTGCGAGAGCTCGCGCGCGATGCCGCGCATCGAGAGGCAGAAGCCCATGTCGGGCGTGATGGAGAACTCGAGGACCGCGTCGCCGAGGCCGAGCACGGGGCCGGCATCATCGCCGACCTCGGCCGTGCCGGCGGGCAGCACGATGATGCCGTCGTGGTCCTCGCCGAGGCCGAGCTCGCGCTCGGAGCAGATCATGCCGTCGGAGATGTGGCCGTAGGTCTCGCGCGACGCGATGTGGAACCCGCCGGGCAGCACGGTGCCCGCGAGCGCGACGACCACGAGGTCGCCCTCGACGAAGTTGCGCGCTCCGCAGATGATCCCGCGGACGCCCGGAGTGTCCGGGTGGCCGTGGGCGGCACCCACCTCGACCTGGCACCAGCGGATCGGCTTCTTGAAGCCGGTGAGCTCCTCGATCGAGCGCACGTGGCCGACGACGAGAGTGCCGTCCACGTCTGCGCCGAGGTGGTCGACGGACTCGAGCTCGAGGCCGGCGGTGACGAGGCGCTCGCCGATCGACTCGGGCGTCTCTGTGCTGGGGAGGTCGACGTACTCCCGCACCCATGACAGCGGGACCCGCATCAGACCTCCATGCCGAACTGGGTGGTGAACCGCACGTCGCCCTCGACCATGTCGCGCATGTCGGTGACGTCGTGGCGGAACATGAGGGTGCGCTCGATGCCGATGCCGAACGCGAAGCCGGAGTAGCGGTCCGGGTCGATGCCCGCGGCGCGCAGCACGCGCGGGTTGACCATGCCGCAGCCGCCCCACTCGATCCAGCGAGGTCCGCCCTTGGCACCGGTGAACCAGACGTCGAACTCGAGCGAGGGCTCGGTGAAGGGGAAGTACGACGGACGCCAGCGCGTGCGCGTCTCGGGCCCGAACATCGCGGTCGCGAAGTGATCGAGCGTGCCCTTGAGGTCGGCGACGGTGATGCCCTCGTCGACGACGAGGCCCTCCACCTGGTGGAAGACCGGCGTGTGCGTCTGGTCGAGCTCGTCGGTGCGGATCACCTTGCCCGGGCAGATCACGTAGATCGGGGGCTGGCGGTCGAGCATGGTGCGGATCTGCACCGGCGACGTGTGCGTGCGCAGCACGACGCCGCTGTCCTCGGTGCCGACGAAGAAGGTGTCCTGCATCGTGCGCGCCGGATG
>DASSQW010000098.1:0-2120 GCA_035702165.1 Candidatus Nanopelagicales bacterium
CGACCGCTCGCAACGTGAGGAGACGCCATGTCCGGCACCGAGCAGGGCCGAGGCCCGTTCGCATCGATCGGCTACGCGTTCAAGCGCGTCGCGACCTTCTTCTGGGGTCCGGCCGACCTGCGCGAGGAGGTCGACCCGATCGTCGCCCTGGATCGCGAGCAGGGCGTCGAGCCGTCTCCGCCTGCGGAGCCGCGGCCCACGGAGCGCCAGCGCTCCTACGACAACCTGCCGCGCGGCACCGCGGAGTAGCACCGACGACGACGAGCGCGGTCCGCGTGATGCGGACCGCGCTCGTCGTCGTCGTGCGCTCAGGCGGCTCCGGGCAGGGCGTCCTTCGCGGTGTCGATGAGGTTGTTCACGAAGCCCTGGACCACGGCGCGGGGCTGCTGCTCCTCGGACTCCATCGCGCCCAGCACGAGCAGGGCCCCGGTTGTCGCAGGGATGAGCGGCCCCACCACGCGCATGCGCTTGGCGATCCGCTCTCGCGACGCGCGCAGCTCGGCGCCGTCGTCGCCGTTCTCCGCCTGCTCGCGCAGCCGCTCCGACTTCATGCCGTCGATCGCCGCGCCGATCGTGAGGCCGATGGCCGCGGCGGTCACCGCCGTCTTCACGACGGTCGTCGCAGCGACACCGTTCTGATGCTTGTGCCGCTGCCAGTTCCATGCGAGCAGCCCCGCACCTCCGACGAGGTGCGCGACGACGGAGCCGGCGAGCACCGGCTGCCAGCGCATCCACGTCGCGGCCTCGACCGCGGAGAGCGCGTTCGAGGCGGGATCGGGATCCTTCTTCTTCTCCGCCGCAGCGAGGTGCAGCTCGCTCGGCAGCTGCGAGGGCTCGCGCGGGAGCGCGACCGACCCGAACACGCTCCCGCCGAACCAGGTGGCAAGGCCGACGTCGTGCAGCGTGCGCCAGGCGAGCTCGGACTTGGACATGGGTCCTCCTCGGTCGTGCAGTGACGTGGGTGAGCGCCCGCAGTACCCCGCGAGCACCCCGCGAAACGACGCCGCGCACCGAGCGTCGGGGATGAGGACGCCGACGACGCATGCCGGCGCCGACAGGGTGCGGCAGGATGCGCGCATGAGCTCCGACGCCACGACCTCCCGGTCGTGGACCCTGCTGACCAACCACGGCCGGCTGCTGCTGCTCATCGCCGCGGACCCCGACGTCAAGCTGCGCGACCTCGCCTCGTCGGCCGGTATCACCGAGCGCGCCGCCGGGTCGATCGTCAGCGACCTCGAGGCCGCGGGCTACCTCACCCGCACGAAGGTCGGGCGGCGCAACACCTACGACGTGCACCTCGACCGGCCGTTCCGCCATCCGGCGGAGGCGTCGCACACCGTCGGCGAGCTCGTCGCCGTCCTCGGCGACAACACCGACCGGGGCTAGCCCTCGACCACGTCGACCGGGTCGGTGCGCGTCGAGGTGGGCCACTCGTCGCCGCTCACCACGAGCCGGCACGACGTCACCTCGCCGCTCGACGCGTCGATCGCCACCGACAGCGCCGACCGCGCCTCCGCACCGCGCACCTCGAACGTCGCGTCGTACGCCGACGACGCCGCGGTCGGGCGCTGGTCGAGGGACCCGACCGCGCCGACCGCGACCGCACGCTGCGCCTCGACGAGCAGCGGCTCGAGCGCGACGGACGGCGCGCGCGCGATGTCGTAGGGCCACACCGGCTCCGGCGCCAGCAGCGATCCGGCGATCCGGTCGGCGGCGGAGACGAGAGCGGCGTCCGGGTCCGGCACGCCGCGCACGTCGAGCAGCTGCACGCGCTGCGGCAGCTCCGGCGTCAGCCACGCCTCGACGCGCAGCCGCCCCGTCGCACCTGGCCGCCACCACACCAGCCGCGACGGAGCGTGCGCGACGACGTCGTAGGCCGGACCCGCGAGCCCGCCGACGAGAGCCACCGCGGCGGCGACGTCGGAACGGCGGCGGTCGCGCGGCAGGTCGCCGTCGACGTTGGGCGAGAACAGCTCCGACGCCACCTCGTCGTCCCACGACTCGACGAGCGCATCGATCCTCGGGC
This sequence comes from Candidatus Nanopelagicales bacterium, assembly GCA_035702165.1. Taxonomy (GTDB): domain Bacteria; phylum Actinomycetota; class Actinomycetes; order S36-B12; family CAIYMF01; genus Longivirga. The sequence goes on from DASSQW010000098.1 coordinate 2,027, forward strand.
GCAGCGTGGCTGCGCCCGAGGTGGGCCGAGTGATGCGCGCCGGTGCGTCGAGCTGGCGCAGCAGCGCCGTCAGCGCGACGCGCGTGATGCGGTA
>DASSQW010000099.1:0-10101 GCA_035702165.1 Candidatus Nanopelagicales bacterium
TTCGCCTTCAAGATGGCCGGGCACTCCGTGCCGCAGAGCGTTCTGGACCGGCCGCTCGTGAAGGCCATCGCCGACGCGCTGCCGATCGCGCTGCTCATGGCGCTCGTGGCGGTACAGACCTTCGCGGTGGGCCAGTCGCTCGTCCTCGATGCCCGCGTCGCGGGACTCTCCGCAGCGGTCGTGGCGCTGCTGCTCCGTGCGCCGTTCCTGGTGGTCGTCATCGTCGCGGCGGCGACAGCAGCCGTCTTCCGCGCCCTGGGCTGGGCCGTCTGAGCCGCGCCGGATGCGCCGTCGCTGGTTGAGGCTGCGAGGTCCGCTGGCCCGCCAGCACCTGGACCGATGACCTGCGGGGTCAGGCGAGCCCGAGGTAGGAGTCGAGGCCGACGGTGAGGCCGGGGTGCGCGGCGACGTTGCGGACGCCGAGCAGCACCCCGGGGGCGAACGAGCTCACGTCGAGGCTGTCGTGGCGCAGGGTGAAGGTCTCCCCCGTCGTCCCGAGCAGCACCTCCTGGTGGGACACGAGCCCGCGGAGGCGGATCGAGTGCACCGGGATGCCGTCGATCTCGCTGCCGCGCGCGCCGTCGAGGCTCTGCGTGGTCGCGTCGGGCATCGGCTCGGACCCCGCGGTCCGCCGGGCCTCGGCGATCGCCCTCGCGGTGGCCGCCGCGGTGCCCGACGGGGCGTCGACCTTGTTCGGGTGGTGCAGCTCGACGATCTCGACCGACTCGAAGAACGGCGCGGCCTGCGCGGCGAAGCGCATCATCAGCACCGCGCCGATCGCGAAGTTCGGCGCGACGAGGACGCCGGTGCTCGGCGACGGGCCGAGCCAGCCGCGCACGATGTCGTAGCGCTCCTCGCTCCACCCGGTGGTCCCGACGACTGCGTGGATGCCGTGCTGCACGAGGAACTCGACGTCGGCGAGCACGGCGTCGGGGTGCGTGAAGTCGACGGCCACCTCCGCCCCCGCGTCGACGAGCGACTGCAGGGTGTCGCCCTTGTCGACGGCGGCGACGAGCTCGAGGTCGGGGGCGGCCTGGACGGCGCCGACGACCGAGCGGCCGACCCGGCCGAGCGCTCCGATGACTGCGACGCGCATGCGCGCTCCCCTCAGGAGACCGCGGACGAGAAGTCGCGGTCGGGCTCGAACGGTCCGATGACAGCCAGGGTGGGCGTGACGTCGAGCAGGGACGCGGCGATGTCGCGGACGTCGTCGACGGTGACCGAGTCGATCGCGTGCAGCACCTCGCCGGTCGACCAGAGCCGGCCGTTGAGCAGCTCGGCCTTCCCGATGCGCGACATCCGCGAGCCGGTGTCCTCGAGCCCGAGGACGAGACCGCCGCGCACCTGGCCCTTGCCGCGCGCGAGCTCCTCGTCGGTGAGGCCGTGCGCCGCGACCTTCGCGAGCTCGTCGCGCGTGATCGCGAGGACCTCGTCGACCTTCTTCGGCATGCAGCCGGCGTAGACGCCGAATTGGCCGGTGTCGGCGAAGTGCGAGGCGAACGAGAAGACGGAGTAGGCCAGGCCGCGCTTCTCGCGCACCTCCTGGAACAGCCGGCTGCTCATCCCGCCGCCGAGCGAGGCGTTGAGGACGCCGAGCACGAAGCGGCGCTCGTCGTCGCGAGCGACGCCGGGGACGCCGATCACGACGTTGGCCTGCTCGGTGGTCTTGGTCAGCACGCGGACAGCGCCGGCGCCGACGGTGCGGAAAGCTCCCGAGCGCGGGGCGGCGGGGGCGGCGTCGCCGTCGAGCATGCCGGCAGCGCCGAACGCCTTCTTCACCAGTCGCACCACGGCGGCGTGGTCGACGTTGCCGGCTGCCGCCACGACCATGTTCTCCGGGCGGTACCGCTTGGTGTAGAAGGCCTTGATCGCCCGCGGGGTGATCGCCTCGATGGTGTCGACCGTGCCGAGGATCGGGCGGCCGAGAGGTGTCGGGCCGAACATGGCGTCGGCGAACTCCTCGTGGACGAGGTCGCCCGGGTCGTCGTCGCGCATCGCGATCTCTTCGAGGATCACGTCGCGCTCGGACTCGACGTCGCCCGCGCGCAGCAGGGCCGATGTCACGAGGTCGCTGATGACGTCGACCGCCAGCGGCAGGTCGGCATCGAGCACACGTGCGTAGAAGCAGGTGTACTCCTTGCTGGTGAACGCGTTCATCTCGCCGCCGACGGCATCGATCGACGCGGAGATGTCCAGCGCCGAGCGGCGCGGGGTGCCCTTGAACAGCAGGTGCTCGAGGTAGTGCGCGGCACCGGCCTGGGCGGGGGTCTCGTCGCGCGAGCCGACGCCGACCCAGATGCCGAAGGCGGCCGAGCGCACACCGGGCAGCCGCTCGGTGACGACGCGCAGGCCGCCGGGGAGGACCGTGCGGCGGACGCGGGCGCCCTCCTCGTCGAGGAGGGTGATCGTGCTGCCGACCGCCTGCTCACGCGCTCCGGGCACGCGGCGACGCCGCGTGCCCGGAGCTGTGGTGCTGGTCATCGAGGCGCTCAGGCCTCGACCTCGGCCTCGGCCGGAGCCTCGGCGGCGGCGCTGTCGCCCTCCTCGACCGGCGAGAGCGAGAGCTTGCCGCGCTGGTCGATCTCGGTGATCTCGACGAGCACCTTCTGACCGATCGACACGACGTCGTCGACGTTCTCGACGCGCTTGCCGCCGGCGAGGCTGCGCAGCTTGGAGATGTGCAGCAGGCCGTCCTTGCCGGGCATGAGCGAGATGAAGGCACCGAAGTTGGTGGTCTTCACGACGGTGCCGAGGTAGCGCTCGCCGATCTCGGGCATGTGCGGGTTGGCGATGGCGTTGATCTGCGCCCGCGCGGCCTCGGCCTTGGGGCCGTCGGTCGCACCGATGTAGATCGTGCCGTCGTCCTGGATGGTGATCTCGGCACCGGTCTCGTCCTGGATCTGGTTGATCATCTTGCCCTTCGGGCCGATGACCTCACCGATCTTGTCGACGGGGATCTGGATGGAGATGATGCGCGGCGCGAACGGCGACATCTCGTCGGGCACGTCGATCGCCTCGAGCATCACGTCGAGGATCGCCATGCGGGCGTCGCGCGCCTGGGTGAGCGCGCCACCGAGCACCGACGCGGGGATGCCGTCGAGCTTGGTGTCGAGCTGCAGGGCGGTGACGAACTCCCGCGTGCCGGCGACCTTGAAGTCCATGTCGCCGTAGGCGTCCTCCGCACCGAGGATGTCGGTGAGGGTGACGTACTCGGTCTCGCCGTCGACGGTGTCGGAGATGAGGCCCATCGCGATGCCCGCGACCGGTGCCTTCAGCGGCACACCGGCGTTGAGCAGCGACATCGTGGACGCGCAGACCGAGCCCATCGAGGTCGAGCCGTTGGAGCCGAGCGCCTCGGACACCTGGCGGATGGCGTAGGGGAACTCGTCCTTGGTCGGGAGGACCGGCACGAGGGCGCGCTCGGCGAGCGCACCGTGGCCGATCTCGCGACGCTTGGGCGAGCCCACGCGGCCGGTCTCGCCGGTGCTGTAGGGCGGGAAGTTGTAGTTGTGCATGTAGCGCTTGCGCGTCTCGGGCGAGAGCGTGTCGAGCTGCTGCTCCATGCGGAGCATGTTGAGCGTCGAGACGCCGAGGATCTGGGTCTCGCCGCGCTCGAACAGCGCAGAGCCGTGGGCGCGGGGCACGATGTCGACCTCGGCCGACAGGGTGCGGATGTCGGTGAGACCGCGGCCGTCGATCCGGACCTTGTCGCGCAGCACGCGCTGGCGGACCAGCTTCTTGGTGACCGAGCGCAGTGCGGCGCCGATCTCCTTCTCGCGACCCTCGAACTTGCCGGCGAGGCGCTCCGCGGCGAGGTCCTTGACCTTGTCGAGCTCCTCCTCGCGCTCGTGCTTGCCCGCGATGGTGAGGGCGGCGGCGAGCTCGGTGGAGACGGCGTCCTCGACGGCGGCGAAGACGTCGTCCTGGTAGTCGGGGAAGACCGGGAAGTCGCGGGTCTCCTTGGTGGACTTCGCGGCCAGCTCGCTCTGCGCCTCGCACAGGATGCGGATGAACTTCTTCGAGGCGTCCAGACCCTGGGCCACGACGTCCTCGGTCGGCGCGGTGGCGCCGCCCTTGACCAGCTCGATCGTCTGGGACGTGGCCTCGGCCTCGACCATCATGATCGCGACGTCGTCACCGACGATGCGGCCGGCGACGACCATGTCGAAGACGGCATCCTCGAGCTGCGAGTGGGTCGGGAACGCGACCCACTGGCCCTTGATGAGGGCGACGCGGACGCCGCCGATCGGGCCGCTGAAGGGCAGCCCGGCGATCTGGGTCGACATCGACGCGGCGTTGATCGCCACGACGTCGTAGAGGTGGTCGGGGTTGAGCGACATCACCGTGATGACGACCTGGATCTCGTTGCGCAGACCCTTGACGAACGAGGGGCGCAGCGGGCGGTCGATGAGACGGCAGGTGAGGATCGCGTCCTCGGAGGGACGGCCCTCGCGACGGAAGAACGAGCCGGGGATGCGCCCCGCGGCGTACATCCGCTCCTCGACGTCGATCGTCAACGGGAAGAAGTCGAACTGGTCCTTGGGGTGCTTGCCGGCGGTCGTCGCCGACAGCAGCATCGTGTCGTCGTCGAGGTAGGCGACGGCGGAGCCGGCGGCCTGCTGGGCCAGACGGCCCATCTCGAAGCGGATGGTGCGGGTGCCGAAGGCGCCGTTGTCGATGACGGCTTCGGACGAGTGGATCTCGGGACCCTCCACGGGTGCCCTCCTCTTTCGTGAGGGGACGCCGGGGTCGCGCGCGGGAGTACCCACCAGTCGGCAGGAGGCCGGTCTTCGATCGAAGCTCCCGGGCGGCGAGCCAGGCCCACGCTCCTGCGCGGGGGATGGCGTGCCCGGGGGCCACTACCGAGGACCGACGACGGAGGTGCTCTCCTCGGGCGTTCGCCCAGGTCGTCCCTGTGGTGCGTCGCTGGTTGTCAGCGCTGCGGGTGTTCAGTTGTGGTGCCGTGCACCGGGACCGGTTCTACCGGACCCCGGCTGGACAGAAGGGGAACGACCCGCGGGCCGTTCCCCTTCCCCGTGCCGCTATCGGCGGATGCCGAGGCGCTCGATGATCGAGCGGTAGCGGTTGATGTCGGTCTTGGTGAGGTACTTGAGCAGCCGGCGGCGCTGGCCGACCAGCAGCAGCAGCCCGCGGCGGCTGTGGTGGTCGTGCTTGTGCGTCTTCAGGTGCTCGGTCAGGTCGTTGATACGACGCGTCAGGAGCGCGATCTGCACCTCGGCGGAGCCGGTGTCGCCGGGCTTGGTGGCGTACTCGGCGATGATGGCGTTCTTGGTCGCGGTGTCGAGCGACATGCAGTGATCCTTCGCGGGCGCGTCACGGTCCGCACAGGGGGCGCGGACTCTGGAAAGTCGCGGACCGCAGGGCGCCCACCCCGCGGCCGTCGGAGGACAGGCTACCAGCGGTCCCCTGGTCCGCCCAAATGCGGGTGGGCACATCGTCGCAGGTCAGAGGCCCTCGGCCTCGGGCTCGACGGGGACCGGGGCGGTGAGGCCCTGGGTGCGCCGGGCCGAGAGGTAGGCGCGGCGGACGGCGAGCGCCCGCTCGAGGGTGAGGGTGATGCGCTCGGCGAAGTGGCGACGGTAGAGCTTGTCGGTCGCGGCGTAGACGGTGGCGTAGAACGCGGCGAAGCCGCCGAGGAAGGCCGCCACGCGCATCGAGGCGTGGGTGAGGGCGTGCCCGTCGACGGCGCGGCCGATGACCTCGGGGTCGGAGAGCCCGGCCAGCCAGACCGTCTGCACCTGCACGCGGATCGCGACGTAGCCGAAGATCACGAAGAAGGCCCAGACGACGATGCCGATGAGCGTCACCTGCACGAGCTGGGCGACCGCCATCACCAGGAGCAGGTTCACCCGCTGCCGGCGGACCAGCGGGACACGGAGGTCGAGGTCGGGCAGGTCCCCCACCAGCGGCTCGAGCGGCGTACCGACGACGGCCTCGACCACGCCCGCGCGATCCGTGGTCTGGTCGACCTGCCCGAGCTCGCGCCGAGCCCGGGTGACGACGAACAGCACCGCCACCGCGGCGAGCACGAGCAGGGCGCCCCCGACCGTGCTGGCCGTGCCCGAGCCCATCGCCTGCCAGACGCCCGGCGAGAGGTAGAGGAACGTGACGACGAGCAGCATGAGCGGGAGCACGCGGGTGACGAGCTGGCCGAGCTCGCCGAGCTGGGCGAAGGTCCAGCGCACCGCCCAGCCGGTGAGGGCGACGAGCGTCCAGCGGGTGACGACGTAGACGAGGGCGAGCAGGGCGACCGGACCGAGGAGCGCCTCGAGGAAGCCGTCGATGCTCCGGTCGAACGCGAACGACAGTGCCGCGGGGACGAGCACGAAGACGACGAGCCAGATCCTCGTGACGTGGTCGGGCAGCGACCACAGGTGCGCGCCCCGCCGCCGGTTCCAGACGACGTAGCCGGTGACGAACGCGACGATCACGATCACCGCGAGGCCGATGCCGACGTTGTCGTCGGCGCGCACGGTGACGGTCAGCAGCGAGAGCACGAAGAGGGTCGCGAGCGCCGGGAGCGCGCGCGTCCACACGTCGCGGCCGGCGGAGTAGTCCTCGACGAACATCGGCAGACCTCGACGGATGAACCATCTTTCGGTCTCGCGCAGGGTGCGTTCGTCCACTCCCCTCGCGCCCGGACCGACCGCCGCCTCGCGCGGCTCAGCCGACAAGGCGCCGCGCCTCGTCGACGTCGAGGGCCATCCGTGCGACCAGGTCGGCCATCGCGTCGGGACCCTCGAATCGCACCTGGCCGCGGATCCTCTCGACGAAGTCGACCGCGACGTGCGCGCCGTAGAGGTCGAGGCCGGTCCGGTCCAGGACGTAGGCCTCGACCCTGCGCTCCTGCCCGTCGAACGTCGGGTTCGTGCCGACGCTCACCGCCGCCGGGTAGGTCACCGCGTGCTCGGTGTAGGGAGCGACGACCACTCGCGCGGCGTAGACGCCGTCGGCGGGGATCGCGGCGTGCGGCGTCGTCGCGAGGTTCGCGGTCGGGTAGCCCAGCTCGCGGCCGCGGTGGTCGCCGTGCACGACCGTGCCCTCGACGCGGTGCGGCCGGCCGAGGGAGTACGCCGCGCTGCGGACCTCGCCGGTCTGCACGAGCGCGCGGACGTACGTCGAGGACCAGACGCCGCCCTGGCCGGCGAGCAGCGGCTCGGCGTCGACGGTGAAGCCGCGCTCGCGGCCGAGCTCGGCGAGCGTCTCGGTGTCGCCCGACGCCCGGTGCCCGAAGCGGAAGTTCTCGCCGACCACGACGGCCACCGCGTGCAGGCGCTCGACCAGCACGTGGTCGACGAACTCCTCGGGCGACATCGACGCGAGCTCTCGGGTGAACGGCAGCACGACCACGGCATCGGCACCCACCTCGCCGAGCAGCGCGCAGCGGTGGTCGATCGTCGAGAGCAGGGGTGGGTGCGTGCCAGGGCGCACGACCTCGTCGGGGTGCGGGTCGAAGGTGATGACGACGGTCGGAGCGCCATGCCGGTGCGCGAGCTCCACCGCCTTGCCGACGACCGTGCGGTGGCCGTGGTGGACGCCGTCGAACACCCCGATCGCGACCACCGACGGCGGCTGGTCCGCCGGCACGTCCTCGAGCCCCTGCCATCGCTGCACGGGGCGATCCTGCCAAACGAGGACCCGGGCGCGCGCCCGCCCCGGAGAGCGGTCAGCCGCGCGCCTGCTCCACGTTCGAGGCGTGCGGCCCCGCGAGCCACTCGTGGGCGTGCAGCCGCGGGTCGTCGGGGTCCTCGCCGCGCGCGAGGGCGTCGACGTACGCGCGGTCGTTCTCCAGTCGCGCGGCGATCTCCTGCCCCGTCGCGACGCCGCCGTGGCCGGGGACGACGACGTCGACGCGCGACGCCGCGTCCGACAGCAGCTCCAGCGCTGCGGCGTACTCGCCCACCTGCCCCGGGCGACGACCGTCCAGCATCGGGATGAGGACGTCGGAGAGCATGTCGCCGGCGACGAGGACGCCGCGGTCGGCCAGCAGCAGCGCCGCATGGCCCGGTGCGTGCGCCTCGTGCTCGACGAGCACCCCGGGCAGCGGGCCGAGATCGGCCGGCACCGGCTCGAGAACGGCCACGAGCTCGAGCTCGATGCCCGTCGCGCTCTGCGCGGCCATCGCCGCAGCGCGCTCGCGGGCCTCCGTCGCGACGCGGGCGCCCGTTCCGGTGGCGTAGCGCGGCACCTCGCCGAAGCGGGAGTGCCACAGCAGGTGGTCCCAGTGCGGATGCGTGGAGAAGCCGGCCACGACCGGGACGCCGAGCCGGTCGACGTCGTCGGCGAGCTCGCCGAGGTCCGACCCGTCGATGCCGGGGTCGACGAGCACGAGCCCGTCGCCGGTGCGGACGACGACGGCGTTGCTCCAGACCCACGAGCTCTGACGCACCCAGACCCCGTCGGCCACCTCGCTCAGCATCCGGCCATTCTGCAGCCGCCTGCGACTGAGGGCGACCACTGGCTGACCGGATACCCGGCTCCACCGCGATCGTTCCCGGGCGGCGTGGGTGTCACCGTCAGAACGGCACCGTCGTCCCCAGCAAGCCTTCCGCGGAGCTGCGTCCGGCGAGACACCGGGCGAACTCGACGCCGTCGACCACGAGGGAGTCGCCCGCAGGCGCCGATGTCATGCGCAAGCCGGCAGGTCCGGTCAACCTCAGGTCGAACGGGCGAGCGTGGATCGCGGCCCACTCGGTCACGAGATCCCGCAGAAGTGCGCCGTCGTGATCGATGGTCAGCTCCAGCTCGCGACCTGTGGCACGCGCTATGTCGATCCGGTGCATCCACGCGTCACGCGTGAAGATGCGGTCGGTGAGATACCCGACGGATGCAGTTCCCACAGGCGGTCCGAAGGGCACCACGCATCCGCGCACCGCACGCGGGATCCGACGCCGCGTGCGCACGCTGCGCGCACCCGCCTCCTCCAGCTCGTCGCGGAGCTGCCGCATGCTTCGACCCGTGCGATCCCGGATCTGCACCTCGTTGATGGAGTCGACAAGCATGGATCGGCGGTGGCGGACGAGGCCTACGCACGCCCGTCGGACGTACTCCAGCGGTCGCGCCGTCCCGTCAGCGGCTCCGCACAGGTGGGCCACCATCGCGCGCACGTCCCAGCCAGGGCAGTCCGTGCTGGCGCGCCACTCGTGCGGCTCGAGATCGTCGAGAAGTCGCAGCAGACGCTCGTACTCCTCCGCCGCCAGCTGCATCCATCCCTCGTGGTCGATCTCGACCACTGGCGTGTCTGACATCCCACCTCCACCTAACAATGTTAGGATTTACTCACACATATCGAAAGTCAACACCTGCACCCGAGGAGTCCCGTGGCAGACCGGCGCGCACTCCGGCACGCCGCGACCAAGCGGGAGATACTCGACGCCGCCTGGTCCCTGTCCTCCGAGCGCGGTCTCACCGGCTGGTCGCTGCGTGATCTCGCCGACCAGGTGGGCATGCGCGCGCCGTCGTTGTACGGCTACTACGCCGGCAAGAACGAGCTCTTCGACGCCCTCTTCCGGGACGGATACGAGCAGCTCAAGCAGGTCGTCCAGGGAACGCGACGACCTCGAGGGCGACGAGCGCTGCTCCGCGTCGCGGCCCGAACGTTCCTGGACTTCTGCGTGAGCGACCCGCCGCGCTACCAGCTGCTCTTCCTGCGCACCATCCCGGGGTTCGAGCCCTCGCACGACTCCTACGCCGTGGCGGTCGAGGTTCTCGACGCCACGCGCGGCGTGCTGGCCAGTGCCGGCGCCTCTGGCGAGGACGATCTGGATCTCTGGACCGCGCTGGTGACCGGACTTGCGTCGCAGCAGATGAGCAACGACCCCGGAGGTGCCCGCTGGCTGCGGCTGTCCGACGCGGCGATGGACATGTACGCCGCCGCGCGGATCGACTCCCGCCGCACACGGTCCTGATCGAGGCGCACGTCTGCGACGTCGCGCGCATCCGGGCCGCCGCGACCAGCCGGTCAGGAGAAGACGACGAGCGGAACGAGCCTGCCGTCGCGCAGCTCGGCCAACGAGAGGATCCGGCCATCGGGGTCGACCACGCCGACCGGGGAGGGGCCTGCGTACGCCGACTCCACGC
>DASSQW010000100.1:0-33005 GCA_035702165.1 Candidatus Nanopelagicales bacterium
CGCCGGCCGCGGCGTCGCGTTCGCCGCCGACAGCACCTGGCACCGCGTCGAGCGGCTGACCCGTCGTACGTCGGTGGTCTCGGGCCTGGCCGGGCGCGCGCGCAAGCTGCGCGGCGGACGACCCGAGCGCGCCCCGCTGGCCGAGGGCGTCGTCGTGCAGGACGGTGAGGCGGTCCTCGCCGCCGACGCCCACCCCGAGCGCGACCCGGTCCTGGTGCTGCGGGCGGCCGCCGCGGCCGCGCAGGCCGGCCTGCGGCTGGCTCCGCACGCGGTCGAGCGCCTCGCGCGCGACTCCGCGCCGCTGCCCGTCCCGTGGCCGGTTCCAGCACGCGACGCCGTCGTCTCCCTGCTCGGTGCGGGTCGCCCGGCCGTGCCCGTGTGGGAGGCGCTCGACCAGGCCGACCTCTGGTCCCGGTGGATCCCCGGCTGGGAGGTCGTGCGCAGCGCTCCGCAGCGCAACCCGGTGCACCGGTGGACGGTCGACCGCCACCTGCTCGAGACGGCTGTGCACGCGTCGGCGTACACGCGGCGCGTGGAGCGCCCCGACCTGCTGCTGGTGGGCGCCCTGCTCCACGACATCGGGAAGGGCCGGCCCGGCGACCACACCGACAACGGCGTGGAGATCGTCGCGCGCCTCGCGCCGCGGATGGGCTTCACGCCCGACGACACCGACGTCCTCGTGGCGCTCGTGCGCCACCACCTGCTGCTCACCGAGACGGCCACCCGCCGCGACCTCGAGGACCCGGCGACGGTCGCCGGTGTCGCCGCCGCGGTGGGCGACCAGGACACGCTCGACCTCCTGCACGCGCTGACCGAAGCCGACGCCGCTGCCACCGGCCCCGCCGCGTGGAGCGCGTGGAAGAAGGCGCTCATCGACGACCTCGTCGCCCGCACGCGGGCGGTGCTCGCGGGTCGTCCGCGCCCGGCCGATCCGCGCACCACCGCAGCGCAGGTGCGGTTGTCGGAGGCGGTGCGCGCCACGTCCGAGCAGGGCGTCGCCGTGCTCGTGGACGACGCGACGAGCGGCAGCGTCCACGTCACCGTCGCGGCACCCGACCGCACCGGCCTGATGTCCACGGTCGCGGGCGTCCTCTCGCTGCACCGGCTCGGAGTCAGGGGCGCGCAGGTCGACACCGTCACCGCACCGGACGGCACCCGGCGGGCGATCCAGGTGTGGACCGTGCTCCCCGCCTTCGGCGACCCGCCGCCGGTCGACCGCCTCCGCGAGGACATCGGCCGCGCATTGTCGGGCGGTCTCGACGTCGCCGCGCGCCTCGATGCGCGCGAGCAGGCCTACCCGGCGCCGCAGGGCACGGCGGCGCCCGTCGTCGAGGTCGTGCCGGGGGCGAGCGACCGGGCCACGGTGCTCGAGGTGAAGGCGCACGACGCGCCCGCCCTGCTGCACCGCGTCACCCGCGCGATCGCGGCGGCCGACGTCGCGATCACCGCCGCGCGGGTCGCCACGCTCGGCTCGGAGGTCGTCGACGTCTTCTACCTCGTCGACCGCGAGGGCCGCCCGCTCACCGACGCCCGGGCCGCCACCGTCGTCGTCACGGTCCTGGGGGCCCTCGCGAGCTGACCCGCCCGCCCCTCACCGGCGTGATCTTGGTCCCCCGCAGGTTTCCCGGCCGAGATCGCCGCCGGTAACCGGCGTACGACCAAGATCACGCGGTGGGGGAGCGGTGCCGAGTCGGCGGGGCAGGTCGGACCCCGGTTACCCTGGGGCGTGCGCCGGGTCGCCCGGTCGCCCGACACCCGCACCTCACGACCGACGGGACGACGTTGTTCACCTCCCTGTCCGACCGCCTCGCCGCCACCTTCAAGAACCTGCGCGGCAAGGGCCGCCTGTCCGAGGCCGACGTCGACGCGACCGTCCGCGAGATCCGTACCGCGCTGCTCGAGGCCGACGTCGCGCTGCCCGTCGTCCGCGAGTTCTGCGGTCGGGTCAAGGAGCGGGCCCTCGGCGAGGAGGTCAACCGCGCGCTGAACCCGGCGCAGCAGGTCGTCAAGATCGTGCACGAGGAGCTCGTCGGCATCCTCGGCGGCGAGACCCGCCGGCTCCGCCTGGCCAAGACCCCGCCCACGGTCATCCTGCTCGCCGGCCTCCAGGGGGCCGGCAAGACCACGCTCGCCGGCAAGCTCGCGCTGCACCTCAAGGACGGCGGCCACCAGCCGCTGCTGGTCGCCGCCGACCTCCAGCGCCCCAACGCCGTCGACCAGCTGTCCGTCGTCGCCGAGCGCGCCGGCGTCGCCGTCCACGCGCCCGAGCCGGGCAACGGCGTGGGCGACCCCGTGGCGGTGGCCCGCTCCGGCGTCGAGCTCGCCAAGAACAAGCTCTACGACGTCGTCATCGTCGACACAGCCGGCCGTCTGGCCATCGACGCCGACCTCATGGACCAGCTCGGCCGGGTGCGCGACGCCGTGCAGCCCGACGAGACCCTGCTCGTCGTCGACGCGATGATCGGCCAGGACGCCGTGCAGACGGCGGTGGCCTTCGACGAGGCGATCGGCATCGACGGCGTCGTGCTGTCCAAGCTCGACGGCGACGCCCGCGGTGGTGCGGCGCTGTCGGTCGTCACCGTCACCGGCAAGCCGATCCTGTTCGCGTCCGTGGGCGAGAAGCTCACCGACCTCGAGACGTTCCACCCCGACCGGATGGCCTCGCGCATCCTCGACATGGGTGACGTCCTCACGCTCATCGAGCAGGCCGAGAAGGCCTTCGACGCCGAGCAGGCCGCGCGCATGGCCGGCAAGGTCGCGAAGGGCGACGACTTCACCCTCGAGGACTTCCTCGAGCAGATGACGGCGCTGAAGAAGATGGGCTCGCTCACCAAGATGCTCGGGATGCTCCCGGGCATGGGCGAGATGAAGGCCCAGCTCGATGCGATCGACGAGCGCGACCTCGACCGGGTCGCCGCGATCATCCACTCGATGACGCCGGCCGAGCGCGCCGACCACGCGATCCTCAACGGCTCGCGCCGTGCCCGCATCGCGCGCGGCGCCGGCGTCGAGGTGTCGGCGGTCAACAGCCTCGTCGAACGCTTCGTCGAGGCGCAGAAGATGATGCGCTCGATGCGCGCGGGCGGCGGGATGCCGGGCATGCCCGGCATGCCGGGCATGGGCGGCGGCAAGCGGGCCAAGGCCAAGCAGAAGGCGCAGGTCCAGAAGGGCAAGGGCGCCAAGCGGAGCGGCAACCCGGCCAAGCGGGCCCAGGAGCAGACGGCGCCGGCCGGCGACGGCGTCGGCGGCCTGCTCGGGGCGGGCGCGCTCGGCGGGTTCGACCAGGCGGCGCTCGAGCAGCAGCTCGGCGAGCTCCCGCCGGAGTTCAAGGGCCTGCTCGGCGAGAAGTAGCGGCGTACGCCGCGCCGTCCGGTCCTCGCCGGCGGCGATTTCCGGGGCGGCGTACCCGTCTGGCAGACTGGGCGGGTTGTCCCGGCTCCCCGGCGGCCCTCTAACCGGCTGGTCGAGCTCGGGTCCATCGGGACCGACCTGCCCGTGCCCCACGCGTGGCGGCGAGGACCCACCCCCGTCGTACAGGAGAACCAGCCCCCGTGGCCGTCAAGATCAAGCTCAAGCGCATGGGCAAGATGCGCAACGCCCAGTACCGCATCGTCGTCGCCGACGCCCGCACCAAGCGGGACGGCCGCGCGATCGAGGAGATCGGCATCTACCAGCCCAAGGAGGAGCCGAGCCTCATCCGCGTCGACTCCGACCGCGCGCAGTACTGGCTCGGCGTGGGCGCGCAGCCCACCGAGGCCGTGGCCGCCATCCTCAAGATCACCGGCGACTGGCAGAAGTTCAAGGGTCTCCCCGGCGCTGAGGGCACGCTGCGCGTGGCCGAGCCCAAGGCCGACAAGCTGGCCATCTTCGAGGCCGCCGCCAAGGACGCCGCGAACGAGCCGGCGAAGGAGGCGACGACCCCGAAGAAGAAGGCCGCCGCCAAGGTCGAGGAGGCTCCCGCCGCGGCCGCCGCCGCCGAGGAGGCTCCCGCCGCCGAGGCTGCGACCGAGGAGGCTCCCGCGGCCGACGCTCCGGCCGAGGAGTCCGCCGCCGTCGAGGCTCCCGAGGCCGAGGCCGCCGAGACCACCGAGGCCTGACGTGCTCGAGGAGGCTCTCGAGCACCTGGTCAAGGGCATCGTCGACCACCCCGAGGAGGTCGACGTCCGTGACCGCGCCGGCAGGCGCGGGCAGGGAGGTCGCACCCTCGAGGTCCGCGTCCACCCCGACGACATGGGCCGCGTGATCGGGAAGTCCGGCCGCACCGCCACGGCGCTGCGCACCGTGCTCTCCGCGCTCGCGAACGGCAGCCACGTCCGCGTCGACTTCCTCGACGTCGGAGAGCGCTGACCTGTCGTGCTGGTCGTCGTCGGCCGCATCGGCCGTCCCCACGGCATCAAGGGCGAGGTCACCGTCGAGGTCCGCACCGATCTGCCCGAGCGCCGCTTCGCGACCGGCTCCGTGCTCGTCGCGGAGCCGGAGCGCGTCGGGCCGCTCACCGTCGCAGCCGCCCGCTGGCACAGCGGGCGGCTGCTGCTGTCTCTGCGCGGCGTCGCCGACCGCAACGGCGCCGAGGCGCTGCGCGGCGTGATCCTCTCCGCCGAGGTCCCTGACGACGAGGTCTCCGAGGACCCCGAGGAGTTCTTCGACCACCAGCTGCGCGGCCTCGCCGTCCGCACCGTCGCCGGCGCCGAGGTCGGCGTGGTCGACGACGTCGTGCACCTCCCGGGCCAGGACCTGCTCGGCGTACGACGGCCCGACGGCCGGGAGGCTCTCGTGCCGTTCGTCGCCGAGATGGTCCCCGAGATCGACGTCGACGGCGGCTTCCTGGTCATCGACCCGCCGCCCGGCCTGCTCGACCTGGACCTGCCCGACGCCCCCGCCCCGCCCGACGACGCGGGGGAGCAGCCGTGAGGCTCGACGTCGTCACGATCTTCCCGGACTACCTCGCGCCGCTCCGGCTCTCGCTCGTGGGCAAGGCGGTCGAGACCGGCCTCGTGCAGCTCGGCGTCCACGATCTGCGCGAGCACACCCACGACCGCCACCGGACGGTCGACGACACGCCCTACGGCGGCGGCCCGGGCATGGTCATGAAGCCCGAGCCGTGGGGCGAGGCCCTCGACGCCGTGCTGGCGACCGATCCCGCGGCCCGCCCGCGCCTGGTGATCCCCACACCGAGCGGGCGACGGTTCACCCAGGAGGTGGCCCAGGAGTACGCGTCCTGCCCGTGGCTGGTGTTCGCCTGCGGCCGCTACGAGGGCATCGACTCGCGCGTGGCCGAGCACTACGCCGAGCGCGCCGACGTCGACGAGGTCAGCGTGGGCGACTACGTCCTGGCCGGGGGCGAGGCCGCCGTGCTCGTCATCGTCGAGGCGGTCGTGCGGCTGCTGCCGGGTGTGCTCGGCAACCCCGACAGCGTCGTCGACGACTCCTTCGCCCCCGGCGCGATGGAGTCCCTGCTCGAGGGGCCGGTCTACACCAAGCCCCCGCAGTGGCGCGGGCTCGAGGTGCCCGAGGTCCTGCGCTCGGGCGACCACGGCCGCATCGCCGCCTGGCGGCGCGACCAGGCCCGCGCCCGCACCGAGGCCCGCCGCCCCGACCTCCTGCCCTAAGACCTCGACGTCACTGCCCGAATGCAGGCGAACCTGGCCGTTCTGCCTGCACTGCGGCAGTGACGTCGTAGGCGGGCGAGGATCTCCGATTTCGGGGGGCCGGGGCTGCTGTGGCAGACTGGGCGGGCTCGCGCCGCTCCCTGCCGCAAGGGGGACCCGGCGCTCACCCCCGGGTGGCGGGCACTTCAGAGAAGTCAACGACACCGTCCGTGGTCGGCTTGCGGCGCCCGCGAGGAGATGACATGCAGACGCTCGACTTCGTCGACGCCCCGTCCCTCAAGACCGACCTGCCGGACTTCCGTCCCGGCGACACCGTCAAGGTGCACGTCAAGGTCGTCGAGGGGAACCGCTCACGCATCCAGGTCTTCCAGGGCGTGGTGATCCGTCGCCACGGCGGCGGCATCCGCGAGACCTTCACCGTCCGCAAGGTCAGCTTCGGAGTCGGTGTCGAGCGCACCTTCCCGCTGCACACGCCGATCGTCGACAAGATCGAGCTCGTGACCCGCGGTGACGTCCGTCGCGCGAAGCTCTACTACCTGCGCGACCTCACCGGCAAGAAGGCCAAGATCAAGGAGAAGCGCGACAACGCGCCCAAGGCCTGATCACTGCACCTCGCGCAGCGCCCGGTTCCCTCGAAGGGAGCCGGGCGCTCACGCGTCCGGAACACCTCAGCGGTTACGCTCGTCCCACCATGGTGGACCGTATGGACGTCGGGCCCGTGCCGCCGGAGACCGAGGTCCCGGGTCGGCACGCGGCCGGGGCTGCCCCCTCATCGCCGAGGTCCTACGAGCGCGCGGCGTACGCGCAGCCGGCCTACGAGCCCGCCTACTCGCCGCCCGTCTCAGCAGCACCGCGCCGGCGCACCGGCGCGGGCGGGAGCCACGCCAAGCCCGGTCCGCCTCAGGACGACGGCCGTCACGGGTCGTTCTGGAGGGAGGTGCCGATCCTCCTGCTCATCGCCTTCGGCCTGGCCTTCCTCGTCAAGACCTTCCTGGTCCAGGCGTTCTACATCCCGAGCGGCTCGATGGAGAACACCCTGCAGGTCGGCGACCGCGTGCTGGTGAACAAGGTCGTCTACCACCTGCGCCCGATCGCGCGCGGCGACATCGTGGTGTTCAACGGCGTCGACTCCTTCACCCCCGAGGTCCGCATCGCCGAGCCCTCCGGCCCGGTCGCGCAAGGCCTCGCGTGGTTCGGCCGCACCTTCGGGTTCGCGCCGCCCGACGAGCGCGACTTCGTCAAGCGTGTCATCGGCGTCGCGGGCGACCACGTGGTCTGCTGCGACGCGAAGGGCCAGATCACGGTCAACGGTGTCGCGCTGCAGGAGTCCGACTACCTCTACGCCGGCAACGCGCCGAGCGACAACTCCTTCGACATCGTCGTCCCCGAGGGCAAGCTCTGGGTGATGGGCGACCACCGCGCGGCCAGCAGCGACTCGCGCGCCCATCTCGGCGACCCCGGAGGCGGCTTCGTGCCCACCGACCGCGTCATCGGCCGGGCGTTCGCGGTCGTGTGGCCCTTCTCCGACGTCGGCCTCCTCTCGACGCCGCCGACCTTCGACCAGCCAGCACTGCAGGAAGCCGGGTAGTGGCCGCCACCTCCGATCCCCAGACCCGCGACGACGAGCGCCGGCGCGACGAGAAGCAGGGCTCCCTCGGTCGCGAGCTCGTCGTCATCATCGTCGTCGCGCTCGCGCTCTCGGTGCTCGTCCGCACCTTCGTCGCGCAGGCGTTCTATGTGCCGAGCAGCTCGATGGAGGACACCCTCCAGATCCAGGACCGCATCCTGGTGTCGAAGCTCTCGACGCAGTTCGGTGGCGTGAACCGCGGCGAGATCGTCGTGTTCACCGACCCCGGCGGCTGGCTGCCGCCGGCCGAGCAGCCCGCCGGCGTCTCCGGTGCGCTCCGCAACGTGCTCATGTGGGTGGGCCTGCTGCCGTCGGACACGGGCGAGGACCTCGTCAAGCGCGTCATCGGCGTCGCGGGCGACCACGTCGTGTGCTGCAACACCAAGAGCCAGATCGTGCTCAACGGCGTGCCCCTCGTGGAGCCCTACGTCAAGAAGGGCAGCCGCACGGACCAGATCAAGTTCGACCTCGTCGTGCCGCCGGGGCGCGTGTTCGTGATGGGCGACAACCGTGCCGACTCGTCGGACTCGCGCTTCCACCTCGGCACCGAGAAGGGCACCATCCCCGTGTCCAACGTGGTGGGCCGCGTCGTCGCGGTGATCTGGCCGGTGTCGAACTGGTCGGGCGAGCCGATCCCGGCGACGTTCGAGAACCCCGCGATCGACGCCCCGCCCACGACCGCGCCGTCGGCGTCCGGATCCTCCGGGGGCTGAGATGGCGCCGCACGTGACCGAGTGGCCGGCGTACGACGTCGAGCGCACGAGCGTGCGCGTGGTGCTCCGCGACGACGCGGGCAGCGTGCTGCTCTTCCGCACGATCGACCCGACCATGCCCGAGATCGGCGAGTGGTGGGAGCTGCCCGGGGGCGGGGTCGAGGGCGCGGAGTCCTACGCCGAGACCGCGTCGCGCGAGATCGAGGAAGAGACTGGGTTCGTCGTGGCGCCCGAGGGCTTCACCGCTGCGACCTGGCGCCGCGACTCGACGTACGTCCGGCGGCACGTCCGGTACTTCCAGCACGAGGTCGTCGTCAGCGCGAGCGTGCCCGGTCTGGCGCCCGACCCGCTCCCGGACGGGCGCACCCCGACCGAGCTGGACGAGTACGTCGGCCACCGGTGGTGGCCGGTCGACGAGATCGCCGGCTCCAGCGCTCGGTTCTTCCCGACGCCGTTCCCGCGGTTGGTCCGCGACTTCCTCGAGGGGATCGAGATCGACGAGCCCTTCGACCACTGGAACTAGGGTCGTGCCGTGACCGACGAGCGCCCGGTGATCCGCCGACGGGCCGCCCGCGTGGTGGCACTGTCGCCGCAGGGTCGTGTGCTGCTGTTCGAGGGCGGCGATCCCGACCGGCCGCACGTGCGGATCTGGCACACGCCCGGTGGCGGCGTCGACCCGGGCGAGGACGACCGCGCGGCCGCCGTCCGCGAGTACCGCGAGGAGACCGGCGCCGACATCGAGGTCGGCGCGCACGTCTGGGACCGCGAGCTGCGGTTCGGCTTCAACGGCGCGCTCTACGACCAGGTCGAGGTCTTCTTCGTCGCCTACGTCGACGAGCACGTGGCCGACACCTCCGGCCACAACGAGATCGAGCAGCTCTACCTCGGCGAGCACCGGTGGTTCTCCGTCGACGATCTGCGCGCGCTGCCGCGCGCCGACGGCTCGGTCCTGGTGGCGCCGCCGGACATCGCCGACCGCGTGGCCGACCTGCTCCGCGACGGACCGCCCGCGACCCCCGTGCGCGTGGAGGGGGTGGTGCTGCCATGAGCAAGGCGCCGTCGCTGCGCATCGAGCGCGAGCTGCTGCGCGCGAGCGGGGCCCGCTGGCTGGCCTCGGTCGACGAGGTCGGCCGAGGCGCGTTGGGTGGCCCCGTGACGGTCGGCGTCGTCCTCGTCGACCTCGAGACGAAGGCGGCCCCCACCGGCGTGCGCGACTCCAAGCTGCTCACGCCTGCCGCGCGCGAGCGCATCGTGCCGCGCATCCGCCGGTGGGCCCCGGCCTGGGCGGTGGCGCACGCGAGCGCGGAGGAGATCGACGCGGTCGGGATCCTGCGCGCGCTGCGCCTGGCCGGCGAGCGCGCGTTCGCGCAGCTGCCCGTGCGCCCCGACCACGTGCTGCTCGACGGCTCCTACGACTGGGTCTCGCGCCCGGCACCCGCGCTCTTCGACGAGGACGGCTCGGTGAGCGACCTCGACGCGTGGGAGCAGCCGCCGCCGGTGACCGTGCGCATCAAGGCGGACATGACCTGCTCGTCGGTGGCCGCAGCGAGCGTTCTCGCCAAGACGACGCGCGACGCGATCATGGTGGCGCTCGCCGCGGACCACCCGGCGTACGGCTTCGAGGTGCACAAGGGCTACGCCAGCCCCGAGCACCGCGAAGCGCTCGAGACCCACGGACCCTGCGTGCAGCACCGCCGCTCGTGGTCGATCCCCGGCGGGTACGCCGACGCTGCGGCGTTGCTCGCCGGCGAGGACGTCGACCTCGCGGGCAGCGAGCTCGGTGATGCCGACGTCGAGCTGGCCGAGGACGCGGCGTACCTCGCCTGACCTACGCTGACCGCATGGCGCAGCGTCGGATCGACAGGGTCGAGAGCAAGCAGCGGCTCGGTCCCGACGCGCAGGTCGACGACAAGGCGATCGTCATCATGCCGACCGACCCGCGCGCGACCGATCCGTTCCTCGCGCTGGCCGAGGACTGGTTCTCCGAACCCGGCTTCGAGTGGCACCCGCACCGCGGCATCGAGACAGTGACCCTCGTCCTCGACGGCGTTCTCGAGCACGGCGACAACCTCGGCCACGCCGGCGCGCTCGACGTCGGCGACGTGCAGTGGATGACCGCCGGGCGCGGGATCGTGCACCGCGAGCTGGCCTATCGCAACGAGCACGCGCACACCCTCCAGCTGTGGCTGAACCTGCCCGGGCGCTCGCGCCTGGTCGAGTCGCGCTACCAGGACGTGCGCGCCGTCGACCGGCCGCGCGTCGAGCTGCCTGGTGCCGTCGTCGACGTCGTGTCGGGCGAGGTGGCGGGTGCCCTCGGACCAGCGGCCAACCACTGGCCGATCCACGGCGCGCTGCTCTCCCTGGAGCCGCTCACGACGATGAGCCACGAGCTCCCTGCCGACCACCGGGCGTTCTTCTTCGTGATCGACGGAGCCGTGTCCGTCGGTGGCCGTCGGCTGAGCGAGGGCGACATCGGCTGGAGCGACCCGGTCGCCGGCACGTCGAGCCACCTCGACGTCGCGACCGACGACGGTGGCTCGGTGTCTCGCGTGATGGTCTACAGCGGACGTCCGGTGCGCGAGCCGATCGCCTTCGGCGGCCCGTTCGTCATGAACACGCGCGCCGAGGTCGAGCAGGCCTACGCCGACTTCCACGCCGGACGGTTCGGCGCCGTACCGCGGCTGGCCCGGCTCAGGAACCGCTGACTTTCGGCCCTCGACCGCACGGGAGGCCGCCGCGGGGCAGGATGGACCGAGCGCCGCACGGCGCTGAGGGTGAGGTGCGGGGATGTCGGCCGAGGACCTCGAGCGGTACGAGAACGAGATCGAGCTCGGGCTCTACCGCGAGTACCGGGACGTCGTCGGCCTGTTCTCCTACGTCGTCGAGACCGAGCGCCGCTTCTACCTCACGAACTCCGTCGATGTGCAGGTGCGCACCACCGACGGTGGCGACGTCTACTTCGAGGTGCGGATGTCCGACGCCTGGGTCTGGGACATGTACCGCCAGGCGCGCTTCGTGAAGAACGTGCGCGTGCTCACGTTCAAGGACGTGAACGTCGAGGAGCTCGCCAAGCCCGACCTGCAGATCCCGGACGCCGAAGGCTGACGCCTCAGGGCAGCAGCAGGAGGTCGGTGTAGCGCTCGAAGGGGTAGCGCTCGGCGAGGCGGTCGAGATCGGGGACCTCCACCGGTCCGCCCTCGGCACGCAGGTCGAGCACCCGTGCGTAGCGCGCGCGGATGACCTCGTGCAGGAGATCGAGGCCGCCGGCCCGGCGCAGGCCGTAGGGCCAGTACTCCAGGCACACGGGCACGCCGGTAGCGAGCAGCGTCGTGGCCCCGGCGAGGACCTGGCCCTCGTGACCCTGGGTGTCGACCCAGAGCAGGGCGACGTCGGCGACGTCGACCCCCTCCTCCAGCAGCACGGAGTCGAGGGTGCGGACGGGCACCTCGATCGTGCGCCGGTCCTTCTCCCCGTAGGCGCCGTCGCTCGTTGCGCCGTCCGCACGGACGCGGTGGTCGCCGGAGTTCGTGGTGGCCAGCTCGAGGGTCGCGGTGCCGTCGTGGTCCGACACCGCGAGCTGGCGCACGACGACGCGGTCCTGCAACCCGTTGCTCGCGACGTTCGCGCGCAGCAGTCCCACGTTGCCCGGCTCGGGCTCGATCGCTATCCCGCGCCCGGCGCCGTGACGCACCAGCAGGGGCAGGACGGTGGTCCCGATGTTCGCGCCGACGTCGAGCACCGTGCGGCCGCGCAGGAACCCCTCGCCGTGCTCGCGCTCGAGGGTGCGCACGACGAGGTCGATGAGCTCCGCGTCGTAGCTGCCGGAGAGGAAGACGACGCGGCCGACGGAGCGGTCGCGCGTGCTCACGAGGTAGCGCAGACCCTCGCTCTCGACCGCGACGACGGGAGAGAACGCGCGCATCGCCTCGAACGCGACCCAGCGCGGGATCGTCCGGCGCTTGTCCGGCAGGGACCGGACCTCGGCACCGGCGTTCGCGATCCGCCGCAGGATCCGGGTCCTGCTGCTCACGGCTGGCTCCTTCGCGCAGTGACGGCGGTCGCGCCGATGCTAGCCGCGCCCCCAGGCCAGGAGGCTGCGCGCGTCCTCCACAGCGCAGCCTGGTCGGTCCCCCCGTCGTCGGCGGCTGTGACGAGCCTGCGTCGCGGCGGCACCCGGCCGCGGGTGGAGGAGCAGGCATGGCTGGACCGACGGCGGTACGCCGCAAGGACGCGCTGGGAAGGTACGGCGAGGACCTCGCCGCCACGCATCTCGAGCAGGACGGCTTCGTCGTGCTGCAGCGCAACTGGCGCTGCGACATCGGCGAGATCGACATCGTCGCGCGCGACGGCGACGTCCTCGTGGTCTGCGAGGTGAAGACGCGCAGCTCGTTGCGCCACGGCTCGCCGTTCGAGGCCATCACCGAGCGCAAGCTGCACCGGCTCGAACGTCTCGGCATCGCCTGGATGCGCGTGCACGGGGTGCGACCACGCTCCATGAGGATCGACATCGTCTCGGTGCTGCGCCCGAGCAGCGGCCCGTCCGTGGTCGAGCACGTGCGGGGACTGTCGTGAGCGGGGGCGTCGCACGCACGCGCGGTGTCGTGCTGCTCGGCGTCGACGGCCACGTGATCGGTGTCGAGGCGCACGTGTCCATCGGGGTCAGCGGCTTCTCCGTGGTGGGGATGGCCGACAAGCTCGTCGGCGAGGCCCGAGACCGGTGCCGCTCCGCCGTGCTGAACTCGGGGCTCGAGTGGCCCGGGCCGAAGAACACCGTGGGCCTCTCGCCGGCGGAGCTCCCCAAGCGAGGCCCGACGCTCGACCTCGCGATCGCGCTGGCACTGCTCGCGGCGTCGGGCCAGGCGCCGCGCGACGTCGTCGCCGAGCTCGTGGTCGTCGGTGAGCTCGGTCTCGACGGCCGGGTGCGCCCCGTGCGCGGAGCGCTGGTCGCCGCGCTCGCGGCACGCGCCGCCGGTGCGCGGCGGATCGTCGTACCGCGTGCGAACGTGTCCGAGGCGGCGCTCGTCCCGGGCATCGACGTAGTCGGCGTACGCACCCTCGCGGGCGCGCTCGCGCTGGTGCGCGGCGACGACGTCCCGGAGGTGGAGCTCGACGACTCCTCCGACGGCCCGACCGCGGTGCCGGACGCGCCGACCGTGCCCGACCTCTCCGACGTCCGCGGTCAGCATGCGGCGCGCGGCGCGCTGGAGCTCGCCGCCGCCGGCGGCCACCACCTCGCGATGACGGGGCCGCCCGGGGTCGGCAAGACCATGCTGGCCGAACGGCTGCCCGGGCTGCTCCCGCCGCTGGACGAGCAGGCCTCGCTCGAGGTCACGGCGATCCACTCGGTGGCCGGGCGGCTCGACAGCGGTCGGCTCATCACCGTGCCGCCGTTCGAGGCGCCGCACCACACGGCGACGCACGCCGCGATGGTCGGCGGCGGGTCGGGCATCGCCCGGATCGGTCTGGTGTCGCTCGCCCATCGCGGCGTGCTGTTCCTCGACGAGGCGCCCGAGTTCGACTCGAACGCGCTCGACGCGCTGCGTCAGCCGCTCGAGTCCGGCGAGATGGTCGTGTCGAGGTCGGCGTTCACGGTGCGCTTCCCCGCGCGGTTCCACCTCGTGCTCGCGATGAACCCGTGCCCGTGCGGACGCGGCGGCGGACTGGCAGGCCCTGGCGCACCCGTCTGCACGTGCTCGCCGGTGCAGCGCCGCCGCTACCTCAGCAGGATCAGCGGCCCGCTGCTCGACCGGGTCGACCTCCGGGTCGTCCTCGTGCGTCCCACCCTCGCCGACCTCGAGTTCGGCGCGTCCAGCGCCGAGCCCACGTCGGTCGTGTCCGCGCGCGTCCTCGAGGCGCGCGACCGCGCAGCCCGCCGGTTCATCGATACGCCGTGGCGCGTGAACGCCGACGTCCCCGGCCCCGTCGTACGGCGCCGCTTCGGGCTCGACACCGACGCGGGTGCACCGCTGTCCGATGCCGTCGCGCGCGGGGTCGTGTCCGCCCGAGGTGCCGACCGCGTCGTGCGCGTCGCGTGGACCGTCGCCGACCTCGCCGGCCGCGACCGCCCGTCGCGCGCCGACGTCGGTACGGCGCTGCTGCACCGGGACGGGGGTGCGCTGTGGGCGGCGTGAGCGACGACGAGCGGCGCGCCCGGGCGTTGCTGTCCCGGCTGTCCGAACCGGCCGACCGCCGCTTGGGCCGGCTGCTCGCCGAGATGTCCGCCACCGAGGTGGTCGAGCTCGTGCGGCGCGGGTCCGCCCGGGTCCCCGGGGTCGAGCGATTCGTCGGTCGGCTGGCAGCCGCCGACCCCGACGCCGACCTCGCGCGCGCGGCCGAGGTGGGCGGCCGGCTGCTCGTGCCCGGCGACCTCGAGTGGCCCTCGCAGCTCGACGACCTCGGCGACGCCGCGCCCTGGGCGCTGTGGGTTCGTGGCACCGTCGATCTCCGTCTCTCCGCGCTGCGGTCGGCCTCGGTCGTCGGCTCGCGCGACTCCTCCCGCTACGGCGACCACGTCGCGTCGACGCTCGGCAGCGACCTCGCGATGCGGGGCTGGACGGTCGTGTCCGGCGGCGCGTTCGGCATCGACGCCGCGGCGCACCAGGGCGCCCTCGCTGCTGGTGGCGTCACGGTCGCGGTGCTCGCCTGCGGCATCGACGTCGCCTACCCGCCCCGCCACGACGCGCTCTTCGCACGGATCGCGGCAGACGGACTCCTCGTCTCGGAGGTCCCGCCCGGAGCCGCGCCGCACCGCACACGGTTCCTCGTACGGAACCGGGTGATCGCCGCGCTGACCCGCGGCACGGTCGTCGTGGAGGCGGCGCTGCGATCGGGTGCCCTCTCGACGGCGAACGAGGCCGAGAAGCTCGGTCGTCCGGTCGTCGGCATCCCCGGGCCGGTCGACTCCGGCCGCTCGCAGGGCGTGCACCGGCTGCTGCGCGACGGTGCGCTGCTGGTGACGTCCGCGGCGGAGGTCGTCGAGGCGCTCGGAGAGCTGGGCACCGACCTCGCTCCGCGGCCGAGCGGCCCGCTGGTGCCGCGCGACGGCCTCGATCCGCTCACCGCGCGCGTGCTGGACGCCGTGCCGGCCCGGCGCCCGGCCACCCTCGACTCGGTCGCCAGGACGGCGGGGGTGGCCCCGGCCGAGGCGGCAGGGGCCCTCGGCCTGCTGGAGGTCGGCGGCTTCG
Organism: Candidatus Nanopelagicales bacterium; assembly: GCA_035702165.1. Lineage (GTDB taxonomy): Bacteria > Actinomycetota > Actinomycetes > S36-B12 > CAIYMF01 > Longivirga. Next base: position 15,134 of record DASSQW010000100.1, read on the forward strand.
TCCGTTCGGACGGATCCGGCTGGCGGTTGGCCCCGCGCGGCGCGCCGCGTTGACTCCCGCGCCGCGGGCACGGACGGTGGGGCTGTGCCCGCGAGCCCCACCGAGGTGCAGGTCGCGCCCGTCCAGGCCGACCTCACCGCCGACATGGAGGAGGCGCTCGCCGCGTTCGCCACGCACCTGGACAGCGAGCTGGGCCGCAGCCCGCACACGGTGCGCGCCTACGTCGGCGACGTACGCCGTCTCCTGGGCTTCGCGCGCGTCCACGGCGCGACAGCTCTCGCCGACCTCGATCTCGCGGACCTGCGCGGCTGGCTGGCCGTCGAGGGCGCGCAGGGGCATGCGCGTACCACGCTCGCCCGCCGCGCGGCCGCGGCCCGCGTCTTCACCGCATGGGCGGCCCGTCGCGGTCTGCTCCCGGCCGATCCAGGCGATCGACTCGCCACGCCGTCGGCGCACCGCACCCTCCCCGGCGTGCTCAAGCAGTCCGAGGCCGGTGCCCTGCTCGACGTGGCCGCGGTCGCGGCCGATGACGGCGATCCCGTCCACCTCCGCGACCTGCTCGTCCTCGAGCTGCTGTACGCGACCGGCATCCGAGTCGGGGAGCTCGTCGGCCTCGACGTCGACGACGTCGACGCGGGGCGTCGGACCTTGCGGGTCCTCGGCAAGGGCAACAAGGAGCGCACCGTCCCCTACGGCGCCCCGGCCCAGCGCGCGCTCGACTCCTGGATCGCCGAGGGCCGTCCGGGGCTGCGCACCGAGGAGTCCGGCGCTGCTCTGCTGCTCGGCGCGCGGGGCCGCCGGCTCGACCCCCGGACCGCCCGGGAGACCGTCCACCGGATGCTGCGGCACGTCGAGGGCGCGCCGGACCTCGGTCCGCACGGGCTGCGGCACTCCGCGGCGACACACCTGCTGGAGGGTGGCGCGGACCTCCGATCCGTCCAAGAGATCTTGGGGCACGCTACGCTCGCGACTACACAGATCTACACCCATGTCAGCGTCGAGCGGTTGAGGGCAACGTATGAGCAGGCGCACCCGCGAGCCTGAGGACGTCGACGACGTCCGAGAGCCGGAGGACGCCCTCGAGGTCGAGGACGAGAACGACGCCGCCGAGGGGGACGACGACTTCGAGGTCGACCTCGACGCCATCGACCTGACCCCCACCGAGGAGGAGAAGGCCGCGGCCGCGGCCGAGACCCAGGACCGGCTCAGGAAGCTGTGGGAGGACTTCAAGGCCTCCGGCGACTCCGGGCTGCGCGACAAGCTGATCCTGCACTACTCACCGCTCGTGAAGTACGTCGCCGGCCGCGTCGGCGTGGGCCTCCCACCCAACATCGAGCAGGCCGACCTCGTCTCCTACGGCATCTTCGGTCTCATCGACGCCATCGAGAAGTTCGACCTCGACCGCGCCATCAAGTTCGAGACCTACGCGATCAACCGCATCCGCGGAGCGATCATCGACGAGCTGCGCTCGATCGACTGGATCCCGCGCTCGGTGCGCTTCAAGGCCCGCGAGGTCGAGAAGGCCTACCAGATCCTCGAGGCCCAGCTGCAGCGCACGCCCACCGAGGCCGAGGTGGCCAAGGAGATGGGCATCAAGCTCGACGAGCTGCACGCCATCTTCAGCCAGGTGTCCTTCGTCAACGTCGTGGCGCTCGACGAGCTGCTGCACGCCGGTGGCGAGCGCGGCGACAAGATGACGCTCGGCGACACCCTCGAGGACCCCAAGGCTCCGGACCCGATCAACCTGTTCGAGGGCGAGGAGACCAAGTTCATCCTCGCGAAGGCGATCAACCAGCTCCCCGAGCGGGAGAAGATCGTCGTCACCCTCTACTACTACGAGGGCCTCACGCTGGCCGAGATCGGCCAGGTGCTCGGCGTCACCGAGTCGCGCATCTGCCAGATGCACACCAAGGCGGTGCTCCAGCTGCGGGCGCGGCTCTCGGAGTCCCACGACGAGGTCGGCTGATCCGTGAGGTCGCGGCGATGAGCCACGACTTCGACGAGCAGTACTGGGAGAACCACTGGCGCGACGCCGGGTCCTCCGACGCCCCGAACCCCTGCCTCGCGACGGAGCTCGCGGGCATCGTCCCCGGCCTGGCGCTCGACGCCGGGTGCGGTGAGGGCGCGGAGGCGCTCTGGCTCGCCGAGCACGGCTGGCAGGTCACCGCCGTCGACATCTCCGCCACGGCGCTCGCCCGTGCGTGGGCGCGCAGCGCGGCCCGCGGGCTCGCGGATCGCGTGGCCTGGGTCCAGGCCGACCTCACCGCCTGGGCGCCGAGCTCCGGCCTCGACCTGGTGACCACGCACTACGCGCACCCGGCGATGCCGCAGGCCGACTTCTACGACCGCATCGCGGGCTGGGTCGTGCCCGGTGGCACGCTGCTGGTCGTCGGCCACGGCCACGGCGCGGGCCACGGCCACAGCGGGCCGGACGCCGACGATCACGGCCGCCACCGCGACGCAGGCAGGGCGCAGCCGACCGCCCACGGCACCGCGCCGGAGCAGGCCCTGGTCTCCGCGCCTGCTCTCCGGGAACGGTTCGCCGACCGGGGCTGGGAGGTCGTGACAGCCGACGAGCGCGTACGGGCGACCTGCGACCTCGACGGCCGCCCCGTCACGCTCCGCGACGTCGTCCTCCGGGCCCGCCGGCCGGCCGGACCACCCGCCTAGATCCGGGCCGCGTCGCGCGCGGTGCGGCCCGTTGGTCGTTCAGGGAGGCAGCAGTACGGCCCGCCCGGGGTGCAGGAGCAGCCACGGATCGAGGTAGTCGCGGCCGCGGCGCAACCCCCAGTGCAGGCACCGCGGCACACCGCCGCAGTGGACGTCGCCACTGCCCAGGGTTCCGAGCAGCTCGCCCCGCTCGACGTGGTCGCCGACGGCCACGACGGGGTCGACCGGCTCGTACGTCGTGCGCATTCCGTCGGTGTGGCTCACGACGACGACACCGCGGTCCACGAGCACCCCTGCCCAGGTGACGGTGCCGGGCCCGGCAGCCCGCACCGCCTGCCCCTGCGCGGCCGCGAGGTCGACGCCGCGATGACCGGGCAGCCAGCGGCGCGCGGGCGGGTCGTACGGAGCCAGCAGGACGACGGGTGCCACCGGGGCGGTCCAGCGCGCATCGGCGGGCGACGCGGTGACGTCGGGGGAGGCGGGGGCCACGGCGGATGCGGCGACGGCGACGAGGGCCAGGATCAGGGGGAGCACGGGCCGACCCTGGACGATGCCCGCGACCGCCCGGTCGGGCCCCGCGCCCCGTGCTGGGGACGCCGCGCCGGCTGCCCTGGCCTGGGGACGGCGCGGCACGGGCCTGACCTGGGCGGGAGCCGCCCGGACGCGATTTCAGGCTCGGGGCGATCGCCCCGTACACTCGACCTGCGGCACGCCTCCCGGCGCGCCGACATCGCACGCCCGCAGCCCGGTCCTCGACCGGCGGGCGCACCCTCGGTCCTCACGGTCAGGTGCTCCCGGCAGGCGTCAGGCGCCCGGTCGACCGACCGGGCGGACAACCGAGCGGCGCCGCGTGCGCCCGGGCCGTCGTGCCCGGGGCCGGCGCCTGAGACGGAGATCTCGTGGCCGTCGTCACGATGAAGCAGCTGCTCGAGAGCGGCGTGCACTTCGGGCACCAGACCCGCCGTTGGAACCCGAAGATGAAGCGGTTCATCTTCAACGAGCGCAACGGCATCTACATCATCGACCTCCAGCAGTCGCTGACCTACATCGACCGCGCGTACGAGTTCGTCAAGGAGACCGTCGCCCACGGCGGCACCGTGATGTTCGTCGGCACCAAGCGCCAGGCGCAGGAGCCCGTGCAGCAGCAGGCGTCGCGCGTGGGCATGCCCTACGTCAACCAGCGCTGGCTCGGCGGCATGCTCACCAACTTCTCGACGGTCCACAAGCGCATCCAGCGCCTCAAGGAGCTCGAGCTCATCGACTACGACGACGTCGCGGGTTCGGGGCTCACCAAGAAGGAGCTCCTGGTCCTGCGCCGCGAGAAGGACAAGCTCGACAAGACCCTCGGCGGCATCCGCGACATGACCAAGGTGCCCAGCGCGGTGTGGATCGTCGACACCAACAAGGAGCACATCGCGGTCTCCGAGGCCAAGAAGCTCGGCATCCCGGTCGTCGCGATCCTCGACAGCAACTGCGACCCCGACGTCGTCGACTTCCCCATCCCGGGCAACGACGACGCCATCCGCGCCGTCGCGCTGCTCACCCGCGTCATCGCCGACGCCGTCGCCGAGGGCCTGATGACCCGCGCCGGCCGGGCGACCGGCGCGGCCGAGGGCGAGGTCGCCGCCGACGAGCCGCTGGCCGCGTGGGAGACCGAGCTTCTCGCCGGTTCCGAGACCGCTGATCCCGAGGCTGCTGCTCCCGAGGCTGCTGCTCCCGAGGCGGCTGCTGCCGAGGCCCCCGAGACCCCGCAGGCCTGATCCGCCGCCGGCGGCCCGCCCGGACTCTCCGGCGGGCCGCGCGGCGCGCCCGATCGACCCCGCACCGCACCAATCAACAGAGAGGGCCACCGCCATGGCCGACGTCACCGCTGCTGACGTGAAGAAGCTCCGCGACCTGACCGGCGCGGGGATGATGGAGTGCAAGAAGGCCCTCCAGGAGAACGACGGCGACTTCGAGCTGGCCGCCGAGGCGCTGCGCATCAAGGGCGCCGCCAAGGCCGCCGCTCGCGGTGCCGAGCGCGAGGCCAGCAACGGCCTCGTCGTCACGAAGGACGGCGCGCTCGTCGAGCTCCGCGCCGAGACCGACTTCGTCGCCAAGAACGCCGACTTCCAGGCGCTGGCCGACAGGGTCGTCGCGAAGGCCGCGGAGATCAAGGCCGACGACACCGAGACCCTCGCGGCCGCAGACCTCGACGGCAGGACCGTCGCCGAGACCGTGACCGACCTCGCCGCCACCATCGGCGAGAAGCTCGAGCTCGGTCGCGTCGCCTTCGTCGAGGGCAACGTCGCCACCTACATGCACAAGCGCGCCGCCGACCTGCCCGCGCAGGTGGGCGTGCTCGTCGCGTACGAGGGCTCGGAGGAGGCCGCCCGCAGCGCCGCGATGCAGATCGCCGCGATGCGCGCGTCGTACCTCACCCGCGACGAGGTCCCGGCGGACGTCGTCGAGACCGAGCGCCGCGTCGCCGAGGCCAAGGCGAAGGAGGAGGGCAAGCCCGAGGCTGCGCTCCCCAGGATCGTCGAGGGCCGCGTGAACGCCTACTTCAAGGACAACGTCCTGCTCGAGCAGGAGTCGGTCGTCGAGGCCAAGAAGTCCGTCAAGGACGTCCTCGACGCCCAGGGCACCACGATCAGCCGCTTCGTGCGGTTCGAGATCGGTGCCTGAGGGGATCCTCGAGGCTCTCGCCTGACAGACTCCCCCCAGTACCCGTGAGACCGGAGGCCGCCGTCGTGGACACAGGATCATCTGCCGCGACGGCGGCCTCCGTCGTCTCCGTGGTGCAGCCCTCGCTCGAGGGCACGCTCGACACCTGGCCCGGCGTGCCGGAGGGCGGCTACTCCCGCGTGCTGCTCAAGCTCTCGGGCGAGGCCTTCGCAGGCGGCGGTTCACTCGGCGTCGACCCGGACGTCGTGTCGGCGATCGCGCGCCAGATCGCGGCTGTCGTGCGCGGCGGCACCGAGGTGGCCGTCGTCATCGGCGGCGGCAACTTCTTCCGCGGGGCCCAGCTCAACGAGCGCGGGATGGACCGCTCGCGCGCGGACTACATGGGCATGCTCGGCACGGTCATGAACTGCCTCGCGCTCCAGGACTTCCTGGAGAGGGAGGGCATCGAGACCCGCGTGCAGACCGCGATCGCGATGGGCCAGGTCGCCGAGCCCTACGTGCCGCGCCGCGCGATCCGCCACCTGGAGAAGGGCCGCGTCGTCATCTTCGGCGCCGGCCTCGGGGCACCGTTCTTCTCCACCGACACGACGGCCGCCCAGCGCGCGCTCGAGTGCAGCGCGGAGGTCGTGCTCATGGCCAAGGGCGTCGATGGCGTCTACGACTCCGACCCGCGCACGAACCCCGACGCCGAGCGCTTCGAGACCCTCACCCACGCGGACGTGCTCGCCCGCGGCCTCAAGGTCGCCGACGCCACCGCCATCAGCCTGTGCCAGGACAACGCGCTGCCGATCCTCGTCTTCAACCTGCTCGTCGAGGGCAACATCGCCCGCGCCGTGCGGGGTGAGAGGATCGGGACGCTCGTCGCGTCCTAGCGGTACGCCGCAGCGCACGCACGACCAGAACCGACACGTCACGAGGAGCACGCGGTGATCGACGAGACCATGTTCGAGGCAGAGGAGAAGCTCGAGAAGGCGGTCCTCGTCGCCAAGGACGACTTCGCCCACATCCGCACCGGTCGCGCGACCGCCGCGATGTTCGAGCGGCTCACCGCCGACTACTACGGCACCCAGACGCCGATCACGCAGATGGCCGGCTTCCAGGTGCCCGAGGCCCGCCTCGTCGTGATCTCGCCCTACGACAAGGGCTCGATGGCCGCGATCGAGAAGGCCATCCGCGACTCAGACCTCGGCGTGAACCCGAACAACGACGGCGTCGTCATCCGCGTCGTGTTCCCCCAGCTCACCGAGGAGCGGCGCAAGGAGTACATCAAGGTCGCCCGCCACAAGGCGGAGGAGGCCAAGATCTCGATGCGCAACATCCGCCGCCACGCCAAGGACACCCTCGACAAGCTGGTGAAGGACGGCGAGGTCGGCGAGGACGACGTCCGTCGCGCCGAGAAGTCCCTCGACGACCTCGTGCACAAGTTCACCGGCCAGGTCGACGACCTGCTCAAGCACAAGGAGGCGGAGCTGCTCGAGGTCTGAGGACCCGAGCACTTCGACCCACCTATGACCGAGGCGACGACACCGGCCGAACCGGCAGAGCCGGTCGCGTCGCACGGCCGTGCCGGGCGCAACCTGTTCGCCGCCGTCGGGATGGGCGTGCTGCTCGGCATCGGCCTGGTGCTGCTGCCGGTGGTCTACGCGCCGTGGCTCTTCGCGATCGTCGTCAGCGTCGCCATGGCGATCGGTGCGTGGGAGCTCGCGGGCGCCTTCGAGCAGCGCGGCGTGCGCGTCGAGCGCCTCGTCGCCTACGCCGGGTGCCTCGCGATGGCGCAGGCGGGCTACTGGTGGGGCGTGCAGCCGCTCATCGGCGTCTTCGCCGTCACCGTGCTGGTCGGCATGGGTGTGCGTCTGCTGCGCGGCCCCGAGGGCTACGTCGCCGACGTCGCCGCGACGACGTTCGTCCTGGCCTACACGGGTCTCATCGGCGGCTTCGCGGGGCTCGTCACGGCGCAGCCCGACGGCGCCTACCGCGTCATCACGATCATCGTGCTCACGATCTGCAGCGACATCGGCGGCTACGTCTTCGGCGTGCTGTGGGGCAAGCATCCGATGGCGCCGGTGATCTCGCCGAAGAAGTCGTGGGAGGGGTTCGTCGGCTCGCTGCTCTTCCAGGCCGTCGCCGGCGTCCTGCTGTTCGTCTACCTGCTCGATGCGCCGTGGTGGCAGGGCCTGGTCACCGGCCTGGTGATGACCGTGGTGGCGACGCTCGGCGACTTCGCGGAGTCGGCGATCAAGCGCGACCTCGGGGTGAAGGACATGAGCAACCTGCTCCCGGGGCACGGCGGACTCATGGACCGGCTCGACTCGATCCTGCCCAACGTGATCGCGGGCTGGTTGCTGCTGACGCTCTTCCTGGGGTCCTGACATGGCCGACATCGAGACGCCGAGGCGCCCCACCCCCGGCGAGCTGACGTTCACCGCACCGCGGCGTGGCAAGCCGCCTCGCCACCTCGCCGACATGACCGCGGCCGAGCGGCGCGAAGCCGTTGCGGCGCTGGGCCTCCCGGCCTTCCGCGCCGACCAGGTGTCGCGCCACTACTTCACCCGTCTCGACGCGGACGCGTCGGCGTGGAGCGACGTACCGGCCGCGCAGCGCGAGGAGATCGCGCGCGTGCTGACGCCGTCTCTGATGACGCCCGTGCGCGAGCTCACCGCCGACAAGGGCACGACGCGGAAGACGTTGTGGCGCCTGCACGACGGCGCGCTGGTCGAGAGCGTGCTGATGCGCTACCCCGACCGCGTCACCATGTGCGTCTCGAGCCAGGCCGGATGCGGCATGAACTGCCCGTTCTGCGCGACGGGGCAGGCGGGGCTGACGCGCAACATGAGCACCGCCGAGATCGTCGAGCAGGTGGTCGCGGGCGCGCGGCAGCTCGCTGCGGGCGACGTGCCGGGCGGACCGGGACGCGTCTCCAACGTGGTCTTCATGGGCATGGGTGAACCGATGGCGAACTACAAGGCGGTCATCGGTTCGCTCCACCGGCTCACCGACAAGAGCCCCGGCGGCTTCGGGATGTCGGCGCGCGGCATCACCGTGTCGACCGTCGGCCTCGTGCCGCGCATCCTCGACCTCGCGAAGGAGGGGCTGCCGGTCACCCTCGCGGTGTCGCTGCACGCCCCCGACGACGAGCTGCGCGACACCCTGGTGCCGGTGAACACGCGGTGGAAGGTGGGCGAGGTGCTCGACGCCGTGTGGCAGTACGCCGCGTCCACCAAGCGTCGCGTGTCGATCGAGTACGCACTCATCAAGGACATCAACGACCAGGCGTGGCGCGCGGAGCTGCTCGCGAAACGGCTGCGCGGCAAGCTCGTGCACGTGAACCTCATCCCGCTCAACCCGACTCCCGGTTCGAAGTGGACGGCGTCGCGGCGCGAGGACGAGCGCGAGTTCGTGCGCCGTCTCGAGGCCGGCGGCATCGCGGTCACCGTGCGCGACACCCGCGGTCGCGACATCGACGGCGCCTGCGGCCAGCTCGCGGCTGCGGAGTAGCACAGCACCGCGCAGCCGGGTGCGCGTCGGGCGCAGGTCACACCGTGATCCCGTGCCTCCGGCGTACGCCTTCCCTAGGCTCGGGAGAAGTCCGCACCCGCTCCCGGGAGGTCCCATGCCCACGTCCGGTCCCTACGCCGAGGCCTTCGCCCGCAGCCTCACCGACCCCGACGGCTTCTGGGGCGAGGCCGCTGCCGCTGTCGACTGGGACGTCGTACCGCCGAGAGCCCTCGACGGGTCGGACGCGCCGTACTTCCGCTGGTTCAGCGGCGGACGGCTCAACACCTGCTGGAACGCTCTCGACCGCCACGTCGAGGCCGGTCACGGCGACCGGCTCGCGCTGGTCTACGACAGCCCCGTCACCGCAACGGTCGCCCGCTACACCTACGCCGAGCTCCGCGACGCGGTCGCGCGGTTCGCCGGGGCGCTGCGCGGGCTCGGTGTGGAGAAGGGCGATCGCGTCGTCGTCTACATGCCCATGGTTCCCGAGGCCGTGATCGCGATGCTCGCGACAGCGCGGCTCGGTGCGGTGCACTCCGTGGTGTTCGGCGGGTTCGCGCCGCACGAGCTCGCGCTGCGGATCGACGACGCCACTCCGAAGGTCGTCGTCTCGGCGTCGTGCGGTATCGAGCCGGGCCGTGTCGTCGAGTACAAGCCGATGCTCGACAGGGCGATCGAGGCGTCGAACCACAAGCCGGTCGCCACCGTGGTGCTGCAGCGTCCGCAGGCGACGGCCGCGATGGGGGAGATCGACCACGACTGGCACGAGGTGGTCGCGGCGGCCGAGCCGGCGGACTGCGTCACCGTGGACGCGACCGACCCGCTATACGTCCTCTACACGTCGGGCACCACCGGGAAGCCGAAGGGGATCGTGCGAGACAACGGCGGTCACGCCGTCGCCCTCACCTGGACGATGGCCAACGTCTACGACGTCGGGCCCGGGGAGGTGTTCTGGGCGGCGAGCGACGTCGGCTGGGTCGTCGGCCACTCCTACATCGTCTACGCGCCGCTGCTCGTGGGTGCCACCACCGTGCTCTACGAGGGCAAGCCGGTCGGTACGCCGGATGCGAGCGCGTTCTGGCGCGTGATCGCCGATCACGGCGTGAAGGCGCTGTTCACCGCGCCCACCGCGATCCGGGCGATCAAGAAGGAGGACCCGGGCGCCGCCCTGCGCGCGGGCCACGACCTGTCGGGGCTGCAGACGCTGTTCCTCGCGGGCGAGCGGCTCGACCCCGACACCTACCACTGGGCCAGCGACATCCTCGGGATCCCCGTGATCGACAACTGGTGGCAGACCGAGACCGGCTGGCCGATCGCGGCGAACCCGCGCGGTCTCGAGCCGATGCCGGTGAAGCCCGGCTCGCCGACGGTCCCGATGCCGGGCTACGACGTTCAGGTGCTCGACGAGCGCGGCGCTCCGGTCGAGCCCGGCAACGACGGCAACATCGCCATCAAGCTGCCGTTGCCGCCCGGGACGCTGCCCACGCTGTGGCAGGACGACAAGCGCTACGTCGACTCCTACCTCGCCGTCTTCCCGGGCTACTACGCGACCGGCGACGGCGGTCAGATCGACGCCGACGGCTACGTCTACGTCATGGGCCGCACAGACGACGTCATCAACGTCGCCGGGCACCGGCTCTCGACCGGGTCGATGGAGGCGGTCGTGGCCTCGCACCCGGCCGTCGCGGAGTGCGCCGTCATCGGCGTGCACGACGCCCTCAAGGGGCAGATCCCCCGTGCGTTCGTGGTGCTCAAGAGCGGCGTCGACATCGACCCGGCCACGCTGCAGTCCGAGGTCGTCAGGTCCGTGCGCGACGAGATCGGCCCGGTCGCCGCGCTCAAGAGCGTGGTCGTCGTACCGGCGCTGCCCAAGACCCGCAGCGGCAAGATCCTGCGCCGCACGATGCGCGGGATCGCCGACGGCCGCCCCGAGGCCCCGCCGAGCACCATCGACGACGTCTCCGTCCTCGACGTCCTGCGCCCCCTGCTCGAGAGCTCCGACTGACCGACCTCCACGTCACTGCCGCACTGCAGGCAGAAGCTCGGATTTTGGCTGCGTCCGGGCAGTGACGTGCGGGTGGGGTGGGTCAGGCGCGGTGCATGGTGCCGTCGTGGGCCTTCACGTAGGCGTACGACGCCTGCAGCACCTGGTCGAGGATCTCGAGGTCGATGCCGCCGAGGCGTGTGAGGTAGACGCAGACCCGGCTCGTCGTGTGCTTCCCGAGCTGGGAGAGCAGGGCGGCGTGGCGCTCTGTGCCGTCCATGAGGTAGATCGTGAGCTTGCCGTTGCGCGGGTGGAACCCCAGCGCGTGGCAGTCGCCCTCGCGGCCGCTGTCGTAGCGGAAGTGGTAGCTGTCGAAGCCGAGGGTCGCGACGTTCCAGACGACCGGCTCGTGTCCGGTGATGCGGTGCATCATCGCGACGAGGGTCTGCGCGTCCTGCGCCGTCCGCTCGTCGAGCGAGGCGAGCACGTCGTCGGCGGGACGGTCGATCGGGGCGTTGGCCGGCATGCGCCCAGTCAACCAGCCGTCTGCCACCGGATACGGACCTGGCCCTGAGCCGACGCCGCGGCGCCGCCGCCCCGGCACTGGCGGCACCCGGACCTCGCAGCCGCCGCCCCGAGTCTGGCCGGACCCGGTGCCGGCGACCGACGGGTCAGGCGCGCCGGAGGGCAGCGGTGACGGCGGTGACGGAGTTGTCGCGGTGCGCGTGCTGGGCGCGCACGGCCGCCTCGGTGTCGCCGGCGCGCAGCGCGACGAGCAGGTCGTGGTGCTCGTGCTTCACGCGCTGGCGGTTGGTGACGCCGGAGAAGTAGACCGAGCGGTAGACGTCGGTGGCGTCCCAGAGCTGGCGCAGGGTCCGCGACAGCCGCGGCATGCCCGCGGCGTCGAAGAGCAGGAAGTGGAAGCGTCGGTTCGCCTCGGTCATGCCCGTCACATCGCCGGAGCGGCCGGCGGCGTCGACGTCGGCGGCAGCGGCGACGAGCGCCTGGAGATCGGTGGCGGCGAGGCGGGGGACGGCCACCCGGATCGCCTCGGCCTCGAGCAGCTCGCGCAGGCGGTAGACCTCGACGAGGTCGTCGACCGACAGCTCGGCGACGACGTAGCCCTTGTGCGGCTCGTGCACGACCGCGCCCTCGCCCTCGAGGACCTTGAGCGCCTCGCGCACCGGGACACGGGAGACGCCGAGGGTCTCGGCCAGCGCCTCCTGGCGCAACGGCTCCCCGGGCGCGAGCTCGCCGGTGACGAGCATCCGGCGCAGCTCGGAGAGCACCGCCTCCTGCGCGGTCCTGGGCCGCACGAAGGTCATCAGCCCTCCAGCGGCGGCGGCCCGACGCGGTACGTCGGGGGAGTGACCGACATCTGCAGCGGGTTGGCCACCTGGGGCACGGGCGACCCCGGGACGTGGACCACCGGCGCGAGCTCGAGCGACGTCGCCAGGGCGAACGCGTCGTCGAGCCCGTTGATCGGGCCGCACGGCACTCCGGCGGCGGTGAGGCGATCCGCCCAGCGATCAGCGCCGTCGGAGGCGAGAGCGGTCTCGAGCAGCGCGCGCACCTCGGCGCGGTGCGCCACGCGTGCGGGGTTCGTCGCGAATCGCTCGTCGTCCGCTTCGTCGGCGATGCCGAGGACGACGCACAGCGACCGGAACTGGCGGTCGTTGCCGACCGCGAGCACCAGCGGCTTGTCGGCCGTCGCGTAGACGGCGTACGGGACGATCGAGGGGTGGTCGTTGCCGAGGATGCCCGGAACGACGCCGCCCGCGACGTACGCCGAGCTCTGGTTGACCATCGCGGAGAGCAACGACGAGAGCAGGTTCACCTCGACGTGCTGGCCCTCACCGGTGACGTCGCGGTGCCGCAGCGCGGCGAGGATGCCGTAGACGGCGTGCAGACCGGTGATGACGTCGACGAGCGCGACGCCGACCTTCGTCGGCTCGCCCGCGCCCGGGCCGGTCACCGACATCAGGCCGCCCATCGCCTGCACGAGCAGGTCGTAGCCGGGCAGCTCGGCACCGGCGCCCGAGCCGAAACCGCTGATGGAGCAGAGGATCAGGCGCGGGTTCTCCGCCGCGAGCTCGTCGTAGCCCAGTCCCATGCGCGCGAGCCCGCCCGGCTTGAAGTTCTCGACCATGACGTCCGCGCGCAGCGCGAGCGTGCGCGCCTCGGCGCGACCCTCGGGGGACGACAGGTCGAGCCACGACGACCGCTTGTTGCGGTTGACGCCCGCGAAGTACGTCGCCGTGCCGTCGGCAGCGTAGGGCGGCCCCCAGTGCCGGGTGTCGTCGCCGGCACCGGGGCGCTCGACCTTCACCACCTCGGCACCGAGGTCGCCGAGCAGCATCGTCGCGTAGGGACCGGCGAGCACGCGGGAGAAGTCGGCGACCACGATCCCGTCGAGCGCGCCGCTCATCGGTAGGCGGCGATGCCGGTGAGCGCCTCGCCGACGACGAGCGTGTGCATCTCGTTGGTGCCCTCGTAGGTGAACACCGACTCGAGGTTGTTCATGTGCCGGATCACGGGGTACTCGAGCGTGACGCCGTTGGCGCCGAGGATCGACCGGCACTCGCGCGCGATCGCGAGCGACTCGCGCGCGTTGTTGAGCTTGCCGACCGAGATCTGCTCCGGGCGGATCGTGTGGGCGTCCTTGAGCCGGCCGAGGTGAAGCGCGAGCAGGAAGCCCTTGTCGAGCTCGAGGGCCATGTCGGCGAGCTTCTTCTGGGTCAGCTGGAACGCGGCGATCGGCTTGTCGAACTGCTCGCGGTCGATCGAGTAGGCGATGGCCGTCTCGAGGCAGTCGCGCGCGGCGCCGAGCGTGCCGAACACGATGCCGAAGCGCGCCTCGTTGAGGCAGGAGAGGGGGCCGCGGAGACCGACGACGCCGGGGAGCACCGCGTCGGCCGGGAGGCGCACGCCCTCGAGGATGAGCTCGGCGGTGACCGACGCGCGCAGCGAGAGCTTCTTGTGGATCTCGCGGGCGGTGAACCCGGGGGTGTCGGTGGGCACGACGAAGCCGCGCACGCCCTCGTCGGTGCGTGCCCAGACGACCGCGACGTCGGCGACGGTGCCGTTGGTGATCCACATCTTCGTGCCGTCGAGCACCCAGTCGTCGCCGTCGCGCTTGGCCGCGGTGCGCATGCCGCTGGGGTTGGAGCCGAAGTCGGGCTCGGTCAGGCCGAAGCAGCCGATGGCCTCGCCGGCGGCCATGCGCGGCAGCCACTCCTGCTTGTGCTCCTCGGAGCCGAACGCGTGGATGGCGTACATCGCCAGCGAGCCCTGCACGCTGACGAGCGAGCGGATGCCGGAGTCGCCGGCCTCCAGCTCGAGGCAGGCCAGGCCGTACGCCGTGGCGCTCGTGCCGGCGCAGCCGTAGCCCTCGAGGTGCATGCCGAGCAGGCCGAGCCCGCCCATCTGCAGCGCGAGCTCGCGGGCCGGGATCGCCCCGTCCTCGAACCAGTCGCCCACCGACGGCTTGATGTGCTCGTCGACGTACTGGCGGACGACGTCGCGGATCGCGCGCTCCTCCTCGGACAGCAGGCCATCGAGGTCGAGCAGGGCGAAGGGCGACTGGGGCGTGCGCGACATGGGGTTCTCCTGGAGGGGGAGCGGACGGCTGGCAAGATTGTATCCAATATCCAGACGATGTCCAACGCACGCGAGAGAGCCCCGGCCGCGCCGTGCGCGCCGGGGCTCCCTCGAGAGGGTCGCTCGGGTGTCAGACGGCCTCGGCCAGCTCGTAGACCCGTTGGCCCGGGATGTCGCCGGCGCGCTGGTCGGCGAGCAGGTGCTCGATCCAGCCCAGCAGCGTCGCGTGGTCGAACGGCTTGTCGATGTACGTCGAGGCGCCCGCCTGCCAGCCGGCCCACGTCGTGTCGTCGTCACCGGCCGCGGTGAGCATGACGACGGGCAGGTGCTCGAGCTCGGGGTCCTGACGGATCTCGGTGAGGACCTCGATGCCGGACATGCGCGGCATCATCACGTCGAGGATGACCATGTCGGGGCGCCGGCGGTGCATGTCCATGAGCGCCGTCGGTCCGTCCTCGGCCTCGCGGACGGCGTACCCCTCGAGCTCGAGGACGTCGTGCAGGAGCGAGCGGACGGTGCCCTCGTCGTCGACGACCAGGATGGTGCGCATGGGTCTGCTCCTCACGCGGTCTGTGCGAACGCGGGCGAGGCGCTCGCGTCCTTCGTGCTCTTGGCTCCCTCTTCGGTCCGCGGAAGAGCGAGACTGAAGGTCGATCCCCGACCTGGGCTAGACGAGACGGTCAGCGAACCGCCCATGGCGACGGCGAGCTCGCGGGCGATGTAGAGACCGAGGCCGCTGCCCGACGTGCGCATCGTCAGCGAGTCCTCGACGCGGTAGAAGCGCTCGAACACGCGCTCGAGGTCGTCGGCGGAGATGCCCTGTCCGCGATCGACCACATCCACGCGCGCGTGGCTCTCGCCGAACTCGTTCGGATGGATGCGCACCGAGATCGGGGCGTCGTCGGGGGAGTACTTCGCGGCGTTCGAGACGAGGTTCGACACGATCTGCACGGCGCGCACCTCGTCGCAGAACACCGGGACCGCGGTCAGCGGCTGGTCGACCGTGAGGCGCGCACCGAGGTACGGGAAGTTCGAGGTGGCCTCGGCGACGACGTCGCGCAGGTCGTGCGGCGTGGGGGCCGACGCGAGCTTCGAGGCCAGCGTGTGCGTGCCGCTCGCGCGCGAGGCCATGAGCAGGTCCTCGACGAGCCGGCCCATGTGGTCGGCGCGCTCGGCGATGAGCGCGAGCGCCTGCTCGCGCTTGTCGTCGCTCATCTTGTCGTAGCGCGCGAGGAGCAGCTGCGCGTAGCCCTTGATGGGCGTGAGCGGCGTGCGCAGCTCGTGCGAGATCGTCGCGACGAAGTCGCTCTTGAGCCGGTCGGTGCGCGCCTGCGACGTCACGTCGTGGACGGTGACGACTGCTATCGGGTCGCCGTCGCCGGGTCGGGCGGTGACGACGTTCACGGCGACGTCGCGCTGCTCGCCGTCGGGCCGTGTGATCGGGACCTCGACGGACTCGGCCGTGCGGGACCGGGTGCCGGCGGCCAGCGATCGCAGCCGCGAGAGCGGATCGGGCGCGGTGCCGGACGTCGCCGTGGCCACGGCCGGGCTGACACCGGTGATGCGCGCCATCGCGGGGCTCCAGAGCGTCACGGTGCCCGACGAGCCGATGACCGCGATGCCGTCGGTGATGTGCTCGACGACGGCCTTGAGCTTGCTCGACTCCTCCGTGAGGGCGTCGCGGTGCTCGATGCCCCGGACGGAGCTGCTGAGCGAGGCGGCCACGGTCGTGAGGACGGCGGCGTCGCCCTCGCCGAGCGCCCACCGGCTGTCCGGCCCGCTGCCGAGCAGCAGCACGCCGTGGCGGCCCGCTCCGAGCTCGAGGACAGCCATGGTCGCCGACGACCAGCCGGCGGGAACGAGCTCGACGGGTACGTCGGAGACGGGCTCCGCGCAGGCGCCGACGAGCGCGGACGCCGAGGGCTCCTCCGGCATCATCAGCGCGACCTGCGGAGCACCGAACGCCTTGCGCACCGCCTCGGCGGCATCCTCGACGAGGGAGCCGAGCGGGCGCTCCTCGGCGAGGATGCCGGAGAGCGTGACGAGCCAGGTGTTGCGCTCGCGCTCGGCCTCCTGCTGCGCGGCGGAGCGGAACGCGTACCAGAGCGCGAGGGCCGGCAGCGCGGTGAACGGCACCAGTGCCGGCGACACCGGGGCGACAGCCACGGCGACGGCGCCGACGCTGATGCTCGCGAAGGTCATGAGCACCGGCAGCGCCCAGAAGTCGGTGACGACCGAGCGGAACGACGCTCCCTGCGCGGCGTGCAGGATCACCGCCAGCAGCACGGTGTTGATGATGGCGAAGACGCCCATGCCGACCAGCAGGCCGAGGATGCCGCGCAGCGCGAACTGCGGTTCGCCGCCGCACACCAGCAGGTACGTGAGGACCGCGGCCGACGTGGCCACGGCGTAGGACCCGAGGTTGAACGCCGCCTTCACCGGTGCCTTGCGCAGCACGACCTGCACGACGGCCAGACCGGCGAGCGGGGCGACGAGGGCCCAGCGGGGGTCGAGGAGGAGGAACGCCGCCACGGTGACGATCTCGAAGAAGGTGAGGTCCTCGACCGCGCCCTCGTGCATCAGCGGGACGCGGACGATCTCGGCGACGGCGGTCGCGACGACGAAGAGCAGCACCGCGGCGGGCGAGGCCCACAGCGGCGCGCCCTCGGGAGCGGGGAGAGCGGGCTCGAGGGCGAGGCCGGCCATGAGGGCGAGCACGCCCGCGAGCGCGATCGCGCTCACCGACGCCGTCACGGAGGGACGGCGCCGGCGAGCGGCGATCAGGGTGCTCACGCCTGGTCGCCCCAGGCGTCGACGGCCCAGGACCTCGCGGTCCAGGTGCCGACGGCCCAGCTGCGCGCGGCCCAGGTCAGGTCGGCCCACGAACGGGCCGACCAGGACCGTGCCGACCAGGCCTGGTTGTCCCACGAGTCGGCGGCCCAGGAACGAGCTGCCCACGAGCGGGCGACCCACGCGAACGCGAGCCAGTCGGTCTGCGCCCAGGATCGGGCCGACCAGTCGTCCTCGGCCCAGCTGCGCGCGGCCCAGGAACGAGCCGCCCACGAGCGCGCGACGAACTGCGCGTCGGCCCACGAGCGTGCCGACCAGTCCTGCTGCGCCCACGAGCGCGCGGTGAAGGAGCTGTCGGCCCACGAGCGGGCTGCCCAGTCGTCGATGGCCCAGGACCGTGCGGCCCACGAGCGCGCGGCCCACGAACGGGCGACGAACTCGTCGGTGGCCCACGAGCGCGCGTCCCACGCCTGCGTGGCCCAGCTGCGGGCCATCGCCGTGAGTGCGGCGTACTCCTCAGGGTCCATGCCCGGGTTGCTCGAGAGCAGCGCGAGCGCGAACGCCGTGGCGGCCCACTTGCGGGTCTGGGGCGAGAGCTGCACCCAGGCGTCGCTCACGGCCTGCAGGTCGCCGTCGCTCCATGCCTGCTGGAACGCGGCCCAGCTG
>DASSQW010000101.1:0-3539 GCA_035702165.1 Candidatus Nanopelagicales bacterium
CGGACTGCGACGAGGCATGCGCCTCCGGGCTGTGGTCCTGTCCGTCCTCGCCCTGGTCGTCGGAGTCCTCGCCCTGGTCGTCGGCCTGCTCGCTGTGCGAGGCGCGAGGCGCAGCCGAAGCGTGCGTCTCGGGCGACTCGCTCTCGGCGGGCTCGGTGGGCTCGGCCGGCTCGGTGGGCTCGGCGGTCGGGGTGGCCTCGGGCGACTCGGACTCCTCGACGTCGCCGGATGCGCTCGGGCCTGCCGTCGCGGTCACGCTCGGCGCGGCCGGTGCCGGGTCGGAGGCGGGCACGAAGGCGTTGGAGGCCCAGGCGCCGGTGGCACCCATGAACACCAGGGCGGCGGCGATGGGCAGTGCGAGCTTGATGCGCATGGTCGGTGCTCCTCGGGTCTGTCGGCGTCTCCGTTCCAGCATCGGCTGCCCTCGACCGAGCCTGATCCCAGGAACGTCCAAGATCCGGTGCAGTTCGACACCCCTGCAGCCCAGCGCCCGTCACTCTCGGCGGACTCGGCCGGCTCGGCGGCGTCGTCCGTCGGCGCGGCGGCGTATCGGTGCGTCCGACGGGCCGGACGCCGCTACCGTCAACGGGTGAGCAGGCCGCGACCGCCGGTGGACCGGCTCCTCTACTTCACCGACGCGATCGTGGCCATCGCCGCCACTCTGCTCGTCCTCCCGCTGGTCGACGAAGCGGGCACGTTCTTCACCGCGCATCCGCCTCCTCCCACCACCGAGTTCATCAGCGAGCACACGGCTGGCTTGCTCGCGTTCGCGATCAGCTTCGTCGTGATCGTGCGGCTCTGGGCCGTCCACCACCGTCTGTTCGCATCCGTGATCGCGGCCGACGGGCTCCTGGTGACCCTCGACCTGCTCTGGGCCGCGACGATCGTCTTCCTCCCGCTCCCGACCGAGATCACCGCGAGCTCGGGCAACGACGACAGAGCCGCGATCGCGCTCTACGTCGGCACCATGCTCGCCAGCAGTCTCGTGATGCTCGCCGTGGTCGTGCACCTGCGGCGTACGGCGGACCTCGCGACCGAGCGCCCGTCGCTGTCGGCCATCACGGCCGTGACCCTCCTCTTCGCGGTGGCGCTGGTCGTGGGCGTGCTCCTCGCCAGCTATCTCCCGTTGCTGCTCCTCCTGCTCTCGGGCGTGCTCGGTCAGCTGCTCGAGGGCAGGCTGGACAGCCGTGGAGCCGAGCGCTCCTGACCGCATCCCCGCTCTCACCGCGGCTGGGGCAGAGTGTGGGGGACGATCGCGCCGACCCGAGGAGACCGCCATGACCGAGCCCGTCCGCATCGGCCTCGTCGGCTACGGCCTCGGCGGGCGGGCCTTCCACGCTCCGCTCATCGCCAGCTCTCCCGGGCTCGACCTGGTCGGCGTCGTCACGACGAGCGAGGATCGTCGCGCGCAGCTCGCCGAGGACCACCCCGGCGTCGCTGCGGTCGACAGCCTGCGGGCGCTGGCCGACGCCGGTGCCGAGGCGGTCGCGATCTCCTCGACGACCGGCACCCACAGCCAGCTGACCGACGAGGCGCTGAGCCTCGGGCTGCACGTCGTGTGCGACAAGCCGCTCGCCGTCGACGCCGCCACGGGGCGCGCATCGGTCGCGCTCGCCGAGCGGCTCGGGCTGCTGCTCACGCCGTACCAGAACCGCCGGTGGGACTCCGACTTCCTCACCGTCAGGCGCCTGCTCGACGACGGCGCGCTCGGCGACGTCTTCCGCTTCGAGTCGCGCTTCGAGCGGTGGGCGCCGGGGGCGCCGCGCGCGTGGTGGCGGGCCGAGCTGCCGCCGGAGCAGGGCGGCGGCGTGCGCCTCGACCTGATGCCGCACCTGACCGACCAGGCCGTGCAGCTGTTCGGCCCGGTCGAGTCGGTCTACGCCGAGATCGCCACGCGCCGCGGCGCGAGCCTGGCCGACGACGACGTGCACGCGGTGCTCCGGCACACCAACGGCGTGAGCTCGCACCTGCACGCGAGCACGATGACCGGCGACGTCAGCAGGCGCTTCCGCGTGCTCGGCACCGACGGTGCGTACGTCGTCGGCGGCATCGACGGGCAGGAGGACGCGCTGCGCGGCGGTCGGACGCCGGCGACGGAGGGCGACGCATGGGGTGTCGAGCCGGCGTCGGCGTACGGCGAGATCCGACGCGGCGGCGAGACCACGGTGGTGCCGACCGAGCGCGGGCGGTGGGACACCTTCTATCCAGCGTTCGCACGCGCCGTCCGCGGACAGGGGCCCCTCCCCGTCGATGCGCGCGAGGCTGTCTACGTCCTCGAGGTCCTCGACGCCATGGCGGTCTCGGCGCGGGAGAACCGCGTCGTCACCCCCTGACGACGACGACGAGCGAGCGGTCGCCGGAACCGCTACGGCTCTCCGGCGTGATCTTGGTCTGCGGCTGGTTTCCGGCGCCGATCCAGCGCGGGTAACCCGCGCAGGACCAAGATCACGCCAGCCTCCCGGACGCGTGGCGCGGTGCCTGTCCTTCGTGTAAACGGAAGGATGGTTGCTGTCTCAGCAACGAATCGCACATTCAGTGAAGACGTCGGGTTACTTGAAGACGGCTTCGCGGAACTCCTCGCGCTGCTCGCACGCGACCTTGATGCGCTCGAGCTGCTCGTCGGTGACGTCGTCGAGGTCGAAGACGTCGCGGATGAACTCGGGCAGGTCCGGGCGGTAGTCGTGCGCCCAGGCGCGGTACGAGCCGGGGATCTGCGCGTTCTTCATGTCGACGAGGAGCTGGTAGAAGGTCGTGACCGGGCGCCAGCGCATCGTCACGGGGATGCCGCGCGGCGACCGGGTCGGCAGCTCGAGCTCGGTCGGCTTGTCGGGACCGAGCCAGGCCGGTCGACGGTTGATGAGCGACGGGCCGAACTTCGTGACGCCGTCGTTGTCGTGGCTGAGCAGCACGTAGTGCGCGTGCTCCTTGGCGTCGTAGCCGAGCGCGAGGAACTCCTCGTAGTCGTTGACGATGGCGACCCGCGACCGGTCGACGTCGGGGCGCTCCCGGCCGACGAGCTCGTGCCGCCACTTCGAGGCCTCCGGGGTGCCGATCCAGAGGGCGCGGTCGATGCCGAGCGCCTGCGGGCCCAGCGTTCCCCAGCCCTCGAACGCCGCCTGGCTCGTGTGCGCGCCGAGGGACTCGCCGAAGATGACGACCTTCGGTCGGCTCTCCGGAGCCATGAGACGGATCCGCTCGAGGATCTTCAGCCACAGCAGGCGGTTCTGCTCCTTCGCCTGGCCGATCTTGCCGAGCGACAGCGGCGACGGGCGCTTGGAGTACTGCAGGGTCACCGACGCCATGTTGCCCAGCGTCATGTACTGCGCGCAGGCGATGGCGACGTAGTTGACGTAGCCAGTGCCGGTCGGCGAGGTGAGCATGATCAGCTCGCGCGACCACGCGTCGGTGCGGTCCATCTCCTTCAGCGCGAGCTCGACCCGCTCGGTGGCGGTGTCGGCGCTGTCGAGGCCGATGAAGATCGCGATCGGGGTCGCCTTCGCCTCGACCTTCATCACCGTCCTGATCGACAGCTCCGGGCG
>DASSQW010000102.1:0-14948 GCA_035702165.1 Candidatus Nanopelagicales bacterium
CCCGCGGCCCTCGCAGGCGACGGTCCCGCGCTGGGCCTCGCGCCCGCCGGCGACGCCGAGCACGCGCGCCGGTCGCGCGCGGCGGTGCTCGCGGGCGACGCGCTCGTCGACGACGACGTGGCCGTGGTCGTGGCGACCAGCGGTTCCACGGGGGCTCCTCGCGGCGTCATGCTCCCGGCCTCGTCGCTGCTCGCCTCGGCGCGAGCAGCCCTCGACCGGCTCGGCGGACCGGGCGCATGGACGCTCGCGCTGCCCGTCACGTCGGTGGGCGGCCTGCAGGTGGTGCTGCGCGCCCTCGTCGCCGACACCGAGCCGTTGGTGCTGTCGTCGGTCGGTGGCGCCGGGCCGTTCGACCCCGCCGAGCTCGCGCGCCTCACGTGGCGGCTCGACCCGTCGCTGCCGGGGTACACCTCGCTGGTGCCGGCACAGGTCGCGCGGATGCTCGACGACCCTGGCGGCCTCGACGCGCTGCGCGCCTACGAGGCGGTGCTGCTCGGCGGCGCACGCACGCCGGCCCGGATGCTCGAGCGGCTGCGCACCGCGCACGTGGCTGCGATCCCGACGTACGGCATGACGGAGACGAGCGGCGGGATGGTCTACGACGGCAGGCCGCTCGACCACGTCGGCGTGACCGTGCTCGACCCGGACGAGAACGGCGTCGGCCGGCTCGCGCTCTCGGGGGCGACGCTCGCGCGCGGCTACCTCGGCGACGACGCCGCGACCCGCGAGCGCTTCGTCGACGGGCGGCACGTCACCGGCGACCTCGGGCGCGTCCGCGACGGCGTGCTCGAGGTGATCGGCCGGCTCGACGACGTCGTGCAGGTGGGCGGGGTGAACGTCGCGGTCGCCGCGGTCGAGGACCTGCTGCTCGCGGCGTGCGACGACGCGTGCGTGCTCGCGTCCGACGACGAGCGCTGGGGGTCGCGGCTGTCGGCGTACGTCGTGGGCGGACCCACGGACGAGGAGCTGGCCGCGATCGTCGCCGACGCCCTCGGGCGCCCGGCCGTCCCGCGGTCGTGGGTGCGGCTCGACGCGATCCCGCACCTGCCCAACGGCAAGGCCGACCGCGACGCGCTGCGGTCGTTGGGCTGATCGGGTCGCGCTCGCGCTGACTCCCGGGACGCAGGTGGCTAGCCTCGGCCGATCGGGCAGCCGGTGCGCCATCGGGGGACGCGCCGGGCCCGCGACGCGCACGGGGGTCGTCGCGTGATCCGTTTCCTGCCCTACCTGCTCGAGCTCGCGCTGCTGGTCTTCTGCCTCATCGACTGCATCCAGACGCCGAGCCACCAGATCCGCAACCTCGAGAAGCCGGTCTGGGTCGTGCTGATCGTGCTGCTCCCCCTCATCGGCGGCGTGGCCTGGCTCGTCGCCGGCCGGCCGCAGACAGCCCGCAGCAGCGGCTCGCAGTGGCGGATCGGGAACGGCTTCCCCGAGGACTCCCGTCCGCGGCGCGACGTCACCCGCAACGAGGACGATGCTGCGTTCATGGCCGAGATGGCGCGCATCGACCGGGAGCACGCCGAGTCGCTCAGGAAGTGGGAGGCCAAGCTCGCGGCGCAGGAGGCCGAGCTGAAGAGGCGCGAGTCGGGCGACCCCGCCCCCTGAGCGCTGGACACGTCGCCTGAGAGGATCCCGGCGTGGCGACGTTCGGGCAGTGGGTGGAGGGTGCGCGGCCGCGCACCCTGCCGGCCGCCGTCGCACCGGTGATCGTCGGCACCGCGGCGGCGTACTTCTACCTCGCTGAGGTTCTCGACTCCGGAGCGCCGTCGGACAACTCGATACCGGGACTGCTGCTGCGGAGCACGAGCCCGCTCACGAGGTTCTCGGAGCAGGCTCCCGGTGACGCATCCACCGCGTACGCGCTGTCCCAGGCGCACGCGTGCACGTCGTGGGGGCAGTTCGTGCTGCGCGCGCTGCTCGCGCTCGTGGTCGCCCTCGCGCTGCAGGTCGGCGTCAACTACTCCAACGACTACAGCGACGGCATCCGCGGCACCGACGAGATCCGCGTGGGCCCGGTGCGCCTCGTCGGCCAGGGCCTCGCACCCGCGCGGCAGGTGAAGTACGCCGCCTTCGCATGCTTCGGCGTCGCGGCGGTCGCCGGGCTCGTGCTGGTGCTGCTGACGCAGGCCTGGTGGCTGCTGCTCGTCGGCGTCGCCGCGATCGTCGCGGCCTGGTTCTACACAGGCGGCCCGCGCCCCTACGGCTACGCCGGGCTCGGCGAGCTGTTCGTGTTCGTGTTCTTCGGGCTGGTGGCCGTCGCGGGCAGCACCTTCGTGCAGACGCTCACCATCACGGCGACGTCGGTCGCCGGCGGTGTCGCGTGCGGCGCGCTGTCGGTCGCGATCCTGCTGGCGAACAACCTGCGCGACATCCCCACCGACATCCTGCACGGCAAGCGGACCCTCGCCGTCCGCCTCGGCGACCCCGGCACGCGCACCGCCTACCTCGTCGCCGTGGCCGCGCCGTTCCTCGTCGCGGTGGCCATCGCGATCCCCGACCTGCCATGGGCGCTGCTCGGGCTGCTCGCCATCCCGTTGGCGGTGCGGCCGGTGCGCGCCGTGCGCGGCGGCGCCGTGGGGCGCGACCTGATCCCGGTGCTGGCCGGCACCGGCCGGCTGCTGCTCGCCTACTCCGTCGCGCTCGGCCTCGGCCTGGTGCTGGCCGCCGTCACCGCCTGAGGGTCAAGCGCGCGGTTCGTCGTCCGACGGCGCAGGCTCGACCAGATCGTCGTCGAGGTCGTCGTAGTCCTCGGCGCGGGTCGAGGCGTCGATGCGGTCGTTGACCTTCTGCACGGCATGGGTGATGCCGTACGCCGCGCCCTCGCGGCTGCCGCGCAGCGCCACCATCGCGATGAAGCCCGAGATGAGGAACGCGAAGAGGATCAGGAAGATCCCGCGGACGTGGAGCAGGTAGAGCACCCCGCCGACCACGAGCAGCAGCGCCAGGCGCTGCACGGTGTAGATCACGATCGGGTGCCGGCCGAAGCCCTGCGCCGGAGCGGCGGACTCGACCGGCAGGTCGCCCTCGACGACGGCGTCGCTCGGATCGCTGGTCGGCTCGCTCACGAGGTCCACGGTACGTCGCTCGCCCGGGCCGCGGGCAGCCGGGTGAGCGACCCCGTAGGGAGCTTGGAGGGCATCCGAGTCGGTCCGGGCGCCCTCACGCGGGGCCGGAGCCGGAGGTGGTGGACGGCCGCGTCAGGGGGAGGCGGGGCCGTCGGGGCGCTCGCGACGCTCGCGCATCTTGCGCGACCCCTCGTCGTCGGCGAGCTTGCGCAGGAAGGCGGGATCGTCGTCGGGAGCCACCGGGCCGCGGCGGCCGCGCCGCGGCGGGCGCGACGACGGCACGGTCTCGGGGGTGGCGGCGTCGACGCTCGCCCGGGTCGGGCGGCCTCCGAGCAGCCAGCCCACCGGGCCGAGCACCGGGGCGATCACGACGACCACGAGCCAGAGCCACTTGGGCAGGAACCGCGCCTGCGGGCCCGGGGTCAGGATGCAGTCGATGAGGGCGTAGAGCGAGAGCACGAGCACGGCGCCGTAGAGCAGGACCCTCATGCCGTCACCTCCCTCGCCACGAGGGTACGTCGGTCCTGCCCCGCGCGCCGCCGGAGGTCCGACGTCGTGGCAGAGCCTTGACCGGGGCGCCGGCCCGTGACCGACGGAGGGATCAGACGCCGCCGTAGGAGTGCAGGCCCGAGACGAGGATGTTGATGCCGACGAAGTTGAAGACGAAGCACCCGAAGGCCACCAGCGCGATGTAGGCCGACCGGCGCCCCTTCCACCCCGCGGTCGCGCGGGCGTGCAGGTAGGCGGCGTAGGCGACCCAGGTGATGAACGCCCAGGTCTCCTTCGGGTCCCAGCCCCAGTAGCGGCCCCAGGCGTTCTCCGCCCAGACCGCGCCGGCGATGATCGCGAACGTCCACAGCGGGAACAGGAACGCGTTGGTGCGGTAGGCCATCGTGTCGAGGCGGCTCGACGCCGGCAGGCGGCGGGCGAAGCCGTCCAGCCAGTACGTCCGGCCCTCGTCGCGGCGTCGCTCGGCGCGGTCGGCGATCAGGTAGAGCACGGTGAAGGTCGCGCCGATGCAGAACGCGGCACCGCAGATCATCGCCGCCGACACGTGGATGAACAGCCAGTAGGACTTCAGCGCCGGGACCAGCTGCGCGGCCTCGGTGTAGAAGACGGTCATCGCCAGCCCGAGCACGAGCAGCACCGACGTCGAGACGAAGACGCCGAGCCAGCGCAGGTCGCGCTTGACCGACAGCCCCAGGAACACGGCGGCGACGACGAACGCCGAGGTCATGGCGAACTCGCACATGTTGCCCCACGGCGCACGGCTGACGGAGAGCCCGCGGAGCAGGACGCCGAGCCCGAGCAGGATCGTCCCGAGCCACATGGTGGACATGCCGATGTTGCCGGCGCGACGGCCCGGCGGGAGCGTGTCGCCGTCGACCGGGCCGCCCGTCGCCACCTTGGTCGCGACCGCCACCGAGCCGCCGCCCTCGGCGGCCCCGTCCTCGGTCGTGTCGGCCGGGAGCACGTCGGTGGCGCGCAGGGACGCGAACGACGCCGCGAAGGCGATCATCGAGACCGTGAAGGCCGCCATGGCGCCGTACACCAGGTAGTTGCTGTAGATCGCGAGCGTCTCGTTGACGGTCACGGTGCTCCTCGGGGTGCTGCGGTCGCCTCCGCGCCGGGGGCGGGCGGAGAACCTGTCGTGCGGTCGGTGCGGACGGTGCCGAGGGCGGCGGCGAGGGCGTCGACCTCGTCGGCCACGGTGGCGTGCTCGGAGCGGGCCAGGCCCGCGACCTCGACCACGGTAACGCCTGCGTCCAGGGCGGACACCCGCACCCAGACCCTCCGTCGGCGGACGAGCAGTGACAGCGCCAGGCCCGACATCGCGACGATGCCCGCCACGAGCGCCAGCTCCTTGCCGGGGTCGCGGGCGACGCTGAACGACGCCCACTGCACGTAGCCGTCGAGGGAGACGGTGGTGCCGTCCGGGAGCGCCCAGGACTGCCCGGGGCGCAGCCCCTTCACGCCGACCTGCTTCATGGCCGAGGTCTCGAGCGTGTAGACCGACTGCGGCCGACCCGAGTCCAGGCCGAGGTCGCCGGTCCAGGCGGTGAGGAAGACGGCCGGGTCGTCGGCCGCGGGGAAGACCGAGCGCGCACCCTGGTCGTCGACGACGGCGCTCGGGAGGAACACGCCCTGCAGCCCGAGCTGGGGGACGGTGTCGGGGACCTTCACGACGCCGGTGGAGGTGAAGTAGCCGTCCTGGGGCAGGAACACGACCGAGTCCTGGAAGACGACCTCGCCCTTGGCGTTCTTCACCGTGAACGTGGGTGCGTAGCCGTGGCCGACCAGGAAGACCTTGACGCCGTCGATCTCGAGCGGGTCGTTGACCTCGACCGTGGTCCGCTCCGGCGCGTCGCCCGGCGAGCGCACGAGCGTGACGTCGGCGGCGAACTCCCGCGCCGCGCCGTTCTGCTGACCGCCGCGCTGGTAGCCGGCGGTGAAGCGGTCGAGGGTGAAGCTGAACGGCGGCAGGGCGTCGTCGGAGTGGAAGCGGCCTGGTGCGAAGGCGTCGAACTGGGCGCGGGTGTCGGCGAACGACGAGCCCTCGCGCACGATCACCGTGCCCTTGAACCCGGTCAGGGCGCCGAGCGCGACACCGGCGAGGATGCCGATGAGCGCGACGTGGAAGAGCAGGTTCCCGGTCTCGCGCGCGTAGCCCTTCTCCGCCGCGAGCGAGCCGGTGCTGCCGTCGTACGACGTGACGTCGACGCGCCACAGCCGCGAGCGCAGGTGGCTGCGTGCGGCCTCGAGCACCGCCGCCGGGTCGCCGGGGGCGTCGACGACGCGGTGCTCGGGCAGGCGCCCGAGGTTGCGCGGGGCGCGCGGCGGACGCGAGCGCAGCACGCGCCAGTGCGTCACCGCGCGCGGGATCACGCAGCCGACGAGCGAGACGAACAGCAGCAGGTAGATCGCCGCGAACCATGGCGCGGCGAAGACGTCGAAGAGTCCGAGCTTGTCGAAGATCCGGCCCTTGGTCGGGTCGTCGGCGAGGTACTGCGTGACCTTGATCGGGTCCGTGCCTCGTTGCGGCAGAAGCGATCCCGGCACCGAGGCGAGCGCGAGCAGGAACAGGAGCACGAGGGCCGTGCGCATGCTCGTGAGGGTGCGCCACGCCCAGCGCAACCAGCCGACGACGCCGAGGCCGACCGGGCCGTCGACGTCCTTCGGAGCCGTCGACATCCCGGCGGAGTCGGTGTCGGACGGCTGCTCCGACAGGTCGGTCACAGCGGGACGCCCCAGCCGCTCGCCCAGGAACGCAGACCGATGGTGAGGTCGTCCCACAGACCGGTGACGAGCAGCACGCCGATCGCGACGAGCATCGCGCCGCCGATGCGCATCACGAGCTGGCTGTGGCGCCGCACCCAGCCGACAGTGCCGAGCAGGTGGCGGTAGAGCAGGCCGACGACGATGAACGGCAGGCCGAGTCCGAGGCAGTAGAAGAACGACAGCAGCGCGCCGCGCGCGGCGCTCGCCTCGGTGAACGCGAGGGTCTGCACGGCGCCGAGGGTCGGGCCGATGCACGGGGTCCAGCCCAGGCCGAAGAGCACGCCCAGCATCGGAGCGCCCCACAGGCCGATCGTCGGCATCCGGTGCACGCGGAACTCGCGCTGCATCCCCGGGATCAGACCGAGGAACGCGAGGCCCATGAGGATCACGACGACGCCGAGCACGCGGGTGATCGTGGACTGGTACTCGAGCAGCGCGGAGCCGAGGGCCCCGAAGAGCGCGCCGTAGGACACGAAGACGACGGTGAAGCCGAGGACGAACAGCAGCGACCCGACGAGCACGCGGCCCTTGCGCCGCGCGACCGTCGGGGCGGGCGCCAGGGCGACCGCGCCCTCCTCCTGGTCGGCAGGCGCGGGAGCCGATGTGCGCTGCTCCTCGCCGAGCAGCTCCGCGCCCGAGAGACCGGTGACGAAGGAGAGGTAGCCGGGCACGAGCGGCAGGACGCAGGGCGACAGGAACGACACGACGCCGGCCGCGAACGCGATCGGCGCGGCCAGCAGCAGCGAGCCGCTGGTGATGGTGTCGACGGCGCTCATGTCAGGCATTCTCCGCCAGGACCGGCTCGATCATGCCGAGGAGGCGGGAACGGTCGACCGCGTCGAGCGCCCGCGCCGCCACGCGGCCCTCGCGGTCGAGCACGAGCGTGGTCGGGATGGCGGCGGGCGACATCTGGCCGCGGAAGGCGAGCAGGAGGGAGTTGTCGCCGTCGTACAGCGATGGATAGGAGATCGCGAAGCGCCGGGCGAAGGCCTGCGCGTTGGCCAGCGAGTCCTTGCCGCCGGACACGATCCCGACGAACGCGACACCCTTGGCCTTCGTCTGGCCGTAGACCGACTCCAGCGCACCTGCCTCCTCGCGGCACGGCGCGCACCAGGAGGCCCAGAAGTTCACGACCACGACCCGGCCGCGCAGCGACGCGAGATCGAGCTTCGCACCGTCGAGCGTCGTAC
The DNA here is from genome assembly GCA_035702165.1 of Candidatus Nanopelagicales bacterium. GTDB lineage: Bacteria > Actinomycetota > Actinomycetes > S36-B12 > CAIYMF01 > Longivirga. The sequence goes on from DASSQW010000102.1 coordinate 7,535, forward strand.
CCGCCACCGTCGGGGCCGGGGCCCGCTCGGCCGGGTCGAGGATGATGGTCGAGCCGTCGCCGGCGACGAAGCCGCTCGAACCGTCGCCTCCGCCGCTGCTCGAGGCGCCGCACCCGGTGAGCGCCAGTGCCAGCGCGGCCACGGCGGCGGCGACGGCGGTGCGGCGGGTCACGGTGCTGGCTCCTCGTGGTCGGGGCGTCATCCGGCGGACGAGCGGGGGTCGGCCGTGGTTCCGGCCGCGGACCCCGCGTACGTCACAGCGTCAGGCGCCCTTGGCCTGCTGCGCCGACGCGCCGGCCTGACGGATCAGGTCGGCCGAGGGCTCGGTGTAGACGATCGCCACCAGGCGGTCGTCGTCGAACGTGAGCGACGTCAGGCTGGCCAGGCCGCACTGACGACGTCGGGGGTCGTGCACGAACCGTCGGTTCTCGGCGTCGAGCCGCGCGACCCAGATCGGGAGCTGGTGGCTCACGAGCACGGCCTCGTGGCCGCGCGCCTCGTCGCGCGCGGTCGCGACAGCGGCCCGCATGCGCGCCGCGATCTCGACGTAGGGCTCGCCCCAGCTCGGCGTGAACGGGTTGTACAGGTGGCGCCAGGCCTTCGGGCTCCTGAGGACGCCGTCGCCGACGCCGACCCGCTGGCCCTCGAAGACGTTGCCCGCCTCGATCAGCCGGTCGTCGCTCCCCACACCGAGGCCGTGGCTCGCGGCGATCGGGAGCGCCGTCTGCTGCGCGCGCTCGAGCGGCGACGCCGTGACGACGGCGACGTCGCGGTCGGCGAGCGCCTCGGCGGCACGGACCGCCATCTGCTGGCCGAGCTCGGAGAGGCGGTAGCCCGGGATGCGGCCGTAGAGCACCTTCTCCGGGTTGAAGACCTCGCCGTGACGCAGCAGGTGGACGACCGTGCGCGTGCTCACACGAACTCCTTCGCGACGTCGGGTGCCGCCTGCGCGGCAGCGCGGGCGGCGTGCGGGAGGGCCTCCGCGAGCCGGCCGATCGCCTCGTCGTCGTGGGCGGCGGAGACGAACCACGCCTCGTACGCGCTCGGCGGGAGATAGACCCCGCGGTCGAGCATGGCGTGGAAGAAGGCGGCGTAGCGCCACGCCTCCTGCGTGCGGGCCTCGTCGTAGTCGCGCGGCACCTCGGGGCGGAAGAAGATGGAGAACAGGTTGCCGGCGGTGGCGTGCGCGTGCGCGACCCCCTCGGCCGTCAGCGCCTCGGACACCAGGCGGCCGACGGTGGCCGCCGTCGCGTCGAGGTGGGAGTAGACCTCGGGCGTGCAGTGCTGCAGCGTCGCGAGACCGCACGCGGCGGCGATCGGATTCCCGGCGAGCGTGCCCGCCTGGTAGACCGGGCCGGCCGGTGCGAGGTGGGCCATCACGTCTGCGCGGCCGCCGAACGCCGCCGCCGGCAGCCCGCCGCCCATGACCTTGCCGAAGGTGACGAGGTCGGGCGTGACCGTCGCGCCCGCGCGCGACTCGAGCTCGAGCCAACCGCCCCGCGCGACGCGGAAGCCGGTCATGACCTCGTCGATCACGAGGAGCGCGCCGTGCGCGTGGGCGATGCGCGCGAGCTCGCCGTTGAAGCCCTCGCGCGGGGCCACGACACCCATGTTCGCGGCGGCAGCCTCGGTGATGACCACGGCGATGTCGTCGCCGTGCTCCGCGAACGCGGCCTCGACCGCGGCGACGTCGTTGTAGGGCAGCACGATCGTGTCGTGCGCCTGCGCACCCGTGACGCCCGGGGTGTCGGGCAGGGCGAAGGTCGCGATGCCCGAGCCCGCGGCGGCGAGCAGGGAGTCGACGTGGCCGTGGTAGCAGCCGGCGAACTTCACGACCTTGCTGCGGCCGGTGAAGCCGCGCGCGAGGCGGATCGCTGACATGGTCGCCTCGGTGCCGCTGCTCACGAGGCGCACCTGGTCGACGGCGTCGACGCGCGACACGATCTCCTCGGCGAGAAGGACCTCGCCCTCGCCCGGGGTGCCGAAGGAGAAGCCCTGCGAGGCCTTGGCGCGCACGGCCTCGACGACGTCGGGGTGCGCGTGCCCCAGGACCATCGGGCCCCACGAGCAGACCAGGTCGAGATAGCGGCGACCGTCGACGTCGGTGATCCATGGGCCGGTGCCCGACGCCATGAACCGCGGCGTACCGCCGACCGCGCGGAAGGCTCGGACCGGCGAGTTCACGCCGCCGGGGGTGACGGCCCTGCCGCGCGCGAAGAGCGCCTGGGAGACGGGGGCGGCGTCGTCGTACGGAGCGGTGGGCACGGTGGTCAGGCCTTCCCGTCGTTGATCCAGCGGGCGACCTCGGCCGCCCAGTAGGTGAGCACGATGTCGGCACCGGCGCGGTGGATGGACGTGATCGACTCGAGGACCATCCTGTCGCGGTCGATCCAGCCGTTCGCGGCGGCGGCCTCGACCATCGCGTACTCGCCCGACACCTGGTACGCCGCGATCGGCACGTCGACGGAGTCGGCGACCTCCCGCAGCACGTCGAGGTAGCCGCCGGCGGGCTTGACCATGACCAGGTCAGCACCCTCCTCGACGTCGAGGCGCACCTCGCGCAGGGACTCCCGGCGATTCGCGGGGTCCTGCTGGTAGGTGCGTCGGTCGCCCGTGAGCTGGGAGTCGACGGCCTCGCGGAACGGGCCGTACGCCGCCGAGGCGTACTTCGCGGCGTAGGCGAGGACGGCGACGTTCGTGGCCCCCTGCTCGTCGAGCGCGGCGCGGACGACGCCCACCTGGCCGTCCATCATCCCGCTGGTGCCGACGACGTCGGCGCCGGCGTCGGCGAGGGCCATGGCCATCTCGGCGTAACGGACGAGAGTCGCGTCGTTGTCGACCGAACCGTCGGCGTCGAGGACGCCGCAGTGGCCGTGGTCGGTGAACTCGTCGAGGCACAGGTCTGCCATCACGACGATGTCGTCGCCGACCTCGTCGCGGAGGTCGGCGATGCCGACGTTGAGGATGCCGTCGGCGTCGGTGGCGCCGGTCCCGCGCGCGTCGCGCGTCGTGGGGACGCCGAACAGCATGAGACCCCCGACGCCGAGCGCGACGGCCTCGCGCGCCGCCTCGCGCAGCGACGCGCGCGAGTGCTGCACGACGCCGGGCAGCGACGAGATCGGCGTCGGCTCGTCGAGACCCTCGCGCACGAACAGCGGGAGGATCAGCCCGGCCGGGTGCAACCGGGTCTCGGCCACGAGCCTGCGCATCGCCGGGGTGCGCCGCAGGCGGCGCGGGCGCTCGACCGGGAATCCCATGTCAGGTCGCCTTGCGGCGAGCCGCACCCCGGCGCTTGCTCGGCCGCCACACCGACTCGCCCGACTCGAGCGCCGCGAGCCGCAGCGAGTCGCCGTGCGCAGCGAGCGCGTCGGCGAGCGCGGCCACCGATGGCGTCTCGGCGAGGACGTCGACACGCAGCCCGTGCTCCTCGGCGGTCTTCGCCGTCGCCGGGCCGATGCACGCGATCACCGTGGAGGCGTGCGGCTTCCCGGCGATGCCCACGAGGTTGCGCACGGTGCTCGACGAGGTGAACAGCACCGCGTCGAAGCCGCCGGTCTTGATCGCCTCGCGCGTCTCCGCGGCCGGCGGGGCCGCGCGCACGGTGCGGTAGGCCGTGACGTCCTCGACCTCCCAGCCGAGCTCGACGAGACCTGCGACGAGGGTGTCGGTCGCGATGTCGGCGCGCGGCAGGAAGACGCGGTTGATGGGGTCGAAGACGGCGTCGAACTCCGGGAAGTCCTCCAGCAGACCCGCGCTGCTCTGCTCGCCGCTGGGCACGAGGTCGGGGCGCACGCCGAACGCGGTGAGCGCCGCCGCCGTCTGCTCGCCGACGGCGGCGACCTTGAGGCCGGCGAACGCGCGGGCGTCGAGCCCGTACTCCTCGAACTTCTCGCGCACGGCCTTCACCGCGTTGACGCTCGTGAACGCCACCCACTGGAAGCGGCCGGAGACCAGACCGGTGATCGCCCGCTCCATCTGCTGCGGCGTACGCGGCGGCTCGACCGAGATGGTCGGGACCTCGACGCCGACGGCGCCGAACCGGGTGAGCTGCTCGGACAGGGCGCCGGCCTGCTCCTTGGTGCGCGGCACCAGGACGCGCCAGCCGAAGAGCGGCTTGGACTCGAACCAGGAGAGTCGGTCGCGCTGGGCGACGGTCTCGCCGATGACGACGATGCCGGGACCGGCCTGCTTCGCGGCCTTCACCGCGACGGCGACGTCGGCGAGCGTCGTGGTCAACGTGCGCTGCTCCACGGTGGTGCCGCCGCGGGTGATCGCGAGCGGGGTGCCCGGCGCGCGGCCGGCCTCGACGAGCGCACGGGCGATCTCGACGACGCGGTCCGCGCCGTTGACGACGACGAGCGTCAGCCGCGGGTCCGCGTGAGCGCCCCACTCGACGCCCGGGTCGTCGGCGTCGAGCACGCGCACCTCGCGGGCCTTGCCGCCGAGCAGCGGGATGCCGGCGTACGCCGGGATGCCCGTGAGGGTCGAGACGCCCGGTGCCACCTCGAAGGCCAGCTTGCTCTTGGCCAGCGCTGCGGCCTCGGTCTGCAGCGCGCCGTCGAGCAGCGGGTCGCCGGAGAGCAGGCGCACCACGGACTGCCCGGCCTTCGCGGCGTCGCCGACGAGCTTGGCGCGCGCGGCGTGCGACAGCGGCAGGCCGTGCTCGTCGAGCGCCGGCACGACCTCGGCCTCGGGCGAGGCGAAGGCGCGGGCGAGCTCGACCGCGTCGATGTCGGCGACGACGACGTCGGCCTCGCGCAGCAGCGAGGCGGCGCGCAGCGTCAGCAGGTCGTGCGCGCCGGGGCCGACCGCGACGAACGCGACGTTGCCGACGGGCTTCTTGCGGGAACGGGTGGTGACGGCGCTCATGATGCGCTTCCCCTTATGGGACGGAGGCCGGGCGCTCCGGCGGCGAGGAGGTCGCGGGCGAGTGCTCGCCCGAGGGCCTCCGCGTCGCCGGCGCGACCGGTGACGGAGTTCCGCACCTGCTCGCGGCCGTCGAGGCTGACGACCGTGCCGGTCAGGTGCACGTGCAGCTCCTCGCCGGACCCGCTGACGGTCGCGTGGGCGCCCACGGGCGCCGAGCAACCGGCCTCGAGCTCTGCGAGGAGGGCGCGCTCCGCGGTGACGGCAGCCCGGGTGGGCGCGTCGTCGAGCCGGCGGAGCGCCTCGAGCACCGCGACGTCGTCGTCACGGCACTCGACGGCCAGCGCACCCTGGGCGGGTGCGGGCAGCATGAGGTCGACATCGATCACCTGCGTGACCACGTCGAGGCGGTCGAGGCGGGCGAGGCCGGCGCGGGCGAGGATGACGGCGTCGAGGTCGCCGTCGGTCACCGCGCGCACGCGGGTGTCGACGTTGCCGCGCAGCGCGACGACGTCGAGGTCGGGGCGCAGCGCGAGCAGCTGCGCCGCCCGGCGCGGCGAGCCGGTGCCCACGCGCGCGCCCTCCGGGAGGGTGCCGATGGTGAGGCCGTCGCGCGCGACGAGGACGTCGCGCGGGTCCTGGCGCAGCGGGATGGCGGCGATCTCGAGACCCGCGGCGGGCTGGGTGGGGAGGTCCTTGAGCGAGTGCACCGCGACGTCGGCCTCGCCGCGCAGCACGGCGTCGCGCACCGCGGTGACGAAGACGCCGACTCCCCCGAAGGACGCGAGCGGCGTGGTCTGGTCGGCGTCGCCGTGCGTGCGCACGTGGACGAGCTCGACCTCGCGGCCGGAGACCGCCCGTAGCGAGTCGGCGACGTGGCCGGACTGGGTGCGCGCGAGCAGGCTGCCGCGGGTGGCGATGCGGATGGTCACTCCGCACCTCCGAGCAGCTGGGAGACGGTCGGGTCGGCAGCGGACTCCTGCGCCGCGCCGAGCGCCTCGATCGCCTCGGGGTCGAGGTCGAAGAGGCGGTGCAGGGCAGTGGCGTAGCGGGTGCCGTCGGGGTCGCTCGCGAGCTCCTTCATCCGCACGGTCGGCGTGTGCAGCAGCGTCGACACCGCGCGGCGCAGCGAGCGCGCCATCTCCTCGGCGGAGTCGTCGTCGAGATCGGGCAGGCGCAGGCGCAGGCGCTGCAGCTCGGCCTCGACCACCTGCTCGGCGTGCGCGCGGAGCGACACCACGATCGGCTCGACGCGCTGGGCGGCGCGGGCCGCGACGTGCGCCCGCACCTCCTCCGCGACGATCGTGCGCGCGAGCGCGACGTCGCTCTCCGGAGCGGCGGCCTCGGGGACCTCGGCGACCGCCGCGAGGTCGATGCGGTGCACGCCGTCGAGCCCACCGATCGACTCCTCGGTGTCGTGCGGCAGCGCGAGGTCGACGACGGCGAGAGGGCGGCTGGAGCCGGCGCGCGCGGTGCGGACCTGGTCGGCGGTCAGCACGAGGCCCGTGGAGCCGGTGCACGAGACGACGACGTCGACCGAGCCGAGCAGGCCCTCGACGGCGGCGAGCTCCACCGCACGGCCACCCACGGTCGCCGCGAGGCGCTCTCCGTTCACGAACGTGCGGTTGGCGACGACGATGTCGGAGGTACCCGAGCGCGCGAGCAGCGTGGCGGCGAGCGAGCTCATCGCGCCGGCGCCCACGACCAGCGCGCGACGTCCTTCCAGCGATCCGCCCAGCGAGGCTGCGGCGAGCTCGAGCGCGACGCTGACGACGGAGGCGCCCGCGTGGTCGATGCCGGTGTCGTGGTGCACGCGCTTGCCGACGCGGAGCGCCGCCTGCGCGAGGTCGTTGAGGCTGCGGCCGGCGGTGGCGCCCTCCTGGGCTGCGCGCAGCGAGGCGCGCACCTGCCCGAGGATCTGCTGCTCGCCCACGACCATCGAGTCGAGGCCGGAGGTCACCTCGAACAGGTGCTGCACGGCGCGGTCGTCGTAGCGCACGTAGAGATGCGGCGTCAGCTCCTCGCGGGCGACGCCGGTGGTCTTGGCGAGGGTCTCGGTGACGTCGACGACCGCGCCGTGGAAGCGGCTGACCTCGGCGTAGACCTCGACCCGGTTGCACGTCGACAGCACGAGCGTCTCGGCGACGTGCGGCGACGCCAGGAGGTCGCCCGCGAGCCGCTCCGACCCGCCCTCGACGAGCGCGAGGCGGTCGAGCAGCGACACCGGCGCTGTGCGGTGGCTGACGCCGACGACGAGCAGGGTCATGAGCGGACCCCCGGCTGACGGCGCTGCTCGTGGAAGGCGAGGATCTGCAGCTCGGTCGCGAGGTCGACCTTGCGGACGCCGACCCCGTCGGGCGTGGTCAGCACGACGGGCGCGAAGTTGAGGATGCTCGTGACGCCGGCAGCGACCAGCCGGTCGCAGACGTCCTGCGCCGCGACTGCCGGGGTGGCGATGACGCCGATGCTCGCCTCGCCGTCGGCGACGACGTCCTCGAGGTCGTCGAGGGGACGCACCTCGACCACCGAGCCCTGCGGGCCCGCCGGG
>DASSQW010000103.1:0-2163 GCA_035702165.1 Candidatus Nanopelagicales bacterium
CCGGTGTTCGACCCCGCGGGCTTCGGCAGCTGGGAGGCGACGAGCGCGCTCATGGTCGGCTTCGTCGCGAAGGAGGCCGTGATCTCCTCGTGGGCGCAGACCTTCGCGACCGCCGAGCCGGAGTCGGCCGACGACCCGGGAGCTCTGGGCGACGCCCTGAGGGCCAGCTTCACCTCGTCGTCCGGCGGTCACCCGACGCCCGCGGTGCTCGCGTTCCTCGTCTTCCTGCTCGCCTACACCCCGTGCGTCGCAACCCTCGCCGCGCAGCGCCGCGAGATCGGGCTGCGCTGGACGCTCACCGGCGTCGGCGTCCAGCTCGTCGTCGCGTGGTGCCTCGCCGTCGCCATCTTCCAGGCCGGGGTGGCGCTCTCATGAGCCTCGCCGCGGTCCTCGACTCCTTCACCGGAGGGGCCCGCACGGTCGACGACCTCGCCGAGCGCACCGGCCTCGGCAAGGACCTCGTGCGCGTCGCGCTCGACCAGCTCGTGGCCCTGCGACTCGTCGACGCCGCACCGCTGGCCGGTGCGTGCCCCGATGACTCCTGCGGCGGCTGCCCCGTGGCGACCGGCTGCGCCGGCCCTGTCGCTCTGACGTTGTCGCGTCCCAGGGGCTGACCGGCCCCGATCAGCGCCTCGACGCGGCCGGGCGGCATCGTGAGGAGGAGCGCGCTTCCTGCGACGCGTCGTGACTCTCGAAGCAGAGCGTCAGGGGGACAGCAGCTCGCGGACGATTGTCTCGGCGGAGCGGGTGGTGGGCAGCAGGACGCCGCGGTGGTAGGCCTCGATGAGGCGGGGATCGACGTACGACGACCGCGCGACGGCCGGGGTGTTGCCCAGTCGGGAGGCCGCAGTCTGCATCGCCTCGGACACCACGCGGCGGCGCGCGCGGTCGGAGTCCTGCGGACCCCGGTCGAGCAGAACAGCGGCTGCAGTGACCGTGGCATGCCAGGTGCGGAAGTCCTTGGCGGTGAACTCATCGCCGACGGTCGCGCGCACGTGGTCGTTGACGTCGGAGCTGCGGACATCGCGCCAGCCCTCGCCGTCGTCGTAGGCGAGCAGCTCGACGTCGCCCTTCTCGTCACGCTCCACCAGCCGGCGTACGACGGACACGAGCGCGCGGTCGTGCACCTCGAGCTCGTGCTCGATCGCCGACTTGCCCTCGAACTTCAGCGCCAGCACCTCGCCGGAGCACGCGACGACCGCGCTGCGACGTACCGTCGCGAGACCCACCGCGCCCGACGACTTGGCGTACTGCTCGCCGCCGACGCGGATCAGCGTCGAGTCGAGCATCCGGAACGCAGCCGCGAGAACGGCGGTGCGCCCTGTGCCGCCCTGCGAGAGCTGGCGGGTGACGGTACGCCGAGCCGCAGGAAGCCGGGCGCCGAAGCGCACCATGCGGTCGAACTTGTCGAGGTCGCGCCGCTGCCGCCAGACCGGGTGATAGAGGTACTGCTTGCGGCCGGCGGCGTCGGTCCCGACCGCCTGGATGTGGCCGTTCTCGTCGGCACAGATCCAGACGTCGGTCCACGCCGGTGGGATGGGCAGCGTCTCGAGACGGGCGCGCAGCCCGGCGTCGCGCACGACGGCACCGTCGGCGTCGATGTAGGTGAAGCCCCGTCCCGCTGCGCGCCGACGCAGTCCCGGTTCGGTCAGCCGGCTCCGCTTGAGTCGCATGGGGTCACAGCTCCGTGCGGGCTGCTACCCGCGGCGTTCCCACCGAAACAGGCATGGACCTGCGAAAACGGGGAAAGGAGTGCGCGCGGCGGGCGAGAGAAAGAAGAGGAGCTGCGGTGTCCCTGATCAAGTCTCTGTGGGCGAGCGTGCAGGGCGATCCCGTGTTCATGCGCCGGGTCAACGGCTGGCTCACCATCTTCTGGCTCGTGATGATCCCGATCTCGCTGGTCACCCACTGGGTCACCAGCGTCGTCTACGTCTCGGCCCTCAGCCTGTGGGCCCTGGTCTCCGGCCACTGGTCGGCGTGGCAGGCGGCCCGCGTCGAGGTGGCGCAGAAGGAGGAGGCCGAGAAGCGCGCCGACGTCGCGACAGAGGTGGTCCAGGAGCTGGTCAGCAGCACCAACATCGAGCCCGTGCCTCAGGCGGCCTCCGCGCGCGGCGGCTCCGAGGGGGAGCGCTCGAACGTCGGCTGATCGCGTCGGTTCGCCCA